>NZ_JBVIBK010000008.1:0-302846 GCF_055573455.1 Streptomyces sp. NPDC030183
TGGCGAACTTGGTCTTGAGGAACTTCTCGGTGCCTTCGGTGGGGCGGTGGTACATCCAGGACAGCAGGCCGAGCGCGAACATGTTCTTGCTGCGTTCGGCTTCTTTGCGGGTGAGGTCGAAGTCCTTGAGGGCCTCGACGGTGAGGGTGGTCAGGGGGACGGGGTGGACGTGGTAGGCGTCCAGGGAGCCGTCGTCGAGGGGGCTGGTGGTGTAGCCGACTTTCTGCAGGGCGCGTTTGGTGAATTCGTCGGTGTTGACGATGATCTCGGCGCCGCGGGGGATGTCGGTGATGTTGGCTTTGAGGGCGGCGGGGTTCATGGCGACCAGGACGTCGGGTGCGTCGCCGGGGGTGAGGATGTCGTGGTCGGCGAAGTGGAGCTGGAAGCTGGAGACGCCGGGCAGGGTGCCGGCGGGGGCGCGGATCTCGGCGGGGAAGTTCGGCAGGGTGGACAGGTCGTTGCCGAACGAGGCGGTCTCGGAGGTGAAACGGTCACCGGTGAGCTGCATACCGTCACCCGAATCACCCGCGAACCGGATGATCACCCGATCGAGGCGGCGGACGTCCTTGGTCCCCGTCGGTTTGCGCTGTTCCCCCAGCTCTCCCAGAACGGCCTCGTCGGCCTGCTCCGCTGGGCTGCTGACCTGGCTGGTCACTGAACTGGACCTCCCTTGAGGCGGCTGTCCGGGAACGACCGTCCCAGCGGCCCTCCCGAGACCAACCCTACGTCGGTGCTGCGGACCTTCCCTTGACCGTTCGACTGTTCGACGCGCTTTTTCGGCCCCTCGCCGCCCTCGCTCCACCCCGTCCCGCACACCCACTGAACCGCCACCCAAGACGCTCCCCCGGAAGTGACGGTTCTAGTACCGGCGGGTCGGGCGCGTCGGGCGGAGAGGGGGCGGGCGGCTGGTGTTAGGGGGGTGAGACGGGGGCGGTAGGGGACGGGCGGCGAGTGTAGGAGGCGCCGGGTGGGACCGGTATGCCAGGCCGGTCAGAATGTCAGACAGGCGGGGCCCATCAGACTTCGTACAGGCGGGGCCATCAGGACTTCGTGCAGGTGGGGCCGGTCAGGAATTCAGATACGTGAGGACGGCCAGCACCCTCCGGTGGTCCCCGTCGCTCGGGGACAGCCCGAGCTTCAGGAAGATATTGCTGACGTGCTTCTCGACGGCACCGTCACTCACCACCAGCTGCCGGGCGATCGCGGAGTTGGTCCGCCCCTCCGCCATCAGCCCCAGCACCTCGCGCTCCCTCGGGGTGAGCCCCGCGAGCACATCCTGCTTACGGCTGCGCCCCAGCAGCTGGGCCACCACCTCGGGGTCGAGCGCGGTGCCGCCGCCGGCCACGCGCACCACCGCGTCGACGAACTCCCGCACGTCCGCCACCCGGTCCTTCAGCAGATATCCGACGCCCCGGCTGGACCCGGCGAGCAGCTCGGTGGCGTACCGCTCCTCCACGTACTGCGACAGCACGAGCACCCCCAGCCGCGGGTGCTCCTTCCGCAGCTGCACGGCGGCCCTGACGCCTTCGTCGGTGTGGGTCGGCGGCATGCGCACATCGGCGACGACGACATCGGGCAGCTCCCCCTGCGCGGCGAACTCCCCGATTGTCTTGATCAGCGCGTTGCCGTCCCCGACCCCCGCGACGACCTCGTGCCCCCGGTCGGTCAGCAGCCGGGTGAGGCCCTCCCGCAACAGCACCGAATCCTCGGCGATGACCACCCGCACCTTGTCCTCCACGATCCCGTCCCCCCGCAAGCCCGAAGCCGGCCGTCATCCTGGCCGGCCCACCCGACGGCCCCAGCATCCCAGCATCCCGGTCCCTCCACGCCACCCCGACACCCTCGCGCGCAAGAACCCCGCCACGTCTTGGCCGGTTACCGCCGCCGGGGCGCCCGCGCTACCTGCGCTGCCGGTCCGCCGGGCTGCCGGTCCGCCCGCGTTACCTGCGCTGCCGGGCTGCCGGTCCGCCGGGCTGCCGGGGCGCCCGTGCTACGTGCGCTGCCGGTCCGCCGGGCTGCCGGTCCGCCGGGCTGCCGGGGCGCCCGTGCCACGTGCGCTGCCGGTCCGCCGGGCTGCCGGGGCGCCCGTGCTACGTGGGCTGCCGGTCCGCCGGGCTGCCGGGGCGCCCGTGCTACGTGGGCTGCCGGTCCGCCGAGCTGCCGGGCCGCCCGCGCCATCGGACCGCCGGGCCACCTACGCCACCGGGCTGCCAGGCCTCCGCGCCTCCGCGCCACGGTGCCCCCCGGTCCGCCGGGCTGCCAAAACCCCGCGCCCCGCGCCTCAGCGCCCCGCGCCTCCGCGCCACCTTGCCGCCGGGCCGCCGGGCCGCCGGGCCGCCGGGCCGCCGGGCCGCCGGGCCGCCGGGCCGCCGGGCCGCCGGGCCGCCGGGCCGCCGGGCCACCGGGCTGCCAGGCCCTCGCGCCTCCGCACCCTGGGAGCCGCCGGGCCGCCGGGCCACCCGCGCCTCCGCGCCACCGCGACCCGGCCCCCGGGACACCGCCACCCACCACACGGCGAAGCGCGCCCGGAGCCTCCGCTCCGGACGCGCCCTGGTGGTCCCGCCCGCAGTGCCGCCGAACGCCACGCCCCCGCTCCCGCTGCCGCCGAACGCCACGCCCCCGCCCCAGCGGCCGGGCCGGGGGGCCGGGGGCCCCGATCAGGCCCGCCAGGGCAGCTCCGCCGTGACCCTGGTGGGTCCGCCGGCCGGTGAGTCCACGACCAGCACCCCGTCGACGGCCCCCAACCGCTCCGCCAGCCCGGCCAGCCCCGACCCGGCCGCGATGTCGGCGCCGCCCCTCCCGTCGTCGATGACCTGGAGCATCAGCCGCCCCTCGACCTTCCACACGTCCACCACGGCCCGGGAAGCACCCGCGTGCTTGCTGACGTTCTGCAGCAGCTCGGACACCGTGAAGTAGACGATCCCCTCGATCGCCGGCACCGGCCGCGCGGGCAGATCCACCTCCACCACCACCGGCACCGCGCAGCGGGCCGCCACCGCGGACAGCGCCGCGTCCAGCCCACGGTCGGTCAGCACCGCCGGATGGATGCCCCGCGCCAGGTCCCGCAGCTCCCGCAGCGCCGTCTTCACCTCGCCGTGCGCCGAGTCCACCATCCGCGCCGCCTCGCGCGGATCCTCGGTCACCTTCTCCTTCGCCACGCCCAGATCCATGGCCAGCGCCACCAGCCGCGCCTGCGCCCCGTCGTGCAGATCCCGCTCGATGCGCCGCAGATCGGCCGCCGCCGTGTCCACCACGACCCCCCGGTCCGACTCCAGCTCCACCACCCGCGCCCCCAGCCGGGACGGCCCGAGCAACGCCGACACCATCACCCGGTCCACCGTCGTCAGCCCCCGCACGATCCACGGCGTGGCCATCGTGAACAGCAGCCCCACCAGCGCCGTCACGGTCACCTCGAACGCGTTGTCGAGATACACGGCGTGCCCCTCGTCCCCGTACAGCTGCACCCCGTCCTGTCCGACCCACATCGGGAACACCCAGAACCACAGCGGATACGTGAGCATCGCCCAGCCGTACGCCCAGAAGTTCAGGGCGACCACGAAGGAGAACAGCGACCACGGGAACTGGACCACGGCGTACAGCAGCTGCCGCCAGGACGACCCGCTGCGCAGCACGGCGCCCATCCACGCCAGCGCCCCCCGCTTGCGCACCCGCAACGGCTCCGGCGCGGCCACCTCCACCCCGAGCAGCGCCCGCGCCCGCGCCCGCTCCATCGCCCCGAGCCCCCGGCACCCCGCGAGCCCCGCCGCCAGCACCGGCACCCCGAGGAACGTGACCAGCAGGCCCACCCCGACCGACAGCATCGTCACCGCGTACGTGAACATCAGCACGCCGATCGGGAAGCCGAGCATCACATAGCCGAACTCCCGCCAGCTACGCCCCTCGAACGGCGCCCGCAGCCCCGCCGGCACCCGGTGCCGCCGTTCCGCCCCGGCTGCGTCGTCCCAGCCGCCGTACCCCTGCCCATACGCGGATTCCATAACCGCCACTCCTCCTCACCCGCACTCCGACCGGAGCGCGCCACCACCTGGCGTACTCCCACCCTCCACGCCCCCGGCCGCCCGAACCATCCGGCCCGTCGGCGTCCGGTTCCGGGGGTTAACCCCACCCCTCGGCCCCGCCCTCGGTCCCGCCCCGCCTACCGGTCCCGCCAGGGCAGTTCCGCGGTGATCGTCGTGGGCCCGCCCGCCGGGGAATCGACCACGAAGAGACCGTCGACCGCGCCCAGCCGCTCCGCGAGGCCGGCGATCCCCGTGCCGCCGTCGACGCTCGCGCCGCCGCGCCCGTCGTCCCACACCTGGATCAGCAGCCGGTCGTCGGACCGCCAGACGTCCACGGCCGCGGACCTCGCCCCGCTGTGCTTGCTGACGTTCTGGAGCAGCTCCGAGACCGTGAAGTACGCGATCCCCTCGATGGCCGCCGCGGGCCGCGCCGGGAGATCGACCGTCACCTTCACCGGGGCGGTGCACCGCGAGGCCACCGAGGACAGCGCCGCGTCCAGGCCCCGGTCGGTCAGCACCGCCGGATGGATGCCCCGCGCCAGATCCCGCAGCTCCTGGAGCGCCAGCTTCACCTCGCCGTGCGCCTCCGCCACCATCGAGGCCACGGCGTCGTCGGCCTGCCCCTCCAGCAGCTTCTCCTTCGCCAGCCCGAGCCCCATCGCCAGGTTCACCAGCCGGGCCTGCGCCCCGTCGTGCAGATCCCGCTCGATCCGCCGCAGATCGGCCGCCGCCGTGTCCACCACGACACCCCGGTCCGACTCCAGCTCCGCGATCCGCCGCTCCAGCTCGTCCGACGGCGACAGCAGCGCCCGCACCATCGCCCGGTCCGCGTTCGCCAGCCCCCGCACGATGTACGGCAGCACCGGCCACGCCACGAACAACCCCGTGAGAGTGATCGTGAACGTCGCGATCCCCCACGGCAGCCGGATCAGCTCGTACAGCATCGAACGCCAGCCGACCGGGTCCTTCACACTCATCCACACCTGCGCGACGAACCCGTCCGCGCCGCCCCGCATCGGCAGCGGACTCGGCTCGTCCACCGTCACGTCGAGCAGCGCCCGCGCCCGTATCCGCTCCAGCTTGCCCAGCTGCCGGGCCCCCAGCAGCGCGGCCGCGAGCAGCGGGAAACCGATCACCGTCAGCGTCAGGAAGGCACTCGTGAACAGCACGGTCGTCACGAAGGTGAACCCGATCAGCGACATCGGCAGATTCGCCAGCAGATGCGCGATCTCCTTCCACGTGTGCGCCTCGAACGCGAGACGCGCCGGAGGCAGCGGTTCGGAGGGCGTGCGGCTGGAGGGCAACGGGCGCCCGGACGGCCGTCCACGGCCGGTCGAGGGAGGAGAAAGGGGCTCGGTCATGGCCACAGCCTGCCCGCCCGCGCCCCACCGGCGCCATGAGGCGAACCGCCCGACCCCCCTGGGGAAAACCCCACCGCAGCCGCCTCGGCACCGGCCCGGTCGGCAGCGAAGACCTTGGCCCGCCCGAGGAATCACGGCCCTGCGCGTGCCGAGCTGTGACGGGCTGCTTACGGTCTCTTTAGCAGGGCCTAGACTCCCGTGCGTACAGATCGTCGAACAGTGGCGTATGTATGGCGTACGGAGCGCGTACGTACAGGTCGCCAGGTGAGGGAACGAGGGGCGGACGTGCCGGAACCGACCGTCGCCGTCGCGGCGGAGTACGTCGTGGCGGCGGACTACTTCCAGTCCTACTCGGTGGTCGGACTGCTCGCCGCCGTGGGCGTGCTCTTCGTGGCCATCGCCTTCGGCGCGGGACGCCTGCTGCGCCCCGAGGTCCCCACCCGGGAGAAGCTCCTGACGTACGAGTGCGGCGTCGACCCCGTCGGCGAGCACTGGGCCCACACCCAGGTCCGCTACTACGTGTACGCCTTCCTCTACGTCATCTTCGCCATCGACTCGATCTTCCTCTTCCCCTGGGCGACCGTCTTCGCCGACGACGGCTACGGCGCGACCACGCTGGTGGAGATGTTCGTCTTCCTCGGCTTCCTCGCCGTCGGCCTGCTCTACGCATACAAGAAGGGCGTCCTGGCATGGACGTGACGCCAGAAACGACCGCCGCGCAGTCCGCTCCGCGGCCCGCCGACGGGTCCACCCCGCAGCCTGTGTCCCCGCTGCCCGTGTCCCACCCGCTGCCCGTGTCCCACCCGCTGCCCGTGTCCCACCCGCAGCCCGTGTCGCTCCCGGAGCCCAAGCGGCTGGGCGCCCTCGCGCGCCTCGCGCCCGAGCCGATGAAGGTGATCCTCAACTGGGGCCGCCGCTACTCGCTCTGGGTCTTCAACTTCGGGCTGGCCTGCTGCGCGATCGAGTTCATCGCCGCGTCGATGGCCCGCCACGACTTCATCCGCCTCGGCGTGATCCCCTTCGCGCCGGGCCCCCGCCAGGCCGACCTGATGGTCGTCTCCGGCACCGTCACCGACAAGATGGCCCCGGCCGTGAAGCGCCTCTACGAGCAGATGCCGGAACCGAAGTACGTCATCTCCTTCGGCGCCTGCTCCAACTGCGGCGGCCCCTACTGGGACTCCTACTCGGTGACCAAGGGCGTCGACCAGATCATCCCGGTCGACGTCTACGTCCCCGGCTGCCCGCCCCGCCCCGAGGCCCTCCTCCAGGGCATCCTGAAGCTCCAGGAGAAGATCGCGAGGGAGTCCCTGGGGGAGCGGTACGGCCACGGAACGGCCACCGCGACCGCATCGGCCGCCGGGGCGGACCCGGCTCCGGCCCGCCCGTCGCCGGCGGCCCTCCAGAGCGACCTGGTGAAGCCCCCGGCCCGGCCCGCCGACACCGGCACGACCGACAGCTCCAGTGAGGAGGGGGACCGGTGACCGGCTGGCTCCCCGCCCCCGCCGAGGAACTCTTCGGCGCGGACGCCACCGCCGAGGAGTCGTACGACGTCCTCACCGTCGACGTGCCCGCCGCCTCCTGGATCGAGGCCCTGAGCACCGCCCGCACCACTCTGGGCTGCACCTATTTCGACTGGCTGAGCGCGGTCGACGAGCCCGGCACCGGCTTCCGGGTCTCGGCCCACGTCGTGGCCCTGGCCCCGGTCCGCCGCCTCCTGGTGCGCACCACCGTCCCGCACGAGTCGCCGGTGCTGCCCACCGCCGTGAACGTCTACGCCGGTGCCGCCTGGCACGAACGCGAGACCCACGAGATGTTCGGCGTCCGCTTCGAGGGCCACCCCGGCCTGGACCACCTCCTCCTCCCCGAGAACTTCGAGGGCCACCCCCTCCGCAAGGACTTCGTGCTGGCCGCCCGGGTCGCCAAGGCATGGCCCGGCGCCAAGGAACCCGGCGAGTCCGAGCACGGCGGCCCCAAGCGCCGCCAGATGCTCCCGCCCGGCGTCCCCGACCCCAACGAGTGGGGCCCCCTCAAGGGCCAACTCCCCCCAGCCCCGGCCCGCCCCACCCGAACCGCCGGCGACCGCCCGACCCGAACGGCGGGCGACCGCCCGACCCGGGCCACCGGCGACCGCCCCGCCGGGGCCGCAGCCGACCGGCCCGTACGACGCACCCGTACGGCGGCGCAGGGCTCGGCAAGCCAGACGGCCGCCGAGCCGACGCCGACATCGCCCCCGGACGCCTCGGGGACCCCGGCTGCACCGGCCTCTCCGACGCCGCGTCGTAGCCGTACGGCGGCGCAGGGCTCGGCGAGCCAGACGGCCGGCGAACCGACGCCGGGGACCCCGGCCTCCCCGGCTGCACCGGCCTCTCCGACGCCGCGTCGTAGCCGTACGGCGGCGCAGGGCTCGGCGAGCCAGACCGCCGCCGAGTCGGCGTCGTCGCCCGAGGCACCGTCCGCGCCCACGACGCCGCGCCGCGCCCGTACCGCCTCCGGCGGCTCGGCGAGCCAGCGCACCCCGTCGGCCGACGCCCCCGGCGAGCCCCCGGCCCAGAACCGACCCGCACGCCCCGCCGCCCGCAGCGCCGACGCCCCGTGGCACCACGCCCGCCCGGCCTTCGAGGAGCCCACACCGGAAGCGGAGCGCGCTCCGACGGAGCCGAAGCCCGCGCCTGAGCCGGAGTCACAGGCCGAGCCCCCGACCCCGCCAAAGCAGCAGCCCCAGCCCCCGAAGCCCGAGGCCGAACCACCGGCGGCGGAACCCGGGCCCGCGCCCGCGCCCGAGCCCTCCCACCCGCCCGAGGCTGCACCCGGCGCCAAGACCGAACCGGCCTCCGGCACCGAACCCGCGCCCGCGCCCGCGCCCGGCACCGAAACCCCGGCGGAGCCTCCCGCGTCCCCGGGCACCCCCGGTGACCACGCCCCCGGCGACGGGAACGACACGCCCGCCGACGAGACCCCGGACGAACCCCCCGCCCCCGCACCGGCCCCCGCCCCGGAGCCGCCGCCCACCACCCCCGAACCCCCCGCAGGAGGCCCGCGGTGAACGACGCCCTCGACGTCGCCCTGCGACTCCTGCTCGTCTTCGTCGTCTTCCTCACGTTCCCCCTGATCATCGGTCAGACGGAACACAAGGTGATGGCCCACATGCAGGGCCGCCTCGGCCCCATGTACGCCGGCGGCTTCCACGGCTGGGCCCAGCTCGTCGCCGACGGCGTGAAGTTCGCCCAGAAGGAAGACATCGTCCCGGCCGGCGCGGACCGCCGTATCTTCCAGCTCGCCCCGGCCGTCGCCCTCCTCCCGTACCTCCTCGTCCTCCTCGCCATCCCCGTCGGCCCCGGCGAGGGCGCCGTCGGCGAGGTCGTCGACGCGGGCATCTTCTTCGTCCTCGCCGTGATGGGCGTCGGCGTCCTCGGCTCCCTGATGGCCGGCTGGGCCTCCGCGAACAAGTTCTCCCTCCTCGGCGGCCTCCGTACCGCCGCCCAGCTTCTCGCCTACGAGCTCCCGATGCTCCTGACGGCCGCCTCGGTCGCGATGGCGGCCGGCACGGTCTCCCTCGTCGGCATCCTCGACGCCTTCCAGTGGTGGTGGCTCCCCTGGCAGATCGTCGGCGCGATCGTCTTCTTCGTCGCCGGCCTCGCCGAACTCCAGCGCCCGCCGTTCGACATGCCGGTCGCCGACTCGGAGATCATCTTCGGCGCCTACACCGAGTACACCGGCCTCCGCTTCGCCCTGTTCCTCCTCGCCGAGTACGCCGGGATCGTCGTCCTGTGCGGTCTGACCACCGTCCTCTTCCTCGGCGGCTGGCACGGCCCCTGGGGCGCCGACGGCCTCGGCTGGGTCTGGACCCTCCTGAAGACCGCCGTCCTCGCCTTCCTCGTGATCTGGCTCCGCGTGACCTACCCCCGGTTGCGCGAGGACCAGCTGCAGAAGCTGTCCTGGACCCTCCTCGTCCCCCTGTCCCTCGCCCAGATCGCCCTCACCGGCGTCGTCAAGGTGGTGATCCGGTAACCATGGCCCCCATCCCCGGTAGTGGTCTCGCCAAGGGCCTGGCCGTCACCCTCCGCACGATGACGCGGAAGACGGTCACCGAGCAGTACCCGGACGCCCAGCCCGAACTCCCGCCCCGCACCCGCGGTGTCATCGGCCTCTTCGAGGAGAACTGCACCGTCTGCATGCTCTGCGCCCGGGAGTGCCCGGACTGGTGCATCTACATCGACTCCCACAAGGAGACCGTCCCGCCCGCCGCCCCCGGCGGCCGTGAGCGCAGCCGCAACGTCCTCGACCGCTTCGCCATCGACTTCTCCCTCTGCATGTACTGCGGTATCTGCATCGAGGTCTGCCCCTTCGACGCGCTGTTCTGGTCCCCCGAGTTCGAGTACGCCGAGACCGACATCCGCGAACTCACCCACGAGCGCGACAAGCTCCGCGAGTGGATGTGGACCGTCCCGTCCCCGCCCGCCCTCGACCCCGGCGCCGAGGAACCCAAGGAACTCACCGCCGCCCGCAAGACCGCCGAGAAGCTCGCCGCCACCCAGCAGGCCGAACAGGCGCAACGCGCGGGTCAGGCCGAACAGGCCGAGCAGGCGCAGCCGGGGGAGGGGAACGCATGAGCGTCTCCGCCGCCACCGCCGTGACGCTCGCCGCCACGCACCACCACCCCGCCCTGGCCGCCGTCGAGACCCGGGGCTTCCTCTCGCCGACCGGCGTCGAGATCGCCTTCCTCCTCGTCGGCCTGGTCACCCTCGGCGCCGCGATCGTCGCCGTCACCACGCGCCAGCTGGTGCACGCCGCCCTGTGGCTGGTCGTGGCGCTCGGCGGCCTCGCCGTCGAGTACCTGCTGCTCACCGCCGAGTTCATCGCCTGGGTCCAGGTCCTCATCTACGTCGGCTCCGTCGTCGTGCTCCTCCTGTTCGGGCTGATGCTCACCAGGGCCCCGATCGGCCGCTCCCCGGACGCCGACTCCGGCAACCGCTGGGCCGCCCTCACCGTGGCCGTCGCCGCTGCCGCCGCCCTCGTGTGGGTCGTCGTCGACGCCTTCCGTGCCACATGGATCGACCTCGACGGCCCCGCCGCCGGCTCGACCAAGGACACCGGCAAGAGCCTCTTCCAGAACTGGGTCCTCCCCTTCGAGGCCCTCTCCGTCCTCCTCCTCGCCGCCCTGGTCGGCGCGATCGTCCTCTCCCGCAAGGCCAGAGCGACCCCCGACGAACCGAAGCCCCCCACCCCGGCCGACACCCCCGACGCGTCCGAGGGAGGGGTCCGCTGATGCACCTCGCCTATCCCGTCGTGCTCTCCGCCCTCCTCTTCTGCACGGGCCTGTACGGCGTCCTCGCCCGCCGCAACGCGATCCTGGTCCTGATGTCCGTCGAGCTGATGCTCAACGCCGTCAACCTCAACCTCGTCGCCTTCGACGTCTGGCTCAGCAAGGCCGCCGAGGAGACCCTCCACTCCGGGCAGGCCCTGACCCTGTTCACCATCACCATCGCCGCCGCGGAGATCGGCATCGGCCTGGCGATCGTCCTCGCCGTCCACCGCAACCGCGGCACCGCCGACATCGACAAGCTCCGCGACACCGCCGAACGACCCGAGCGGAACGAGAAGGCCGAGGCCAGCGCGTGACCACGACCACCCTCGCCGTCCTCGTCCCCCTCCTCCCGTTCCTCGGCGCCGCCGCCGGACTGCTCCTCGGCCGCACCGCCCCCGGCTTCGGCCGCCCCATGGCCGTACTCCCGACCCTCACGGCCTTCGCGCTGGCGGTGCTGGTCGCCGTACGCCAGGGCGGCGACAGCCCGGTCGTCGCGGCCACGCAGCTCACCCCGACCGGCTCGGTGCCCATCGACCTCGCCCTGTACATCGACGGCTTCGCCGCCCTCGTCGCCGTGGTCGTCGGCCTGGTCGCCACCTGCGTGCAGATCTACTCGACGGGCTATCTGCGCGACGACCCCCGCTACCCCTCGTACGCCGCTCTCGTCTCCCTCTTCACCTCCGCGATGCTGCTCGTCGTCTACTCCGGCGACCTGATGGTCCTGCTGGTCGGCTGGGAGATCATGGGCATCTGCTCCTACTTCCTGGTCGGCCACTACTGGGAGACCCCGGAGGCCCGCGCCGCCTCCCTCAAGGCGTTCCTGGTCACCAAGCTCGGCGACGTCCCCTTCCTGATCGGTCTGTTCGCCCTCGCCGCGGACGCCGGGTCGTTCCGCGTCACCCGGATCCTCGGCACCGTCGCCGACGGCGGCCTCGACCACCCGACGCTGATCGCCCTGCTGCTCCTCGCCGGAGTGGCCGGCAAGTCCGCGCAGTTCCCCCTCCACACCTGGCTGCCCGACGCGATGGCCGGCCCGACGCCCGTCTCCGCGCTGATCCACGCCGCGACGATGGTCGCCGCCGGTGTCTACTTCATCGCCCGTCTCCTCCCGGTCTTCACCGCCTCCGCGGCGGCCCTGGTCGTCCTCGCCGTGATGGCCGCCGTCACCATGGCCGGCTCGGCCCTCGCCGCGCTCGCCCAGGACGACATCAAGCGCGTCCTCGCCTACTCGACGATCGGCCAGCTCGGCTACATGACCGGCGCCCTCGCCGTCGGCGACCGCGGCGCCGCCGTCTTCCACCTCATCTCCCACGGCGCCTTCAAGGCGCTGCTGTTCCTCGCCGCCGGCGTGATCATCCACGCCGCCGGCACCAACTCCCTGGCCGCCATGTCCCGCATGAGCAACCTCCGCGCCCGCGTCCCCGACGCCTACTGGACGATGACCGTGGCGCTCCTCGCCCTCGCCGCGATCCCGCCCTTCAGCGGCTTCTTCTCCAAGGAGTCCGTCCTCGGCGCCGCCGAGACCGCCGCCGAGGGCCACACCGAGCACATCCCCGGCGCCGCCGGATGGACCGTCCTCGTCGCCGGTCTGCTCACTGCCCTCCTCACCGCCGCGTACGCCACCCGCCTGTGGCTGCGCGCCTTCCGCGGCCAGGGCGACGAAGCCCCCGACCACGGCCGCCAGCCGCTGAGCATGACCACCGTCCTCTGGGTCCTCGCCGTCCCGTCCCTCGCCCTCGGCGCGCTCGCCTACGGCACCCTCCCCGACTGGTTCGACGGCGACGATCTGGCCCCCACCCTCACCACGTCCGTCCTCGGCACCGGCCTCGCCCTCACCGGCGGCCTCGTGACGTACGCGGCCTGGCGGTACACCACGGCCCTGGCCCGCACCCCGCTCGGCGCGGTCGCGGCCCACCCCGAGGCGGACGCCGCGACGGTCGAGGCGGAGGCCATCGCCAGCCACGCGCCCGCCTACGGGGACGTGGCCTCGGCACCCGACCCGACGGACCCCTCCCGGGTCCTGCTCGGCCCGCTGCACCGCCACGCCGCCGTCGGCTTCCACCTCGACGCCGTGTACGACACCCTCTTCGTCCGCCCGGTCCAGACCGGCGCGCGACTCGTCCGGTTCCTCGACCGCGAGGTCGTCGACACCTACGTACACGGCGCGGGCGCACTGCCCCGCCTGCTCGGCGCGGCCGTACGGCGGGCGCAGACCGGCAACGTGCAGACCTATGTGAGCGCGCTGCTCGCCGGCACCGTCGTCCTGGTGGTCGCCGCCCTCCTCGTCGCCACGGGAGCGTGAGCAGGCGTGATCGATATCAACGAGTCCGTGATGCAGTTCCTTCTGGCGTTCGTCGTCGTCGGCCCGCTCATCGGCGCCGCCGCCGCTCTCCTGCCCGCCCCGCCGGGGCTGAAGGGGAAGTCACCCGAGCAGGCCGTGCTCCGCCACGGCGTCACCGTGACCGGCGCGGTGCTCATCGCCGCGATCGTCCTCGCGCTCGGCTTCGACCACGACCATCCGTCGAGGATGCAGGCCAGCACCGACATCAGCTGGATCCCCGCACTCGATGTGCGCATCCACCTGGGCATCGACGGCATCTCCCTCCCCCTCCTGGTCCTGACCGCGCTGCTGACCTTCCTCTGCGCGCTCTACTCGTACTTCAAGCTGCCCTCGGGCCCGTCCCCGAAGGCGTTCGTCGCCCTGCTGCTCGTCCTCGAGTCCGGCACCCTCGCGACCTTCGCCGTCCTCGACCTGCTGCTGTTCTTCCTCGCGTTCGAGATGGTCCTCATCCCGATGTACTTCCTCATCGCCCGCTGGGGCGGTGAGCAACGCACGCGGGCCGCTTGGAAGTTCATCCTCTACACCCTGCTCGGTTCCGTGGTCATGCTGCTCGGCCTGCTCCTGATCGGACTCAGGGCGGGCACATTCGACATGGTGGCACTCACCACTGACAATCACCCCGAACTGACCACATCCGTGCAGGTCATCGCCGTTCTGACGATCGGGATCGGGCTCGCGGTGAAGACCCCGATGTGGCCACTGCACAGCTGGCTGCCCGACGCGCACACCGCCGCCCCGACCGTCGGCTCGGTGCTGCTGGCCGGCGTCCTGCTGAAGATGGGCACCTACGGGTTCGTCCGCATCCTGCTGCCGATCACCCCCGACGGCTTCCGCACCTTCGCGCCGTACCTCGCCGCCTTCGCGGTCGTCGGGATCATCTACGGGTCCCTCGCCTGCCTCGCCCTCGCACGGCCGGGCGCCAAGGGCGACCTCAAGCGCCTCATCGCGTACTCCTCCGTCGGCCACATGGGCTTCGTGCTCCTCGGCATCGCGACGATGACCCCGACCGGAGTGAACGGCGCCCTGTTCGCCAACATCGCCCACGGCCTCATCACCGGCCTGCTGTTCTTCCTCGTGGGCGCCCTCAAGGACCGCACCGGCACCACCGACCTCGACGCCTTGGCCCAGGACACCGGCGCCGCCCTCTACGGCAGGGCGCCGCGCCTCGGCGGCCTGCTCGCCTTCGGCGCCGTCGCCTCCCTCGGACTGCCCGGCCTCGCCGGGTTCTGGGGCGAGATGCTCGCCCTGTTCGGCGCGTTCCGGCCCGCCGACGACCTCAGCCGCCCGGCCTTCCTCACCTTCATGGCGATCGGCGCGTTCGGCACCCTCCTCACCGCCGCGTACATGCTGATCGTGGTCCGCCGCGTCTGCATGGGCGCCGCCCCGCAGGAGGGGCCCCGGCTCGCCGACGTACAGACGTACGAGTTCGCGGCCTGGACCCCGCTCGTCGCCCTCACCGTCCTCGCCGGTCTCTGGCCCGCGGCCCTCCTCGGCCTGACCGATCCGGCCGTGCAGCAGCTCCTCGCAGGAGGCACCCGATGAGCTCCCTGGCCCCGACGACGGCCCTGACCGCGGCCCAGGCGCCGGCGCAGGCGTCGACGCAGCCGCTGGCCGAGTCCGTCGTCCAGTCCGTCGACTGGCTCGCCGTCGCGCCGCCCACGATCGCCGCCGTCGTCGGCCTCGCCGTGCTCGTCGCCGACCTCTTCGTCGGCGACACCAGGAAGGCCCTGCTCGGCTGGGTGTCGGTCGGGGGCCTCGCCCTGTCGCTGCTGGCCCTGGTGCCCCTCCTGGACGGCGACCGCGGCACCTTCTGCCTGAGCGGCACCCCCGACGTGTGCAGCTACACCGCGGACCGCTTCACCCTCGTCATCCAGTTCATGGTGCTCGGCGGCGCCCTCCTCGCCGCCCTGCTGTCGATGACGGCATTGAAGGACGCCGACAAGGAACTGCCCGAAGGGGAGTTCTGGTTCCTGCTCCTGTCGTCCGCCGCGGGCGCCGCCCTCCTGCCCGCCTCCCGCGATCTCGCGACCCTCGTCGTGGCCCTGGAGGTCGCCTCGCTGCCCGCGTTCGCCCTCGTCGGCATCCGCCACGGCGACAAGCGGTCCTCCGAGGCGGCCCTGAAGTTCTTCCTGTCGTCCGTCACCGCGACCGCCGTCAGCCTCCTCGGCATCAGCTTCGTCTACGCCACCACCGGCACCCTTTACCTCACCCAGATCGCCGACCGCGTCCAGCACGTCGACGGCCAGCTCCACACCGTCACCCAGACCGGCGTCGTCCTCACCCTCATCGGGTTCGCCTTCAAGACGGCCGCCGTACCGTTCCACTTCTGGGTCCCCGACACCTATGTCGGCGCCCCCCTCCCGGTAGCCGCCTACCTGTCGGTCGTCGGCAAGGCGGTCGGCTTCTCCGGGCTCATCCTCGTCACCGTCGTCGCCCTCCCGTCGTACGCCGACGTCTGGGGCCCCGCCCTCGCCGCGCTGGCGGCCCTCACCATGACCGTCGGCAACGTCGGCGCCCTCAGACAGCAGTCCACGCGCGCGTACAGCGCGGTCCGCCTGCTCGCCTGGTCGTCCGTCGGCCAGGCCGGCTACCTCCTGGTGCCGATCGCGGCCGCCGCCTACACCGACGACGCCGAGCAGGCCATCGGCTCCACCGTCGCCTACGCGCTGATGTACGCGGCCGTCAACCTCGGCGCCTTCGCCGTGGCCGCCCTCGTCGGCCGCACCAGGACCCTCAACCGCGTCAGCGACTACCGCGGCCTGTACGCGTCGAGCCCCCTGACCGCGCTGCTGCTGGGCTTCTTCCTGCTCTGCCTCGCCGGACTGCCGCCGGGCATCATCGGCCTGTTCGCCAAGGTCACCGTCTTCTCGGTGGCGGTCGACGCGGGCCTCGGCTGGCTCGCCGTCGTCATGGCGGTCAACGTCGTGGTCGCGCTGTTCTACTACCTCCAGTGGACCGCGCTGCTGTTCCGCGCCCCCGAGGGCGAACCCCAGCCGCACCGCCTCCCCGCCCCCCTCACGATCGCGATCGCCCTCACCGGAATCGTCGGCATCGCCCTCTCCGGCGCCCCCCAGCTGATCCTGCGCTTCGCCGACACGGGCCTCTTCTAGCCCGCACCGCCCTCTTCCACGGGCGGTCGGCCCGGCAGGCACAGCCGCCCCTGGGCATCCGGCACGCACGCGTGGGCACTCGATGCCCCGTACACGCGTGCGTGCCGAGGCGTCCGGCCGTCACCCGGACGGCTCCGCCCCGGCCCGCGCGCACAAGGGAACTAGTGCCTCCCGCCTGGCGTTGACCAGTTCGGGAGGGTCCACTGAGAAGTGGAGTCAACAGCGACAGCAGGCAATGGGTTCCCCTGCCGCACGACTTGGAGGGCGTACCGTGCACCGCCGGCACAACGGGCTCAGGACCGCCGTACTCCTCGGGGGACTGTCCGCACTCATCATCGTCATCGGAAGTCTCTTCGGCCGGACGGGCCTGATCATCGCGGTCGTCGTCGCCCTCGGCACGAACGCGTACGCCTACTGGAACAGCGACAAGCTGGCTCTACGCGCGATGCGCGCCCGCCCGGTCAGCGAGTTCGAGGCCCCCGCCCTGTACCGCATGGTCCGCGAGCTCTCCACCCAGGCCAGGCAGCCCATGCCCCGCCTCTACATCTCCCCGACCGACGCCCCGAACGCGTTCGCGACGGGCCGCAACCCGCGCAACGCGGCCGTGTGCTGCACGGACGGCATCCTCCGCCTGCTCGACGAACGGGAGCTGCGCGGCGTCATCGGCCACGAGTTGAGCCATGTCTACAACCGCGACATCCTGATCTCGTCGGTCGCGGGCGCACTCGCCTCCGTGATCATGTTCCTGGTCAACTTCGCCTGGCTGATCCCCATCGGCCGCTCCGACGACGACGACGGCCCCGGACTCCTCGGCATGCTGCTGATCATGATCCTGGGCCCGCTCGCCGCCAGTCTCATCCAGCTCGCGATCAGCCGCTCCAGGGAGTACGAGGCCGACGCCTCGGGCGCCCAGCTCACCGGTGACCCCCTGGCCCTCGCCGGCGCCCTGCGCAAGCTCGAAGCGGGCACCAAGCAGCTCCCGCTGCCCCCGGAACCCCGCATCGAGACGGCGAGCCACATGATGATCGCGAACCCGTTCCGTCCAGGCCAGGGCTTCTCGAAGATGTTCTCCACGCACCCGCCCATGGCCGAACGCATCGCCCGACTCGAGAAGATGGCAGGTCGCCCCCAGTGAAGACGATCCTCAACATCATCTGGCTCATCCTCAGCGGCTTCTGGCTCTTCCTCGGCTACGTGGTCGCGGGACTCCTCCTGTGCGTCACGATCATCGGCATCCCTTTCGGCATCGCAGCGTTCCGCATCGGCGTCTACGCCCTGTGGCCCTTCGGGTACACCACGATCGAACGCCGTGACGCGGGCGCGCCCTCGTTCCTCGGCAACGTCCTGTGGCTGGTCCTGGCGGGCTGGTGGCTCGCGCTGACCCACATCTTCACGGGCCTGGCGCTCTGCATCACGATCATCGGCATCCCGTTCGGCATCGCCAACTTCAAGCTGGTCCCGCTCTCCCTGATGCCGCTGGGCCGCGAGATCATCTCGACGGACGAGCCGTTCGCCGCCGGACGCTACTGACCGGAGGGGCCGGAGGGGCCTGAGGGGCCGGAAGGACCGGAGGGGCCGGAGCGCCGCCACCACCGCCGTACGAAGTAGGCCGCGGCCCCGGCGCCCAGCACGGCGGCACCCGCCGCCACCGACACCGCGGGCAGCGCGAACGCCACGACGACACAGCCGACGAGCCCCACCACGGGCACGAACCGCGAGACCGGCGCGGAACTGAGCGTCCAGGCGGACGCGTTGGCGACCGCGTAGTACGCGAGCACGCCGAACGAGGAGAAGCCGATCGCGCCCCGCACATCGACGGTCGCGGCCAGCACGGCGACCACCGCGCCGACGGCCAGCTCCGCCCGGTGCGGCACCTGGAAGCGGGGGTGCACGGCGGCCAGCGCCCCCGGCAGATGCCGGTCACGGGCCATGGCCAGCGTCGTCCGCGAGACGCCCAGGATCAGCGCCAGCAGCGACCCCAGCGCGGCCACCGCCGCACCGACCCGCACCACCGGCACCATTCCCGGCACCCCGGCCGCCCGCACCGCGTCGGCCAGCGGGGCCGTCGCCTGCCCGAGACCGCCCGAGCCCAGCACGGACAGCACGGCGACCGCGACGGCCGCGTACACGACGAGCGCGATGCCCAGCGCGAGGGGGATCGCGCGGGGGATGGTGCGCGCCGGATCGCGCACCTCCTCACCCAGGGTCGCGATGCGCGCGTACCCGGCGAACGCGAAGAACAGCAGTCCGGCCGCCTGGAGCACGCCGCCCACGCCACCCGACGTCCCGATGTCCAGCCGCCCCGCGTCGGACCGGCCGGACGTGAGGCACACGACGACCACGGCCGCGAGGACGGCCAGCACGACGGCGACGATCACCCGCGTCAGCCAGGCCGACTTCTGGATGCCGCCGTAGTTCACGGCGGTCAGCGCCACCACGGCGGCCACGGCCACGGCGTGCGCCTGCTCCGGCCAGACGTACGCCCCCACGGTGAGCGCCATCGCCGCGCACGAGGCGGTCTTGCCGACGACGAAGGACCAGCCGGCCAGATACCCCCAGAAGGCGCCGAGCCGCTCCCGCCCGTACACATAGGTGCCGCCCGAGGCGGGGTACAGGGCCGCGAGCCGTGCGGAGGACATGGCGTTGCAGTAGGCGACGACGGCCGCGAGCGCGAGACCGAGGAGCAGCCCGGACCCGGCGGCGTGCGCCGCGGGCCCGAGGGCCGCGAAGATACCGGCGCCGACCATCGATCCGAGGCCGATGATCACCGCGTCACCGACGCCGAGCGTGCGCCGCAGTCGGGCGTCCGAAACGGGCTGTGTCATGAGCCGCACCCTACTGACCAGCGCAACCACCGGACATACGGGAGGCGTCCTCCAGGACAACAGAGCACGACGCGACACCCGGCGTCCCGCGGGGCACGGCGCAGAAGGGCAGGTTCACGGCATGAGCATCATCGGCTGGATCGTTCTGGGGCTGTTGGCCGGCGCCATCGCCAAATTCCTGCTGCCGGGCCGCGACCCGGGCGGCTTCATCGGCACGACCCTGATCGGCGTCGCGGGAGCGTTCATCGGCGGCTGGATCTCCGCCCGCTGGCTGGACCACCCGATCAGCAAGGACTTCTACGACGGCGCCACCTGGGCGGCCGCGATCGGCGGCTCCCTGGTCCTGCTGATCGCCTACCGCCTGCTGTTCGGCCACTCCCGCCGCTGAGGAGCCACGGCCGCGGAGAACGGGTGGGCCCGCGGCCCGGCCGAGCGCCCACCCGCCACGCGGTACCGGCGAAAACCTCTGCTCCCGGACCGCCGGTCGTGCTCTTACCGGTAGTTGACGAACTGGATCGCGAAGTCGAAGTCCTTGCCCTTGAGGAGGGCGATCACGGACTGCAGGTCGTCACGGCTCTTGGAGCTCACCCGGAGTTCGTCGCCCTGGACCTGGGCCTTGACGCCCTTGGGGCCCTCGTCGCGGATGATCTTCGCCACCTTCTTGGCGTTCTCCTGGGAGATGCCCTCCTGGATCTCCGCGAAGATCTTGTACTCCTTGCCGGACAGTTGGGGCTCGCCCGCCTCCAGCGCCTTCAGGGAGATCCCCCGCTTGATCAGCTTGGACTGGAAGACGTCGAGGACGGCCTTCACCCGGTCCTCGGAGTTCGCCTCCATCAGGATCTTCTCGCCGGACCACGAGATCGAGGCGCCGACGCCCTTGAAGTCGTAGCGCTGCGAGATCTCCTTGGCGGCCTGGTTGAGGGCGTTGTCGACCTCCTGCCGCTCGACCTTCGAGACAATGTCGAAACTGGAGTCGGCCATGTCCTGTGGCTCCTTGTATCGGGGTACCGGGGGGCGTGCCGGGACCATCGGGTACGTGTCGGCGCGCGCGAAAAGCGATCGCCGAGCCCGGTGTCAGGTCCCGCGCCGCATCCGGACAAGCCTAGCCACCCAGCCCCCTCCGAGTACTGATCAATCAGGTGGCGAAGCACCCCCACGCATCAGGTATCGTTTACGTCGTCGCCACGGAGCACCGCCGAAAAGCGGTTCGAAGGGCGCCAAATCCCAGGCGGTGTGCCCGAGTGGCCAATGGGAGCGGACTGTAAATCCGTCGGCTTAGCCTACCCAGGTTCGAATCCTGGCGCCGCCACAGGACTGAAAGGGCCCGTGACCAGCAGCAATGCTGATCACGGGCCCTTCTGGTGTTCAGGCTGACCGTGGGGCGTTCTCCAGGGCTCTGCCCCACCTTGTCTCACCCTGATTCGCCTGTTGACCAGTGCATGTGGGGCATCCGTGGGGCACGTCGTCACGCCCAATGCTCCAGCGCCGCGTCGATTCGGGGCGTTGGCCATGGCCGTGGCTCCGTCGAGGCACTTCGCGTTGACCTTCAGCAGGACGGCGACCGAGTGGCCGGCACGTCGCGCGACTTCCACCGGGTCGACCCCGGAGTCCAGCCAAAGGGAGACGCATGCGTGACGAAGATCATATGGGCGCGCGGCGAGCGGAGAGACGTGCTGCTGCGGCGTGAGCGCCTTCGTGCGGGCGCGGGCCCACATTCGTGCGAGCCAAGGCGGGGCTTCACACCGATCTTGCCCAAGCGCACCTGTCCCGTGCCGAGTACGAGGACGCGAACACCCACCTGCGGCAGGCGCGGCTCGTGGCAGGCCGCACCGGATCGGTGCGGCAACGCCGTCGTGTTGGTCGCCCAGGAGAACCCCTGTCTCGCCGCGTACTCGCAGACCGGCTGACCGATGAGCCGGAGGGCCGTACCTCGGCAGCGGGGTGCGGTCCTTCGGGCGGCCGCCGCCGCCCGTCCGATCCGTCGCCGGACGCCCGCCCTTCCAGCGCGACGACGACATGGCCCTGCTCTGGGCCCACCAGGCGCGGGCCCCGGGCCGACGCGTGACCTTGGTGGCGGTGCCCGGGCCGGCCGCTCACCGGCCGCGCATGATCACCCTGCTGCCGACCAGCCGGTCGTGCAAGCCCTGCCTCTTCCCGCTGAGGAAGGTCACCGTGCCCTGCGCGACCAGGAACACCGGCACCGTGCCCAGCACGACGTTGCTCAGATGGCGGACCAGCGCTGCACCGTAGGAGAGACGCCCGCCGCCCTCGGCGTCCCGGACGACCTCCATGCCGAGGAGCCGCTTGCCCGGCGTGGCACCCCAGCGGGACACGCTGAGGGGCGAGTACAGCAGCAGGAAGGCGAAAGTCCACACCGCGGCTGAGGCCAGCCAGACGCCACCTCCCAGGGACGCCGCGCCGAGGAGGCGGTCGAGGGCGGTCAGTGGGCCCACGACGGTGACGACGGCGATGACGATGTCGATGGCCACGGCGAAGCCACGCCGCAGGACGTCACCCGGGGAACCGGGCAGCGAACGAGAGCTGACCGTCATCCAGGGATAGGGCTGGAGCGGACCGAGGTCGTCGCCCGATGACAGGGGGCCGAGCATCTCTCCACACTTTCTGTCTGGTAACCGTTCTCCGGCCACGGACGGGGCGAACAGGCGCGGAGTATATGCCGACGTCAATTGCTCGCTCTGCGAGCGGTGGGGCCCATACCGCCCCTCCCGACACGCTCCATGAGCGGCGCTGCCGGCGGCTGGGCGAGTGGCGCGCGAGCGCGCGTGAGGCGGCGTTGCCGCGCCCGACGGCGCCACGGCGCCGGACCAGTTCGCCCTCCCCCTCGAAGACAGCTGGGCGGCCCGGTGGCCGCCTTCCCGGCTTGCCTCGTACCGACCGGTCCGGGGCGGCTTCCCGTGCCGGGTCCCCCCAGGCCCTGTCGTCCGCAACGCGGCTACTGCGCCTATCGACGCTCCGAGCAGCTCGCAAAGTCATGTCGACGGGAGTGGGCCTCGGAGTCGCGCGCACTCCGCTCGTTGTTCATAGGCCCGGCGCGTAGAGGCAGTCGAGCGCCATCCAAGTGCGCCTTGTGGGGTACTGGTGGGGCAGCTGGGGGCTAGTAGGCGGGAATTCCCAGGTCACAGCATGTAGATCCGTCGGCTCAGCCTAGGGATCGGCCCTGTTTGAGCGGGACCGGCGCGAGGTGAGGTGTCTCACGCGGCAGGTGCGCGGCGGTGCGCGGTCTCGACCGGTGCCCCCCTCACTCGAACGGACATCCGAGGTTCGGGGCGTCCTGGGAGAACGGGGCGCCGTGCGGCAGGACGTAGAGCACCGTGAGCACGAGCGGGACGTCGCCCAGGTTGCGGCCGATGTGGACGTTGCCGGGGCCGGCGGGCTCCCGCACGGTGCTGCCCTGCCGGTAGACCCCATCGGAGGCGCACGTCGAGTCGAAGTGGCTGAGCGTGCCCTGCCGCACATAGCCGTACAGCGGCCCGTCGTGGAAGTGCCAGCCGGTGGCCTGACCGGGCGGCACGGTGATCTCTCGGACGACGTAATCGGTGTCGCCGACCGTCTTCTGCGCGATCAGCTTCGCCGTGACGCCCGGGCCGGGCGGAGTCGCGTGGGCGGTGCCGCCGGCCAGGACAGTCACGGCGACGACCGCACCGGTGGTCGTGGCGCGCAGCGAGGGACGCAGACGCATGGGAGGGGCCTCCAGGCTCGTGTGGGCGCGCGATGGCATGCCGTTGTGAACATAGAGCCGCGCAGGGCCAGTTGGGGATCCCGCCCGCGAATCCTTCACGTCCGTGCCATGCCACTGTGCCCCTGCCGGTGTGCCATGCCCCTGCCCGTGCCGCGGACAGCCGTACGACTCGGCGCACCCGTCACCGGGCACACTGACCCCATGTCATCCCGTCGCAGGAACTGCCCCGAGTGCCGTCGTGAGATCGCCGTCGTGGCCGGACGGTTCGCGCGGCACGACCCGCCGGGCGCGAGCGGGGACCTCGTGTCGTGCCCCGGATCGCGCAGGCCGGCCCAGATCGGGGCGGCCCAGCCCGCGCTCGACGGATACGCCGTCCCGGAGTTCCCCGGCCAACTGCCCCTCTTCTGACGCCGACCGGCTCCACCGAGCAGCCCTCGGCCGCCCGCCAGGCGCCCTGACCGCCACCGACGCCGGAGTCGAACCGCTGGGTCGCCCGCCACCGACGCCGGAGTCGAACCGCTGGGTCGCCCGCCACCGACGCCGGGGTCGAACCGCTAGTTGCCCGCCACCGACTTCACCGCCACCGACACCGGTGTCGAACCGCTGATCGTCTCCAGGACCAGGCCGGCCGTGGCCGGGGTCTCCAGGAGCTCCGCCAGGACCGCGGCCACGTCGTCGCGGGGGATGGGACCGCGACCCGTGGACGCCTCCAGGCGTACCAGACCCGTGCCGGCGTCGTCCGTCAGCTGACCGGGGCGCAGGATCGTCCAGTCCAGCGCGTCCAGCCCCCGGACGTACGCGTCGGCCTCGCCCTTCGCGCGCTGGTACACGTCGAAGACCTCGTCGCCCTCGTGGTCCGGGTCCGCGCCCATCGACGACACGACCAGATGACGTCGCACCCCCGCCCGCACCGCCGCGTCCGCGAACAGGACCGCCGCGCCGCGGTCCACCGTGTCCTTGCGGGCCGCGCCGCTGCCCGGACCGGCGCCCGCCGCGAAGACGGCGGCGTCCGCGCCCCGCAGATGTCCGGCGACCTCCTCCACCGAGGCCGACTCCAGATCGCAGTGCACCGGTTCGGCGCCGGCCGCGCGCAGGTCGTCCGCGTGCTCGGCGCGGCGGATCAGCCCCGCGACCTCGTACCCGCGGGCGACGAGCAGTCGCTCCAGCCGCAGCGCGATCTGACCATGTCCTCCAGCGATGACAATGCGCATGTCTTCGACCGTACGCCCGAACGAATGTGTTCGCCGCACAACCATCCCGGCGCCTCGTGTGTCTCACCAATGTTCGCCGTGTCGGCGAGCGCCGGAACCATAGGGGGACGTCATCACCGCCATGCACACATCCGTCGTACGTACGTCCCTGGCGCGCGCGTCCGCCGCCGGGGCGCCCGTCTTCCGCCGCGCCTTCACCGGCGCCGGTTGCGCCGCCGCCGTCCTCGTCACGGTCGCCGCGTGCGGCACCGTCCAGAACCTCAGCGCCGGGCAGAAGGTGGACAACGCCGTCGAGCGGCTCGGCGAGCAGAAATCGCTGGCGTTCGGCATACGGCTGGACGCCGACCAGGACGACCTCACCGCGCTGATGGGCGAGGACAGTGAGGAAATGCCGCCGGAGATGGCGGAGTTCTTCACCGGGCTGAGCGTCGACGTGACGGTCCGCTCGAAGAAGCCGCTGGCCGAGTCCGGGGAGAAGGACCTCGTCGGCGTCGGCATGAAGATCTCCGGCGACGAGCAGGTCTTCACCGAGTACCGGCTCGTCGGCGACTACATGTACTACCGCGCCGACATGGAGGCCATGGGCGAGGCGATGGGCATGCCGTTCCCGTCGCCCGACGACATGGACGAACTTCCCGAGAGCGAGCAGCACCTGAAGCCGCTCTTCGAGGGCGACTGGGTCAAGATCAACACCGCCGACCTGGAGAAGGCCGGTGAGGAGGCGGGCGGTTCCGGCTCGCGCGGCTCCGGCGAACTCGACGCCAAGACGCAGAAGAAGATCCTCGACGCCGTGCGCGGTGTCATCGCCCGCGAGGTCAGCTTCAAGGCCAAGGACGGCAAGGACGGCGCCGAGGTCATCACGGCCAAGGCCAACTTCCGCGAGCTGCTCACCGGTGTCTTCGACAAGCTCCAGCCGATCGAGGACGACCTCCCGCCGGGCGCCGAACTCCCCACCGGGAACGACCTGAAGGACGCGCCGAACAAGAAGGTCGCCGTCGACTTCACCATCAAGAACGGCGACCTGACCCGGATCGAGACCGACCTCGCCGTCCTCGCCGAGGACGCGAAGGGCGCGAAGGCCCCCCTGGTCCTCACCTTCGGCAAGGCCGGCGCCATCAGCGCCCCCACGGGCGCCTCCGAGATCCCGGTCGACGACTTCGGCGGCCCCCTGGGCGGCGGGATGCTGGGCGTCTGACGCCCACTCCGACGGGGCCGGCACAGACCCCGTTGGGCACGATCCGACACACCGGGCACGCGCGCGTGGAGCAGGAAGACACCCACGCGCGCGTGCCCGCACGCATGTCCAGGCCCCGTCAGCAGCCCCAGCCCCAGCCTCCGCAAGGACCCCCGGCCTCCCCGCCCCTCTGCGACGCCCCTACGTCCCCGAGAACGGCTTCCCCCGCCCCTGCCGGGGAAGGTCCGGCACCACCCCCGCCGCCGACCCGCAGAACTCCCGAACCGCGCTGGTGCGTGCCACCACACGCCCCCGGTGGACGACGATCCGGCTGTACGCCAGTGAGAGCACCCCGGCGAGCCGGTCACCCCGTACGGCGAGCAGCTCCGCGGGAAAACCGGCCTCCACGCGGACCTCGGGCAGGCCGAGGGCCGCCCGCGCCGCCCCGCTCACCGCGTCGTACGCCTCCTCCGCGCGCAGCCCCTCCCGCGCCGCCAGCAGATAGGCGGCCTCCAGCGGATCGCCCCGCCCCACGGGGTTGGAGACGTCCCGCAGGGCCCCGCTGCCCGCCGCGACCCGCACCCCGGCCGCCCGCAGCAGCCGTACGGGGGCGGCGCCCCGGCCGTCGACGGTGCCGCAGCCGCCCTGGGGCAGGGCGACGACGGTCACCCCGGCGGCGGCCAGCTGGTCCGCCGCGCGGGACGCGGCCGGGGAGGGCAGGCGCGCGAGCCCCGCGCACGGGCCGAGGGTCACGCCGGGGCGCAACCCGCCCGCCATGGCCACGAGCCGGGCGAGCCGGGCCGGGTCGTCGGCGTCGGTGTGCAGATCGACCGGGCACCCGTGCTCGGAGGCGAGACCCAGCACCGCCTCGACGTACCCGGCGGGGTCGGGGTCCAGATCGGGGCAGCCGCCCACCACGGAGGCGCCCATCTTCACCGCGTCCCGGAGCATCGCGAGCCCCTCCGCCCCCGCCACGCCGGTCAGCAGCCGCGGCATCGCCACCGCCGTCACCTCGACGAGCCCGCGCAGCGCCAGCCGCGCCCGCAGCACCGCCGCCAGCGCCCCGAGACCCTGGACGTCCCCCACGTGCACATGCGAGCGCAACGCCGTGGCCCCGTGCGCGAGCTGGAGCAAAGCGGCCTCGGTGAACCGCCGCTGGACGTCCTGGCCGTCGTAGGGGACCGGCCCCTCGACCTCGGCCGACAGGGCCGTGTCGCCGTGCGCGTGCGGTTCGGCGGGGGCGGGCAGGAGCAGATGCCCGGCGAGGTCCACCCGCGTGGCGGGGGCGCGGGAGGCGGCCGTACGGCCCGTCCCCAGGCTCCCCGCCGTGCCCACCGCCTCGATACGGCCGCCGCCCAGCCGTACGTCCACGACCCGGCCGTCCACGAGCCGCGCACCGCACAGCAGCAGGGCGCCGGGTTCGTCCGGGCCCGAGGGCGGGTCGGACGAGGAGGGGGACGGCTGCGGCTGGCTGTCGGGCATCGCGCTCCCAGAGGCTCGGCGAGGGCTGCACGGCGGAGGCGGACAGGGACGGTGGAACGGGGGCCGGCGGACGCGGATCGGGGACGTGGAGCGGGACGGAGGGGACGGGGCTCGGGAACGGCAGGCGGGGGACACAAGATCACGCAGAGTGAG
The DNA here is from genome assembly GCF_055573455.1 of Streptomyces sp. NPDC030183. Classification (NCBI taxonomy): domain Bacteria; kingdom Bacillati; phylum Actinomycetota; class Actinomycetes; order Kitasatosporales; family Streptomycetaceae; genus Streptomyces; species Streptomyces sp. NPDC030183. Next base: position 26,682 of record NZ_JBVIBK010000008.1, read on the forward strand.
AAGAGCCTAGGCGGGCCGTCCTGCCTCGGCGGGGAGGAGCGCAATAGTCGTACCGGCGTGGTTCATGTGCCGTACCGGTGTGGTTCCTGTGCCGACGCGCCACCGCCGAGGCCGAGAAAGGCGGGCCGTACGAGGCGTGCGGGGCGGGGGGACGGGGGTGGCCGAAGCCCCGGCCCACCTCCCGGAAGATCCCCGCGCGGCCCGGCGAAGCGGGGCCCGGAAACGGATTTGGGCGAACGGCGGTGGGGCGTGTAATGTCTTCATCGCTCGCCCCAATAGCTCAGTCGGCAGAGCGTCTCCATGGTAAGGAGAAGGTCTACGGTTCGATTCCGTATTGGGGCTCTGGTGTGAAAGGTTCCCGCCGCAAGGCGGGGTCCGATCGCATCACAGCGGTGTAGCTCAGTCGGTAGAGCAAGCGGCTCATAATCGCTGTGTCACCGGTTCAAGTCCGGTCACCGCTACTGACAGTAGCCGATTGCGGGGTCGGTCCTTCGATCGGCTACTCTTCTTTGCGTTAAATCAGTCCTATCCGTTCGTCAAGGAGCACTCACGTGGCTGCCACCGACGTCCGCCCGAAGATCACGCTGGCCTGCGTGGAGTGCAAGGAGCGGAACTACATCACCAAGAAGAACCGGCGTAACAACCCGGACCGTCTTGAGATGAAGAAGCACTGCCCGCGTTGCAACGCGCACACCGCGCACCGCGAGACGCGATAAATCAGGCTCGTACGCGAGGCCGTTCCCGAGAGATCGGGGACGGCCTCGCGTCGTTGAGTGACCCGTACCGGCCGGTACCGCCGACCGGTACGAGCCAGGCCCCGCGGCCGACCGCCGAGCCCCGGCCGGCGGCCGCCGTTCCCGCTGAGCATTCAGGAGGTGCCGAGCCCATGGCGCTCGACCAGTCCTTCGTGGGGCGGTCCTACCCGCCCACCGATCCGTACGAGGTCGGCCGGGAGAAGATCCGTGAGTTCGCGGAGGCCGTGGGGGACGCCAACCCGGCGTACACGGACCCGGACGCGGCCAAGGCGCTCGGGTACCCCGATGTGATCGCCCCGCCGACCTTCGTGTTCTCGATCACGTTCAAGGCCGCGCGGCAGGTCGTCCAGGACCCCCAGCTGGGGCTCGACTACAGCCGCGTCGTGCACGGCGACCAGAAGTTCGCGTACAAGCGCCCCGTCCGGGCCGGTGACCGGCTCACCGTCACCTCGACCATCGAGGGCATCAAGTCCCTGGCGGGCAACGACATCCTGGACGTCCGCGGCGAGGTCCACGACGAGGCGGGCGAGCACGTCGTCACCGCCTGGACCAAGCTCGTGGCCCGCGCGGCCGAGGAGGCGTGAGCATGACCGCGAAGATCTCCTACGACGACGTCGAGGTCGGCACCGAACTGCCCGCCCAGACCTTCGGCGTGACCCGCGCCACCCTCGTCCAGTACGCGGGTGCCTCCGGCGACTTCAACCCGATCCACTGGAACGAGAAGTTCGCCAAGGAGGTCGGCCTCCCCGACGTCATCGCGCACGGCATGTTCACCATGGCCGAGGCGATCCGCGTCGTCACCGACTGGACCGGCGACCCCGGCGCGGTCGTCGAGTACGGCGTCCGCTTCACCAAGCCCGTCGTCGTCCCCAACGACGACCAGGGCGCGACCGTCGAGGTCACCGCCAAGGTCGGCGCCAAGCTCGACGACAACACCGTCCGCGTCGACCTCACCGCCATGAGCGCGGGCCAGAAGGTGCTGGGCATGTCCCGAGCGGTCGTACGCCTCGCCTGACGGCACCAGGACCCGGCGTAAGGGGCGTTCTCCCTCCCGGAGGCGCCCCTTACCCATGGGCGCGCACCCTCTTGACTTAGTTAGTGATTGAGCACTAACTTTCTCGCATGGTCAGGATGAGCGCGGAGGAGAGGCGCGAGAGCGTCATCCGGGCGGCGACGAGCGAGTTCGCCCGGGGTGGCTACCACGGCACGTCGACCGAGTCGATCGCCAAGCGGGTCGGGGTCTCGCAGCCGTATCTCTTCCGGCTCTTCCCGGGCAAGAAGGCGATCTTCCTCGCGGCCGCCGAGCGGTGTGTGGAGGACACCATCCGCACGTTCGCGGAAGCCGCCGAGGGCCTGGAGGGCGAAGAGGCCCTGCATGCCATGGCCAACGCCTACACCAGGGTCATCGCCGAACACCCCGAGCGCCTGATGATGCAGATGCAGATGTACGTCGCCGTGGGTGCGGCCGAGCAGGCGGGCGACCACGAGTTCGGCGAGGCGGTGCGGGCCGGTTGGATGCGCCTGTGGGACACGGTCCACCTGCCGCTGGGTGCGGACGCCAACGAGACCACGCTCTTCCTGGCCTACGGCATGCTCGTCAACTGCCTGGTGGCCATGGGCTTCCCGCCCGAACACCGGGTCTGGGAAGGGATGTACCCGTCGGCCCGCGCCAAGGGCCGGCTGGAGAAGTAGCGACCGGGGTGAGGGCGGATGCCGCCGTCTCCCCATGTCCGCAAAAGTTATTGATCAATAACTAACCAACATTCGCTGGGGGAGAGATGCCGAAGGAAACCGCACCCACCCGCTCAGGGGCCGTCTGGGCGCTCATCGTGACCAGCGTCGCCGGATTCATGGCGGCCCTGGACAACCTGGTCGTGACGACCGCGCTGCCCTCCATCCGGGAGGACCTCGGGGGAGAGCTGCACGACCTGGAGTGGACCGTCAGCGCGTACACGCTCACCTTCGCCGTCCTGCTGATGTTCGGCGCGGCCCTGGGGGACCGGTTCGGCAGGCGACGGCTGTTCCTCGTCGGGATCACGGTGTTCACGGGGGCCTCCGCCGCGGCGGCCTCGGCACCCGGCATCGACTCGCTGATCGCCGCCCGGGCGGTCCAGGGAGTCGGCGCCGCGATCATGATGCCGCTGACGCTCACCCTGCTCACGGCCGCGGTCCCGCCCGCCAGGCGCGGGATGGCGTACGGCGCCTGGGGCGCCGTCAACGGCCTCGCGGTCGCCTCCGGGCCCCTCATCGGCGGCAGCCTCACCGAGCACATCTCCTGGCAGTGGATCTTCTGGCTGAACGTCCCCCTCGGCCTCGCCCTGCTCCCGCTCGCCCGACTCCGCCTCCAGGAGTCCCACGGCACCGGCGCCCCGCTCGACATCACCGGCACCCTGCTGGCCAGCGGCGGCCTCTTCGGCGTCGTCTACGGCCTGGTCCGCGGCCCCGCCGACGGGTGGACGTCCGGCCCGGTGCTGGTGTGCCTCTTCGCGGGCACCGCGCTGCTGACCGGCTTCGTGGTCCACGGCGTCCGGGCGGCGAACCCCATGCTCCCGATGCGGCTGTTCCGGTCCCGCGCCTTCGCGGGCATCAACGCGGCGAGCATGCTGATGTTCCTGGGCATGTTCGGCTCGATCTTCCTGCTGAGCCAGTACATGCAGGGTGTCCTCGGCTACTCGCCCACCGAGGCGGGGCTGCGGATGCTGCCCTGGACCGGGATGCCGATGCTCGTCGCACCGATCGCCGGGATCCTCTCCGACCGGATCGGCGGCCGCCCGGTCGTCGCCACGGGCCTCTTCCTCCAGGCCGCCGGCCTCGGCTACCTGGCCTATGTGGCCACGACCGACGTCTCCTACTCCGCCCAGCTGCCCGGCCTCATCGTCAGCGGCATCGGCATGGCCCTCTTCTTCGCCCCCGCCTCCCACCTGGTGATGTCCAGCGTCAGCACGACCGAGCAGGGCATCGCGTCCGGCGCGAACAACGCCCTCCGCGAGGTGGGCGGCGCGCTGGGCATCGCGGTGATGTCCTCCATCTTCGCGGCGCAGGGCGGCTACGAGACGCCTCAGACCTTCGTGGACGGCCTCCGTCCCGCACTGGCGGTGGGCGCCGCGGTGGTCGCCCTGGCGGGCGCGGCGGCCCTGGCGATACCCCGCGGAAGCGCCACGCCGCGCCCCACACCGGAGCCGACCCCGACCCCGCGGAAGGTCCCCGCGTAACCCCTGCCGGGCGGCCGACCCCCCACGCACCCCGGCGCAACGGGGCGCCGCCCGCCCACCCGTGCCGCCCCACCGGCACGACTGCCCGCAGGGACCAGGGAGAGGTGGCACACACGTCACCGACGTGGCACGAGCCGAGACGGTGGGTGGGCCGCGTACGACCGGGTCGGCACACGCCTCGGAGGCGTCGCAAGCCCGTGCGGCGGGTGGGCCGCGTACGGACGTGAGGGGGTGTGTCGGGGGGTGTCCGCCCGCAGCGGTTGGCGCGTCAACTGGTCCCGCTTCCCGAGAGACCGATTTCGCGCCGTTCCGAGGACGGACACCCCCCGGCGCGCCCCCGACCCACCCACCCCCGTAGGCGAACGCGAACCCCACCCCACCCACACAGGCCGCCGCAGGCATCCGCGCCACGCACCCACCCGCAGGCATCCGCGCCACGCACCCACCCGCACAGGCCGCCGCAGGCACCCCGCCACACGCCCCCCGCACCCCCGCCACACGCCCATCCCCACCCCCGCCCCCGAGGCACCCGGTGTCCTCGTACTCTTGAGCGCGTGCAGGAACGACACGATGCCCCCCTCGCCCCGCTGACCACCTTCCGGCTGGGCGGCCCCGCGGACCGGCTGGTCACCGCCACCACCGACGACGAGGTGATCGCCGCCGTCCGCGAGGCGGACGACACCGGCACCCCCCTCCTCCTCATCGGCGGCGGCTCCAACCTGGTCATCGGCGACAAGGGCTTCGCCGGCACCGCCCTGGTCATCGCCACCAAGGGCATCACCCTCGACGGCACGAAGCTGGAGCTCGCCGCGGGCGAGGTCTGGACCGACGCCGTCGCCCACACCGTCGACGCCGGACTCGCCGGCATCGAGTGCCTCGCCGGCATCCCCGGCTCCGCCGGCGCCACCCCCATCCAGAACGTCGGCGCGTACGGCCAGGAGGTCTCCTCCACCATCACGGAGGTCGTCGCCTACGACCGCCGCACCCGCGAGACGGTCACCCTCCCGAACGCCGACTGCGCCTTCTCCTACCGGCACAGCCGCTTCAAGAACGACCCCGACCGCTACGTCGTCCTCCGCGTCCGCTTCGACCTGGAGGACGCCGGCGGCCTCTCCGGACCGATCAAGTACGCCGAGACGGCCCGCGCCCTCGGCGTGGAACCCGGCGACCGCGTCCCCCTCGCCGCCGCTCGCGAGACCGTGCTGAAGCTCCGCGCAGGGAAGGGCATGGTGCTCGACCCCGAGGACCACGACACCTGGTCCGCCGGTTCGTTCTTCACGAACCCGATCCTCACGAACGACGAGTTCGCCGCGTTCCACGCGCGTGTGCGCGCCCGCCTCGGCGACGACGTCACCCCGCCCGCCTACCCCGCGGGCGACGGCCACACCAAGACCTCCGCCGCCTGGCTCATCGACAAGGCCGGCTTCACCAAGGGGTACGGCACCGGCCCGGCCCGCATCTCCACCAAGCACACCCTGGCCCTCACCAACCGCGGCGCGGCCACCACCGAGGACCTCCTGACCCTGGCCCGCGAGGTCGTCACCGGCGTCCGGGACGCCTTCGGCATCACCCTGGTCAACGAGCCGGTGACGATCGGCGTCAGCCTGTAACTACGCGGGCACGAGCCACTACCCGGACACGAGCCACGCGTCCACCCCCGCCAGCAGCCGCGCCTTCGTGTCGTCCGGCGCCGCCGACCCCCGGATCGACTGCCGGGCCAGCTCCGCCAGCTCCGCGTCGGTGAAGCCGTGATGCGCGCGGGCGATCTCGTACTGCGCCGCCAGCCTGGAGCCGAACAGCAGCGGGTCGTCGGCCCCGAGAGCCATCGGCACACCGGCCTCGAAGAGCGTGCGCAGCGGCACGTCCTGCGGCTTCTCGTAGACCCCGAGGGCCACGTTCGACGCGGGGCACACCTCGCACGTGACGCCCCGGTCCGCGAGCCGCTTCAGCAGCCGCGGGTCCTCCGCCGCGCGCACCCCGTGCCCGATCCGGTCGGCGTCCAGATCGTCCAGGCAGTCCCGCACGGACGACGGCCCGGTCAGCTCACCGCCGTGCGGCGCGGACAGCAGCCCGCCGTCGCGCGCGATCGCGAACGCCCGGTCGAAGTCCCGCGCCATGCCGCGCCGCTCGTCGTTGGACAGTCCGAACCCGACGACGCCCCGCTCCGCGTACCGCACCGCGAGCCGCGCCAGCGTCCGCGCGTCCAGCGGGTGCTTCATCCGGTTCGCGGCGACCAACACCCGCATCCCGAGGCCGGTCTCCCGCGCCGTCGTGTCCACCGCGTCCAGGATGATCTCCAGCGCGGGAATCAGCCCGCCCAGCCGAGGGGCGTACGACGTCGGATCCACCTGGATCTCCAGCCAGCCGGACCCGTCCCTGACGTCCTCCTCGGCGGCCTCCCTCACCAGCCGCTGGATGTCCTCCGGCTCCCGCACGCACGAGCGCGCCGCGTCGTACAGCCGCTGGAAGCGGAACCACCCGCGCTCGTCCGTGGCCCGCAGCCGTGGCGGCTCCCCGCTGGTCAGCGCGTCCGTCAGCGCGTCGGGCAGCCGTACGCCGTACTTGTCGGCCAGTTCCAGGACGGTCCCCGGCCGCATCGACCCGGTGAAGTGCAGGTGCAGATGGGCCTTCGGCAGTTCAGAGAGATCACGTACACGCTCCATCGCCCGATCCTGCCGCACGCCACGGCCGTCCCGGTAGCGGAATCCCTGAACGTGGTCTTGCTCGCACAAACGAATGAGGGCGGGCACCTCCCGGAATTCGGAAGATGCCCGCCCCAAGCGGACGGCCGGCCGACGGACCGGCGGGCCGGCGGACCGGCCGACGCACCGGCGGGCCGACGGGTCGGCGGAACGTCAGTCCGTCGCCTCGGCCAGCAGCTTCTGGATACGCGACACGCCCTCGACGAGATCCTCGTCACCCAGCGCGTACGACAGCCGCAGGTAGCCCGGCGTGCCGAACGCCTCGCCCGGGACGACCGCGACCTCGGCCTCCTCCAGGATCAGCGCGGCCAGCTCGACCGTGTTCTGCGGCCGCTTGCCCCGGATCTCCTTGCCGATCAGCGCCTTCACCGACGGGTAGGCGTAGAACGCGCCCTCGGGCTCCGGGCAGAGGACACCCTCGATCTCGTTGAGCATCCGCACGATGGTCTTGCGGCGCCGGTCGAACGCCTCGCGCATCGTCGCCACGGCGTCCAGGTCGCCGGACACCGCGGCGAGGGCGGCCGCCTGGGCGACGTTGGAGACGTTGGAGGTGGCGTGCGACTGGAGGTTGGTCGCGGCCTTCACCACGTCCTTCGGGCCGATGATCCACCCGACGCGCCAGCCGGTCATGGCGTACGTCTTGGCGACGCCGTTGACCACGATGCACTTTTCGCGCAGCTCGGGCAGGAGTGCCGGCAGCGAGGTGAACGTCGCGTCGCCGTAGACGAGGTGCTCGTAGATCTCGTCCGTCAGCACCCACAGGCCGTGCTCGACGGCCCAGCGGCCGATCGCCTCGGCGTCCTCGGCGCTGTAGACCGCGCCGGTCGGGTTGGAGGGGGAGACGAAGAGGACGACCTTCGTCTTCTCGGTGCGCGCGGCCTCCAGCTGCTCGACGGAGACGCGGTAGCCGGTGGTCTCGTCGGCGACGACCTCGACCGGGACACCGCCGGCCAGGCGGATCGACTCCGGGTACGTCGTCCAGTACGGCGCCGGGACGATCACCTCGTCGCCCGGGTCGAGGATGGCGGCGAACGCCTCGTAGATGGCCTGCTTGCCGCCGTTGGTGACGAGGATCTGCGCGGGGTCGACCTCGTAGCCCGAGTCGCGCAGCGTCTTCGCGGCGATCGCGGCCTTCAGCTCGGGCAGACCACCGGCGGGCGTGTAGCGGTGGTACTTCGGGTTCTTGCAGGCCTCGACGGCCGCCTCGACGATGTAGTCGGGGGTCGGGAAGTCGGGCTCACCGGCGCCGAAGCCGATCACCGGACGTCCGGCGGCCTTGAGGGCCTTGGCCTTGGCGTCGACGGCGAGGGTCGCGGACTCGGAGATCGCGCCGATGCGGGCGGAGACCCGGCGCTCGGTCGGAGGGGTTGCAGCGCTCATGGGGCCCATCGTTCCAGACCGGAAACGCGCCCGGCACACGGGTTTCACAGTCTGAACGGCACAGGAACAACCGTCCGTCCGCGCACCCGGCCGCGGTCGATCTTCGACGCACAACGCCCCACCGGACGCTTTCTGTTCGACGACGGGCCTCGGACCACGTACACTCTCACCTCGTTGGCCTTCACCGGCCGCAGCCTGGGGTGCACACCTAGCACTCGGTCGCATGCGGTACGTTGGTGGAGAACCACAAAGGGTCGTAGCTCAATTGGTAGAGCACTGGTCTCCAAAACCAGCGGTTGGGGGTTCAAGTCCCTCCGGCCCTGCTACACACTCCTCACGCCAGGATGTGTGCGCATGTACGTACAGCAATGTTCCGCCGTGCGGCTCAGACCGGGCGCGGCACGGCCACGGACCCGGACCGGAATCAGGTGAGGATGAATGACGGACGCCGTGGGCTCCATCGACACGCCTGATGCCCAGGACGAGGTGCCCGAGGACAAGAAGAAGACCCGTAAGGGCGGAAAGCGCGCCAAGAAGGGCCCGCTGAAGCGCCTCGCGCTCTTCTACCGCCAGATCGTCGCGGAGCTGCGGAAGGTCGTCTGGCCCACCCGCTCCCAGCTGACGACCTACACCACCGTGGTCATCGTCTTCGTCGTCATCATGATCGGTCTCGTGACTGTGATTGACTTCGGACTCGACAAGGCCGCCAAGTACGTCTTCGGCTGAGCCGACTGCGAAGGGCGCCGTACCAGGCGCCCCTTTCGCGTGTTCCACCCCTTGTATCCAGGAAGAAGCAGCCACAGTGTCTGACCCGAACCTGAACGACGCCATCGAGCCGGACCAGTCCGTGGATGATGAGCTCGACATCGTCGAGGGAGCGGACGAGGTCGACGAGTTCGAGGCTGCGGAAGCCGAGGCGGGGGAGCCGGCCGAGGAAGAGGCCGTGCACGTCGTGGACGACGAGGCCGAGGCCGCCGAGGAAGCCGAGGAAGAGGCCGCCGAGGAAGAGGCCGAGCCGGTCGACCCGGTCCAGGCCCTCCGCGAGGAACTGCGGACCCTGCCCGGCGAGTGGTACGTCATCCACACCTACGCCGGTTACGAGAACCGCGTGAAGACCAACCTGGAGCAGCGCGCCGTCTCGCTGAACGTCGAGGACTACATCTTCCAGGCCGAGGTGCCGCAGGAAGAGGTCGTCCAGATCAAGAACGGCGACCGCAAGACCATCCGCCAGAACAAGCTCCCCGGCTACGTCCTGGTGCGTATGGACCTGACGAACGAGTCCTGGGGCGTCGTCCGCAACACCCCGGGCGTCACCGGCTTCGTGGGCAACGCCTACGACCCGTACCCGCTGACCCTGGACGAGATCGTCAAGATGCTCGCGCCGGAGGCCGAGGAGAAGGCCGCGCGTGAGGCCGCCGAGGCCGAGGGCAAGCCCGCTCCGCAGCGCAAGGTCGAGGTCCAGGTGCTGGACTTCGAGGTCGGCGACTCGGTCACCGTCACCGACGGCCCCTTCGCCACGCTGCAGGCGACGATCAACGAGATCAACGCCGACTCCAAGAAGGTCAAGGGCCTGGTGGAGATCTTCGGCCGCGAGACCCCGGTCGAGCTTTCCTTCGACCAGATCCAGAAGAACTGACGAAGACTCGAAAGCGGCAGGTCAGGTCGGTCCTCGTGGGGACCTCCTGACCTGCTCGTTTTTGGCCGCGCATCTATACCCGTTATCGTTGTGCGGTATGCCTTCATCTGGCCGCGAACCGGATGAGGGCGCACTCGAATCGAAAGGACCCGGAGAGCTATGCCTCCCAAGAAGAAGAAGGTCACGGGGCTTATCAAGCTCCAGATCAACGCCGGTGCGGCGAACCCGGCTCCGCCGGTCGGCCCCGCGCTCGGTCAGCACGGCGTCAACATCATGGAGTTCTGCAAGGCCTACAACGCGGCGACCGAGTCGCAGCGTGGCTGGGTGATCCCGGTGGAGATCACGGTCTACGAGGACCGCTCCTTCACCTTCGTCACCAAGACCCCGCCGGCCGCGAAGATGATCCTCAAGGCCGCTGGTGTCGAGAAGGGCTCCGGCGAGCCCCACAAGACCAAGGTCGCCAAGATCACCGAGGCGCAGGTCCGCGAGATCGCGCAGACCAAGCTGCCCGACCTCAACGCCAACGACCTGGACGCCGCGTCGAAGATCATCGCCGGCACCGCCCGTTCCATGGGCATCACGGTCGAGGGCTGATCTCAGCCTCGTAGCACCTTCGTAGAACCATGCGGGCGCCGTGAAGGCGGTCGCACGTGGCAGGGCCTGCTCGGCCCGTACCACGACTCCTTTCAGAACACACAGGAGCAGTTGTGAGCAAGCGCAGCAAGGCTCTCCGCGCTGCGGACGCCAAGGTCGACCGGGAGAAGCTGTACGCCCCGCTCGAGGCCGTCCGTCTCGCCAAGGAGACCTCCACGACCAAGTTCGACGGCACCGTCGAGGTCGCCTTCCGTCTGGGTGTCGACCCTCGTAAGGCCGACCAGATGGTCCGTGGCACCGTGAACCTCCCGCACGGCACCGGTAAGACCGCCCGGGTCCTGGTCTTCGCGACCGGTGACCGTGCCGAGGCCGCTCGTGCCGCGGGCGCCGACATCGTCGGCGCCGACGAGCTCATCGACGAGGTGTCGAAGGGCCGTCTGGACTTCGACGCCGTCGTCGCCACCCCGGACCTCATGGGCAAGGTCGGCCGCCTCGGCCGCGTGCTCGGTCCCCGTGGTCTCATGCCGAACCCCAAGACCGGCACCGTGACCCCGGACGTCGCGAAGGCTGTCACCGAGATCAAGGGTGGCAAGATCGAGTTCCGCGTCGACAAGCACTCGAACCTGCACTTCATCATCGGCAAGACGTCCTTCGAGGACGACAAGCTGGTGGAGAACTACGCGGCGGCCCTGGAAGAGATCACGCGTCTCAAGCCGTCCGCCGCCAAGGGTCGCTACATCAAGAAGGCCGCCATCAGCACCACGATGGGCCCCGGCATCCCGATCGACCCGAACCGCACCCGCAACCTCCTCGTCGAGGAGGACCCGGCCGCCGTCTGAGCCCACCGCTCACCAGGCAGCCGCGTCGCGCACGCATAGCACGGACGAGCCCCGCACCTTCCGAGGTGCGGGGCTCGCCCCTTTTCGGTGTACGGGCCTTTTGGCGTGCGGGTCTTCTTGGCGTACGGGTCTTCTTGGCGCACGGGGCCTTTCTCCCGTCCGCCGCCCGAAAGCCGGGGACAGCGCTTGCCCGGCCGCGCTAGTGTCCCTTCGGCCCCGTACTGGTGGGGCGTGAGTGCATGGGGGGACACATGAGGTTTTCCACGGCCGGCTCCGTACGCCGTCGCCGAACCGTCGGCGCGGTCGTCGCGGTCGTCCTGCTCGGTACCGCCGCCTGCGGGTCGCAGACGGGTGCCGGGCCGGACCCGAAACTGACGCCCGGTGAGGCCGTGGCCCGGGCGGCGGAGACGACGACGGGCATCACCTCGCTGCGGTACCGGGTGACCGGCACGGTGCCCGAGCACGGCCGGATACGGGCCGAGGCGTCCATGGCCGTCGACCCGACTGTCATGCGCATGAAGATCACGGGTCTCGGTGACGCGGCGGACAAGCCGGTGGACGTCCGCTTCGTCGGCGGCGCCCTGTACGCCCAGGCCGACACCAAGGTCCTCGGCGACACCAGCGGCAGGCACTGGGCCAAGGCCGAGCCGGCGGTGTGGGGCGCCGGCACCGCGGACAACCGCTCGTACGGTGTGCTGCCCCGCCAGCTGGAGGGCAGCCCCCTCGTGCAGTCCACGATCCTCGCGGGCGCCCGGAAGGTGCGGAAGACCGGCACCGAGACCGTCGACGGCACCCCGACCACCCACTACGCCGGCGAGGTCACCAGCAAGGGGCTGAGGAAGGCCCAGTTCGCCGCCGGGGACAAGAAGACCAGGGACCTGCGGATGAACGGCCTCGACCAGTTCCTGGGCCTGAGCCTGCGGTACGGGAGCGAGCTCACCGTGGACCTGTGGATCGACGGGGACGGCCGGGCCAAGCGGTTCCGGCTGAGGGGCGACACCAGAGGGCTGGACGCCGAGGGACGCGAGGTCGACACCGGCCCGCTGGATCTGACGTTCACCTTCCTGGACATCGACCCGGCGGTGGACGTCGAGCCCCCGAAGGCCGACGACACGGTGGACCTCGGCGAGCTGGCGGACAGGGCCGGGAAGGGCTGATCCGTGCTCCCCGGGAGCGGATTTGCTTGACGGCGACGCCGTCCCGTATTCTTCCGGAGAAGCCAAAGACCGCTGGTCGTTGCCGTGTGCTCGTTGAGAGGGCTCGGTGGCCGAAGGATCCGCTGAATGCGGACGACCCGCGCAGGTGACTGTGGAAGTTGCTCCTGGATCAGTTCCGTGTCCAACGGAATCCATTCGGTTGAGCTACGCCCCGTGCGCCTGCGCCGGGGCGTTTCGTTTTGACGCAGCCCCTTCCGAGCGGTCCTCATCACCCGGAAGGAGGCCGACGCTCTATGGCAAGGCCCGACAAGGCTGCCGCGGTGGCCGAGCTCACGGAGCAGTTCCGTAGCTCGAACGCCGCCGTGCTGACCGAGTACCGGGGTCTCACCGTGGCGCAGCTCAAGACGCTGCGTCGTTCGCTCGGTGAGAACGCCCAGTACGCCGTGGTGAAGAACACGCTGACCAAGATTGCGGCCAACGAGGCCGGGATCACGACGCTCGACGACCTGTTCAACGGTCCGACGGCGGTCGCCTTCGTCACCGGTGACCCGGTGGAGTCGGCGAAGGGTCTTCGTGACTTCGCCAAGGACAACCCGAACCTCGTCATCAAGGGCGGTGTCCTTGACGGCAAGGCGCTGTCCGCCGACGAGATCAAGAAGCTCGCGGACCTCGAGTCCCGCGAGGTTCTGCTCGCCAAGCTGGCGGGCGCCCTGAAGGGCAAGCAGACGCAGACTGCTCAGCTCCTCCAGGCGCTCCCGACGAAGCTCGTCCGCACCGTGGACGCGCTTCGCGCCAAGCAGGACGAGCAGGGCGGTGCCGAGTAACTCGGCTCGCGAAATGGCCGCGGCCTGAGGCGCTGAGCCACAGGCAGAGGCCGTAGCGGGCCGAACGTACGCCCGCCAGACATGTACATCCGGCACCAGCCGAATTAGTGGAAGGAAAGCCATCGTGGCTCTCACCCAGGACGAACTGCTCGCCGAGTTCGAGAACATGACCCTGATCCAGCTCTCCGAGTTCGTGAAGGCGTTCGAGGAGAAGTTCGACGTCACCGCCGCCGCCGCGGCCGTCGTCGCCGCCCCGGCTGCCGGCGGTGCCGCCGGTGGCGCCGAGGCCGTCGAGGAGAAGGACGAGTTCGACGTCATCCTCACCGGTGCCGGCGACAAGAAGATCCAGGTCATCAAGGTCGTGCGTGAGCTCACCTCCCTCGGCCTGAAGGAGGCCAAGGACCTGGTCGACGGTGCGCCGAAGCCGGTTCTGGAGAAGGTCAACAAGGAGGCCGCGGACAAGGCCAAGGAGTCCCTCGAGGGCGCCGGCGCCTCCGTCGAGGTCAAGTAAGACCTCGCTGGTCCGCCAGCTTTCCGGGCCCGCGAGGGCCTGTGCCACGCAGATCCGAGACGAGTGACAAAAACTCGTTCGAATCTGTAACGCGAGCGCACCGAAGGGCGATCACCCAACTGGGTGGTCGCCCTTCGGCGTTCCGGGACGTCGAGTGACGGCTGCCTTGCGCTGTCGGTGGCGGCGAGTATGGTGATCTTCGTCGTGCCTCCGAGCGCCCGGGTGACGGGCCGCGAGTGACGATCGCGGCATGCGGAGCGGGCATGAGGGGCCTTGACGAACAGCACGCAGCGCGCAATTCTCAGGACGCGTCGTCACACCGATCCGAACTCCGAGGCATGGATCGACGACGAAGAGGGCAGTATCAACGTGCATTGAGGGCGTGGGCTTGCGCAGGTGTCGAGAACAACGAGGGTCTCGAAAAACCCGCACTGGACATCAGTGTGCCAACTGGCTACACTGACCCTTTGCGCTGCCTGTTAGCTGTCCCCTGCCCGTCACCAGGGGCATGCCCTCGCTTGAGCATCGACGAAGAGACCACTCCTGACCTGGTTTTATTGATCAGTTCAGGAACAGCCTTCTCGCTTTGCGCAGGAGAGGGGCCGGTACGCGCGTAGTGAGTCCGAGCCCTCGGAAGGACCCCCTCTTGGCCGCCTCGCGCAACGCCTCGACCGCGAATACGAACAACGGCGCCAGCACCGCCCCGCTGCGCATCTCCTTTGCAAAGATCAAGGAGCCTCTCGAGGTTCCCAACCTGCTCGCGCTGCAGACCGAGAGCTTCGACTGGCTGCTCGGCAACACCGCTTGGCAGAGTCGGGTCGAGGAGGCTCTGGAGAACGGACAGGACGTCCCCACCAAGTCCGGTCTGGAGGAGATCTTCGAGGAGATCTCCCCGATCGAGGACTTCTCCGGGTCGATGTCGCTGACGTTCCGCGACCACCGCTTCGAGCCGCCGAAGAACAGCATCGACGAGTGCAAGGACCGTGACTTCACGTACGCGGCCCCGCTCTTCGTGACGGCCGAGTTCACCAACAACGAGACCGGCGAGATCAAGTCCCAGACGGTCTTCATGGGCGACTTCCCGCTCATGACCCACAAGGGCACCTTCGTCATCAACGGCACCGAGCGTGTCGTGGTGTCGCAGTTGGTTCGTTCGCCGGGTGTCTACTTCGACTCCTCCATCGACAAGACGTCCGACAAGGACATCTTCTCGGCCAAGATCATCCCCTCCCGGGGTGCCTGGCTGGAGATGGAGATCGACAAGCGCGACATGGTCGGCGTCCGTATCGACCGCAAGCGCAAGCAGTCCGTGACCGTCCTTCTCAAGGCGCTCGGTTGGACCACCGAGCAGATCCTCGAGGAGTTCGGCGAGTACGAGTCCATGCGCGCCACCCTGGAGAAGGACCACACCCAGGGCCAGGACGACGCGCTGCTCGACATCTACCGCAAGCTGCGCCCGGGCGAGCCCCCCACGCGTGAGGCCGCGCAGACGCTGCTGGAGAACCTGTACTTCAACCCCAAGCGCTACGACCTCGCGAAGGTCGGCCGCTACAAGGTCAACAAGAAGCTGGGTGCGGACGCCCCGCTCGACGCGGGCATCCTGACCGTCGAGGACATCATCTCGACGATCAAGTACCTGGTGAAGCTGCACGCGGGCGAGACCGAGACGGTCGGCGACCGGGGTACGAGCATCGTCGTCGAGACCGACGACATCGACCACTTCGGCAACCGTCGCCTGCGCAGCGTCGGCGAGCTCATCCAGAACCAGGTCCGTACGGGTCTGGCTCGTATGGAGCGCGTCGTCCGTGAGCGCATGACGACCCAGGACGTCGAGGCGATCACGCCGCAGACCCTGATCAACATCCGGCCGGTCGTCGCCTCCATCAAGGAGTTCTTCGGCACCAGCCAGCTGTCGCAGTTCATGGACCAGAACAACCCGCTGTCGGGTCTGACGCACAAGCGTCGTCTCTCGGCGCTGGGCCCTGGTGGTCTGTCCCGTGAGCGGGCCGGCTTCGAGGTCCGTGACGTGCACCCGTCTCACTACGGCCGTATGTGCCCGATCGAGACGCCCGAAGGCCCGAACATCGGTCTGATCGGTTCGCTCGCCTCCTACGGTCGCGTCAACGCGTTCGGTTTCGTGGAGACGCCGTACCGCAAGGTCGTCGACGGCGTCGTCACCGACGAGGTCGACTACCTGACGGCCGACGAAGAGGACCGGTTCGTCATCGCGCAGGCCAACGCCACGCTCGACGACGACCTGCGCTTCACCGAGAACCGCGTCCTGGTCCGCCGTCGTGGTGGCGAGGTCGACTACGTCCCCGGTGACGACGTGGACTACATGGACGTCTCGCCGCGCCAGATGGTGTCGGTCGCGACCGCCATGATCCCGTTCCTCGAGCACGACGACGCCAACCGTGCCCTCATGGGCGCGAACATGATGCGTCAGGCCGTGCCGCTGATTAAGTCCGAGGCCCCGCTCGTCGGCACCGGCATGGAGTACCGCTCCGCCGTGGACGCCGGCGACGTCGTCAAGGCCGAGAAGGCCGGTGTGGTCCAGGAGGTCTCCGCGGACTACATCACCACCGCCAACGACGACGGCACGTACATCACGTACCGCCTGGCCAAGTTCGCCCGCTCCAACCAGGGCACCTCGGTCAACCAGAAGGTCATCGTCCACGAGGGCGACCGCATCATCGAGGGCCAGGTCCTCGCCGACGGTCCCGCCACCGAGAACGGTGAGATGGCGCTCGGCAAGAACCTGCTCGTGGCGTTCATGCCGTGGGAGGGTCACAACTACGAGGACGCGATCATCCTGTCGCAGCGCCTCGTGCAGGACGACGTCCTCTCCTCGATCCACATCGAGGAGCACGAGGTCGACGCCCGTGACACCAAGCTCGGCCCCGAGGAGATCACCCGGGACATCCCGAACGTCTCCGAGGAGGTCCTCGCCGACCTCGACGAGCGCGGCATCATCCGGATCGGTGCCGAGGTCGTCGCCGGCGACATCCTCGTCGGCAAGGTCACGCCCAAGGGTGAGACCGAGCTGACGCCCGAGGAGCGCCTGCTCCGCGCGATCTTCGGTGAGAAGGCCCGTGAGGTCCGTGACACCTCGCTGAAGGTCCCGCACGGCGAGATCGGCAAGGTCATCGGCGTCCGCGTCTTCGACCGCGAGGAGGGCGACGAGCTTCCCCCCGGTGTCAACCAGCTGGTGCGCGTCTACGTCGCGCAGAAGCGCAAGATCACCGACGGTGACAAGCTCGCCGGCCGTCACGGCAACAAGGGTGTCATCTCCAAGATCCTGCCCATCGAGGACATGCCGTTCCTCGAGGACGGGACCCCGGTCGACATCATCCTCAACCCGCTCGGTGTGCCGTCCCGAATGAACCCGGGACAGGTCCTGGAGATCCACCTCGGCTGGCTCGCCAGCCGCGGCTGGGACGTCTCCGGTCTCGCCGACGAGTGGGCGCAGCGTCTGCAGGCCATCGGCGCCGACAGTGTCGCCCCCGGCACCAACGTCGCCACCCCGGTCTTCGACGGTGCCCGTGAGGACGAGCTGGCGGGTCTGCTGCAGCACACCATCCCGAACCGCGACGGCGAGCGCATGGTGCTCCCGTCCGGCAAGGCGCGGCTGTTCGACGGCCGTAGCGGTGAGCCGTTCCCGGACCCGATCTCGGTCGGCTACATGTACATCCTCAAGCTGCACCACCTGGTCGACGACAAGCTGCACGCCCGTTCGACCGGCCCGTACTCGATGATCACCCAGCAGCCGCTGGGTGGTAAGGCCCAGTTCGGTGGCCAGCGCTTCGGTGAGATGGAGGTGTGGGCGCTGGAGGCTTACGGCGCCGCGTACGCCCTCCAGGAGCTGCTGACCATCAAGTCCGACGACGTCACCGGCCGCGTGAAGGTCTACGAGGCCATCGTCAAGGGCGAGAACATCCCCGAGCCCGGCATCCCCGAGTCCTTCAAGGTGCTCATCAAGGAGATGCAGTCTCTCTGCCTGAACGTGGAGGTGCTGTCCAGCGACGGTATGTCCATCGAGATGCGTGACACCGACGAGGACGTCTTCCGCGCTGCGGAGGAGCTCGGCATCGACCTGTCCCGGCGCGAGCCGAGCAGCGTCGAAGAGGTCTGACGGGAGTTCGGCCGGGCTCGTGACGAGCCCGGCCGGCCCCAGGACCCCCGTATCAGACCAAAGACTTACAACCCTGAGAGGGATTGACGCATAGTGCTCGACGTCAACTTCTTCGACGAGCTCCGGATCGGTCTGGCCACCGCTGACGACATCCGTCAGTGGAGCCACGGCGAGGTCAAGAAGCCCGAGACGATCAACTACCGCACCCTGAAGCCCGAAAAGGACGGACTCTTCTGCGAGAAGATCTTCGGTCCGACCCGGGACTGGGAGTGCTACTGCGGCAAGTACAAGCGCGTCCGCTTCAAGGGCATCATCTGTGAGCGCTGCGGCGTCGAGGTGACCCGCGCCAAGGTGCGCCGCGAGCGGATGGGCCACATCGAGCTGGCCGCTCCCGTCACCCACATCTGGTACTTCAAGGGCGTTCCGTCGCGGCTGGGCTACCTGCTCGACCTCGCCCCGAAGGACCTCGAGAAGGTCATCTACTTCGCGGCGTACATGATCACGTACGTCGACGAGGAGCGCCGTACCCGCGACCTGCCCTCCCTGGAGGCGCACGTCTCCGTCGAGCGGCAGCAGATCGAGAACCGCCGGGACGCCGACCTGGAGGCCCGCGCCAAGAAGCTCGAGACCGACCTGGCCGAGCTGGAGGCCGAGGGCGCCAAGGCCGACGTGCGCCGCAAGGTGCGCGAGGGCGCCGAGCGTGAGATGAAGCAGCTGCGCGACCGTTCGCAGCGCGAGATCGACCGTCTCGACGAGGTGTGGACCCGGTTCAAGAACCTCAAGGTCCAGGACCTGGAGGGCGACGAGCTCCTCTACCGCGAGCTGCGTGACCGCTTCGGCACGTACTTCGACGGCTCGATGGGTGCCGCGGCGCTGCAGAAGCGCCTGGAGTCCTTCGACCTGGACGAGGAGGCCGAGCGCCTCCGCGAGATCATCCGTACCGGCAAGGGCCAGAAGAAGACCCGTGCGCTCAAGCGCCTCAAGGTCGTCTCCGCGTTCCTGCAGACCAGCAACAGCCCCAAGGGCATGGTGCTCGACTGCGTGCCGGTCATCCCGCCGGACCTTCGCCCGATGGTGCAGCTGGACGGTGGCCGCTTCGCGACCTCCGACCTGAACGACCTGTACCGCCGTGTGATCAACCGCAACAACCGTCTGAAGCGCCTGCTCGACCTGGGTGCTCCGGAGATCATCGTCAACAACGAGAAGCGCATGCTTCAGGAGGCTGTTGACGCCCTCTTCGACAACGGTCGTCGTGGTCGCCCGGTGACCGGCCCCGGTAACCGCCCGCTGAAGTCCCTCAGCGACATGCTGAAGGGCAAGCAGGGCCGTTTCCGTCAGAACCTGCTCGGCAAGCGTGTGGACTACTCCGCGCGTTCCGTGATCGTCGTCGGTCCGCAGCTGAAGCTGCACCAGTGCGGTCTGCCGAAGGCGATGGCGCTGGAGCTGTTCAAGCCGTTCGTGATGAAGCGCCTGGTCGACCTGAACCACGCGCAGAACATCAAGAGCGCCAAGCGCATGGTGGAGCGCGGCCGCACGGTCGTGTACGACGTCCTCGAAGAGGTCATCGCCGAGCACCCGGTTCTGCTGAACCGTGCTCCCACCCTGCACCGCCTCGGCATCCAGGCCTTCGAGCCGCAGCTGGTCGAGGGCAAGGCCATCCAGATCCACCCGCTCGTCTGCACCGCGTTCAACGCGGACTTCGACGGTGACCAGATGGCCGTGCACCTGCCGCTGTCCGCGGAGGCGCAGGCCGAGGCCCGCATCCTGATGCTGTCCTCGAACAACATCCTCAAGCCGGCCGACGGCCGTCCGGTGACGATGCCGACCCAGGACATGGTCCTCGGTCTGTTCTTCCTCACCACCGACGGCGAGATGCGGAACGTGAAGGGCGAGGACCGCTCCTTCTCCTCCGTGGCCGAGGCGATCATGGCGTTCGACGCCGGCGAGCTCTCGCTGCAGTCGCGCGTGGACATCCGCTTCCCGGTGGGCACCATCCCGCCGCGCGGCTGGACCCCGCCGGCGCGCGAGGAGGGCGAGCCGGAGTGGCAGCAGGGTGACACCTTCACCCTGAAGACCACGCTGGGCCGCGCGCTCTTCAACGAGCTGCTGCCCGAGGACTACCCGTTCGTCGACTACGAGGTCGGCAAGAAGCAGCTCTCCGAGATCGTCAACGACCTCGCCGAGCGCTACCCCAAGGTCATCGTGGCGGCGACGCTCGACAACCTGAAGGCGGCCGGCTTCTACTGGGCGACCCGTTCCGGTGTCACCGTGGCCATCTCCGACGTCGTCGTCCCCGAGGCGAAGAAGGAGATCGTCCGCGGGTACGAGGCGCAGGACGAGAAGGTCCAGAAGCAGTACGAGCGCGGTCTGATCACCAAGGACGAGCGCACGCAGGAGCTCATCGCGATCTGGACCAAGGCGACCAACGAGGTCGCCGAGGCGATGAACGACAACTTCCCGAAGACCAACCCGATCTTCATGATGGTGAACTCGGGTGCACGAGGCAACATGATGCAGATGCGTCAGATCGCCGGTATGCGTGGTCTTGTGTCGAACGCGAAGAACGAGACCATCCCGCGCCCCATCAAGGCCTCGTTCCGTGAGGGCCTGTCCGTGCTGGAGTACTTCATCTCCACGCACGGTGCCCGTAAGGGTCTGGCGGACACCGCCCTGCGTACCGCCGACTCGGGTTACCTGACCCGTCGTCTGGTGGACGTCTCGCAGGACGTCATCATCCGCGAGGAGGACTGCGGCACCGAGCGCGGTCTGAAGCTGCGGATCGCCTCGAAGGACGAGACCGGTGTCCTGCGCAAGGCCGACGACGTCGAGACCAGCGTCTACGCCCGCATGCTCGCCGAGGACGTCGTCATCGACGGCAAGGTGATCGCGCCGGCCAACGTGGATCTCGGCGACGTGCTCATCGACCAGCTCGTGCACCACGGTGTCGAGGAGGTCAAGACCCGCTCGATCCTGACCTGTGAGTCCAAGGTCGGTACGTGTGCCATGTGCTACGGCCGCTCCCTGGCCACCGGCAAGCTGGTCGACATCGGTGAGGCGGTCGGCATCATCGCCGCCCAGTCCATCGGTGAGCCCGGTACCCAGCTGACGATGCGTACCTTCCACACCGGTGGTGTGGCCGGTGACGACATCACCCAGGGTCTGCCGCGTGTCGTCGAGCTCTTCGAGGCCCGTACCCCGAAGGGTGTCGCCCCGATCTCCGAGGCGGCCGGTCGCGTCCGCATCGAGGAGACCGAGAAGACCAAGAAGATCGTCATCACGCCGGACGACGGCAGCGACGAGACGGCCTACCCGATCTCGAAGCGCGCCCGACTCCTGGTCAGCGAGGGCGAGCACGTCGAGGTGGGCCAGAAGCTCACCGTGGGTGCCACCAACCCGCACGACGTGCTGCGCATCCTGGGTCAGCGTGCCGTCCAGGTCCACCTGGTCGGCGAGGTCCAGAAGGTGTACAACTCGCAGGGTGTGTCGATCCACGACAAGCACATCGAGATCATCATCCGGCAGATGCTGCGCCGCGTGACGATCATCGAGTCCGGTGACGCCGAGCTGCTGCCCGGTGAGCTGGTCGAGCGCTCGAAGTTCGAGACCGAGAACCGTCGTGTGGTCCAGGAGGGCGGTCACCCGGCCTCCGGTCGTCCGCAGCTCATGGGTATCACCAAGGCCTCGCTGGCCACGGAGTCCTGGCTGTCGGCGGCGTCCTTCCAGGAGACGACGCGAGTCCTCACGGACGCGGCGATCAACGCCAAGTCCGACTCGCTGATCGGCCTCAAGGAGAACGTCATCATCGGTAAGCTCATCCCGGCCGGTACGGGTCTGTCCCGCTACCGCAACATCCGGGTCGAGCCGACCGAGGAGGCCAAGGCCGCGATGTACTCGGCCGTCGGCTACGACGACATCGACTACTCGCCGTTCGGCACGGGCTCCGGCCAGGCCGTTCCGCTGGAGGACTACGACTACGGTCCGTACAACCAGTAAGGCGTACGTCTGCTGAAGGGCGCCCACTCCGCTCCGTGCGGGGTGGGCGCCCTTCGGCGTGCTCCGGGGCGCGGGTCAGCGCCCGCTGTCCACGTGGGTCTGCAGGCGGTGCGGCCGGGTGGGGAGTCGGGGGGCGAGGCGAGCAGCCGTGCGATCACTCTCTCCTCCTCGCAGCGGCGCTATTGGCCGCGGACGCCCATGGGCGCGGCGCCCACCCGGGCGGCCTCCTCGTTGGGCGATGTCCTCGTGGGATGTCCTCGCGCGGCACGTCCATCAGCTGCGGGGCGAAACCGAGTCCGGCCGCGTGTTCGTCGGCGCGGAGCTCCGCGCGGCGGGACAACGCGGCGACCAGATACGGCGTGGCCAGAGGGAGGAGCACCAGACCGTAGGGGGCGGTCGCCACGGCGAACAGGGCGGCCCCCGGGACGCCGATCACGACGGCCGCGGTGCCCACGGGGAGGCGGTCGATGTGCGCGGCCGGCCGGCGGAGAAGGCGCCAGGTGAGCCGGGCCGGCAGGGTGTACCAGAAGGTGATCAGCGAGGCCCGGGCGTGCCCTCCCACGTGGTGACCCAGCTCGTGTGCGAGCGCTCCGGCGAGCTGGGGGGCGTCAGGGACCTGAGCGAGTGGCTGGTGACGCCGACGATGTGCCCGGCGGCCGCCATGGCCGCTTCGTGGCCTCCTCCGGGGTGGGGTGGCGCAGCGGGTACAGCCAGCGGGCGAGGAGGCGTTCGCAGGGCCGGTGGAAGGGCCAGCTCCCCCACCGTGCGCGCCGTGTAGGCCCGGAAGGCCGGCGAGGCGCTCGCCGCCCAGCAGCCGACCGGGATCCACCAGGGCGGGCCGGACAGGGCGCGGTCCTCCTTCTCCAGCCGGGCCAGGAAGGGCACGCGGTCGTCGAAACCGTCGTCGTCCCACGCGCGCGTACGCCCCCGGTCATGCCCGCGCCCCCGCGTCCACCTGTGCCGGTGCCGTCGATTCCGCGCCCACTCAACGGACTTGAGGCGGCCACGCGGGAAACGGGCGGCAATCGGCCGCTGGCCGACACTCGCCCCTCGTCGCGGACGCCGATCGCCCGGTCGCCCGGTCGGTCGCCGATCCGGGAGACGGGTGGGCGCCGATCCGGGACACGGGTAGTCGCCGAACCGGGACACTGGTAGCGGAAACGAAACACAACCGGCGTCGGGGAACCTGTGCCGGGGGACGTGCGTTGGAGCATCATTGGAGGCACAACCAGTCCGGGGGAGTGTTTCTCGTGTCGAACCCGTCGTGGCAGCCGATGCCGTGGCAGGCGCAGGGCAGTAGTCCATCGCTGCTCGCCGCCCATGCCGATCGTGAGCGTGCCGTGGACGTCCTGCGGGCCGGCTTCAGTGAGGGCCGCCTCCAGCAGGACGAGTATGAAAAGCGCATCGAGCGGGCCTACACGGCGCGCACGGTGGGTGAGCTGGCCCTTCTGGTCGCCGATCTGCCCCAGGGGCCGTCGGCCATGCAGCCGAGCGCCATGCCCGCGATGCCCCCGGTGGTCCCGCGGACGTTCATGCCGGCGCCCGCCCCGCCGCCGCCCACCAACGGCAAGGCCGTCGGTGCGATGGTCTGCGGTGTGCTCACCACGATGACCATGGGGCTCACCGGTATCCCGGCCGTCATCCTCGGCCACACCGCCCGCTCCGAGATCAAGCGCACCGGCGAGGGCGGCGAGGGCTTCGCCCTGGCGGGCCTCATCCTCGGCTGGCTCTCGGTCGCCGGCTGGGCGTTCTTCCTGGCCATCATGATCATCGCCGGGGTGGCGTCGGAAAGCGGAGTATGACCCCGGCCGCGCCGACGACCAGGGCCTGATCCCGGCCACCCCAGGGACGCGAGGAACTACGCGCCCAGCCCTCCACCCCCGCACTCGCCGAGGGCCTGCGCGCCTCAGGGTGACCGGCCCCCGCTCGCCGAGGGCCTGCGCGCCTCAGGGTGACCGGCCCCCGCTCGCCGAGGGCCTGCGCGCCTCAGGGTGACCGGCCCCCGCTCGCCGAGGGTCTGGGCGTCTCAGGGCGACTGGCCCGCACTTGCCGAGGGTCTGGGCGTCTCAGGGCGACTGGCCCGCACTTGCCGAGGGTCTGGGCGTCTCAGGGTGACCGGCCCGCACTTGCCGAGGGTCTGGGCGTCTCAGGGTGATCGGCCCGCACTTGCCGAGGGTCTGGGCGTCTCAGGGTGATCGGCCCGCACTTGCCGAGGGTCTGGGCGTCTCAGGGTGATCGGCCCCCGCTCGCCGAGGGTCTGGGCGCCTCAGGGTGACCGGCCCCCGCTCGCCGAAGGCCCGCGCGCCCCGCGGCGCCCGGCCCGCACCCGCCGAGGGCCCGCGCGCCCCATGGCGCCCCGGGTCGCCGAGGGCCTGCGCGCCCCATGGCGCCCCGGCCCCCACCGCCCGCACCTTCCGGCGTCCGTCCCCCCGGCCCCCACCGCCCGCACCTTCCGGCGTCCCGTACCCGCCCGGCGCCCCCCTCGCCCCGGGTGACAAGGCACCCCCGGTCGGGCCCAGCGCAGCGGCTACCCATTTGTTTTGACCGTAGCGAATGCGATAGGTACGCTCAGACCTTGTGCCTGGGGTGTGCCCTGGCTCTCGTGCGTGCCTTGAACCGCACAGGTGGGAGCCGTAAGCGGACGCCGTAATCTGCGCCCTTCTGCCTCGCGGCGGGAACCCGCAGTATTCGACACACCCGACCGCGTGGGTCGGAGATGTTCCGGGTTAGCTTCACCATTCGGCACACAGAAACCGGAGAAGTAGTGCCTACGATCCAGCAGCTGGTCCGTAAGGGCCGGCAGGACAAGGTCGAGAAGAACAAGACGCCCGCACTCGAGGGTTCCCCTCAGCGCCGCGGCGTCTGCACGCGTGTGTTCACGACCACCCCGAAGAAGCCGAACTCGGCCCTGCGTAAGGTCGCGCGTGTGCGTCTGACCAGCGGGATCGAGGTCACCGCTTACATTCCGGGTGAGGGACACAACCTGCAGGAGCACTCCATCGTGCTCGTGCGTGGTGGCCGTGTGAAGGACCTGCCGGGTGTTCGCTACAAGATCATCCGCGGCTCGCTCGACACCCAGGGTGTCAAGAACCGCAAGCAGGCCCGCAGCCGCTACGGCGCCAAGAAGGAGAAGTAAGAATGCCTCGTAAGGGCCCCGCCCCGAAGCGCCCGGTCATCATCGACCCGGTCTACGGCTCTCCTCTTGTCACGTCGCTCATCAACAAGGTGCTGCTGAACGGCAAGCGCTCCACCGCCGAGCGCATCGTCTACGGCGCCATGGAGGGCCTGCGCGACAAGACCGGCAACGACCCGGTCATCACGCTGAAGCGCGCTCTCGAGAACATCAAGCCGACCCTCGAGGTCAAGTCCCGCCGTGTCGGTGGCGCCACCTACCAGGTGCCGGTCGAGGTCAAGCCCGGCCGCGCCAACACCCTGGCGCTGCGCTGGCTGGTCGGTTACTCCCGCGCCCGTCGCGAGAAGACCATGACCGAGCGTCTGCTCAACGAGCTTCTCGACGCCTCGAACGGCCTCGGTGCGGCCGTGAAGAAGCGCGAGGACACCCACAAGATGGCCGAGTCCAACAAGGCCTTCGCGCACTACCGCTGGTAGTCGCAGACCCCATCGAGACCGAGAGAAGACTGAAGCCTTATGGCTACCACTTCACTTGACCTGGCCAGGGTCCGCAATATCGGGATCATGGCCCACATCGACGCGGGCAAGACGACCACCACCGAGCGGATCCTCTTCTACACCGGCGTCAGCTACAAGATCGGTGAGGTCCACGACGGCGCCGCCACCATGGACTGGATGGAGCAGGAGCAGGAGCGTGGCATCACGATCACCTCTGCTGCCACCACCTGTCACTGGCCGCTTGAGGGTGTCGACCACACCATCAACATCATCGACACCCCGGGTCACGTCGACTTCACCGTCGAGGTGGAGCGTTCGCTCCGCGTTCTCGACGGCGCCGTGACGGTGTTCGACGGCGTTGCCGGCGTGGAGCCGCAGTCCGAGACGGTGTGGCGTCAGGCCGACCGTTACGGCGTGCCCCGCATCTGCTTCGTCAACAAGCTGGACCGCACCGGCGCCGAGTTCCACCGCTGCGTGGACATGATCTCGGACCGCCTGGGCGCCCAGCCGCTCGTCATGCAGCTCCCCATCGGCGCTGAGGCCGACTTCAAGGGCGTCGTGGACCTGGTCCGCATGAAGGCGCTCGTGTGGTCCGCCGAGGCCGCCAAGGGCGAGATGTACGACACCGTCGACATCCCGGCCACGCACACCGAGGCCGCCGAGGAGTGGCGCGGCAAGCTGCTCGAGGCCGTCGCGGAGAACGACGAAGAGCTGATGGAGCTGTACCTGGAGGGCGAGGAGCCCACCGAGGAGCAGCTCTACGCGGCGATCCGTCGTATCACCATCGCGTCCGGCAAGGGCACCGGCACCACGGTGACCCCGGTGTTCTGCGGCACCGCGTTCAAGAACAAGGGCGTCCAGCCCCTGCTCGACGCGGTCGTGCGCTACCTCCCGACGCCGCTTGACGTCGAGGCCATCGAGGGCCACGCCGTCAACGACCCGGAAGAGGTCATCAAGCGCAAGCCGTCCGACGACGAGCCGCTGTCCGCGCTGGCGTTCAAGATCATGAGCGACCCGCACCTCGGCAAGCTCACCTTCGTCCGGATCTACTCCGGTCGCCTGGAGTCCGGCACCGCCGTGCTGAACTCCGTCAAGGGCAAGAAGGAGCGCATCGGCAAGATCTACCGCATGCACGCCAACAAGCGTGAGGAGATCGACTCGGTGGGCGCCGGCGACATCGTCGCCGTCATGGGCCTGAAGCAGACCACCACCGGTGAGACGCTGGCCGACGACAAGCAGCCGGTGATCCTGGAGTCCATGGACTTCCCGGCCCCGGTCATCCAGGTCGCCATCGAGCCCAAGTCGAAGGGCGACCAGGAGAAGCTCGGCGTCGCGATCCAGCGCCTGGCCGAGGAGGACCCCTCCTTCCAGGTCCACTCCGACGAGGAGACCGGCCAGACCATCATCGGCGGTATGGGCGAGCTGCACCTCGAGGTGCTGGTCGACCGTATGCGCCGTGAGTTCAAGGTCGAGGCCAACGTCGGCAAGCCGCAGGTCGCCTACCGCGAGACGATCCGCAAGGCCGTCGAGCGCGTCGACTACACGCACAAGAAGCAGACTGGTGGTACCGGCCAGTTCGCCAAGGTGCAGATCGCGATCGAGCCGATCGAGGGCGGCGACGCCTCGTACGAGTTCGTGAACAAGGTGACCGGTGGCCGCATCCCGAAGGAGTACATCCCTTCGGTGGACGCCGGTGCGCAGGAGGCCATGCAGTTCGGCATCCTCGCCGGGTACGAGATGACGGGCGTCCGCGTCACGCTTCTCGACGGTGCCTACCACGAGGTCGACTCCTCCGAGCTGGCGTTCAAGATCGCCGGTTCGCAGGCCTTCAAGGAGGCCGCGCGCAAGGCCAGCCCCGTGCTGCTCGAGCCCATGATGGCCGTCGAGGTCACCACGCCCGAGGACTACATGGGTGAGGTCATCGGCGACATCAACTCCCGCCGTGGTCAGATCCAGGCCATGGAGGAGCGGGCCGGTGCCCGTGTCGTGAAGGGCCTCGTGCCCCTCTCGGAGATGTTCGGCTACGTCGGCGACCTGCGCAGCAAGACGTCCGGCCGCGCCAGCTACTCCATGCAGTTCGACTCCTACGCCGAGGTTCCGCGGAACGTCGCCGAGGAGATCATCGCGAAGGCCAAGGGCGAGTAACTCAGTAGAGTTCCAGCCTTTAGGCTTGACTCCGGAGCCTTACGGGGTCAAACCCCCGCGAACGCGGATGTTTGACCCCGGGGCCCGGGCTTTCCAGCAAAGATCACCTGGCGCCGATGAAGCAAGGCGTTCAGAACCACTCCACAGGAGGACCCCGTGGCGAAGGCGAAGTTCGAGCGGACTAAGCCCCACGTCAACATCGGCACCATCGGTCACATCGACCACGGTAAGACGACCCTCACGGCCGCCATTACCAAGGTGCTGCACGACAAGTACCCGGACCTGAACGAGGCCTCGGCCTTCGACCAGATCGACAAGGCTCCTGAGGAGCGCCAGCGCGGTATCACCATCTCCATCGCGCACGTCGAGTACCAGACCGAGTCGCGTCACTACGCGCACGTCGACTGCCCGGGTCACGCCGACTACATCAAGAACATGATCACGGGTGCGGCGCAGATGGACGGCGCCATCCTCGTGGTCGCCGCCACCGACGGCCCGATGCCGCAGACCAAGGAGCACGTCCTCCTGGCCCGCCAGGTCGGCGTTCCGTACATCGTCGTCGCCCTGAACAAGGCCGACATGGTGGACGACGAGGAGATCCTGGAGCTCGTCGAGCTCGAGGTTCGTGAGCTCCTCTCCGAGTACGAGTTCCCGGGCGACGACCTGCCGGTCGTCAAGGTCTCGGCGCTCAAGGCGCTCGAGGGCGACAAGGAGTGGGGCCAGTCGGTCCTGGACCTGATGGACGCCGTCGACTCCGCCATCCCGGAGCCGGAGCGCGACGTCGACAAGCCGTTCCTGATGCCGATCGAGGACGTCTTCACCATCACCGGTCGCGGTACGGTCGTCACCGGCCGTATCGAGCGTGGTGTCCTCAAGGTCAACGAGACCGTCGACATCATCGGCATCAAGACCGAGAAGACCACCACCACGGTCACCGGCATCGAGATGTTCCGCAAGCTGCTCGACGAGGGCCAGGCCGGTGAGAACGTCGGTCTGCTCCTCCGTGGCATCAAGCGCGAGGACGTCGAGCGCGGCCAGGTCATCATCAAGCCGGGTTCGGTCACCCCGCACACCGAGTTCGAGGCCCAGGCCTACATCCTGTCCAAGGACGAGGGTGGCCGCCACACGCCGTTCTTCAACAACTACCGTCCGCAGTTCTACTTCCGTACGACTGACGTGACCGGTGTTGTGACCCTCCCCGAGGGCACGGAGATGGTCATGCCGGGCGACAACACCGAGATGAAGGTCGAGCTCATCCAGCCCGTCGCCATGGAAGAGGGCCTGAAGTTCGCCATCCGTGAGGGTGGCCGGACCGTGGGCGCCGGCCAGGTCACCAAGATCAACAAGTGAGTTTGCTGATCTGACCTGGTAGCTCCAGCACGAGCTCCCAGAAGGGGCCCGTACGACTTCGGTCGTACGGGCCCCTTCGCCGTTCCCGGCGTCTCGTCGTCTCCGGCAACGGTCTCCGGTAACGCCTTCGCCCTCCCCGGCCAAGTACAGGTGACAGCATGACCGACGACGGGAGGTACACACCTTGGCACCGGACAGCAGAAGCCGGGGCGGTCCGCCGGGAGAGATGTACGATCCCGTGGCCTTCGAGGTCTTCTACCGCCGCCATGTCGACACCGTCACCCGGTTCATGGCCCGGCGGGTCACCGACCCGCACACCGTCGCCGACCTGACCGCCGAGACGTTCCTCGCGGCCATCGACTCCGCGCACGCCTACCGCGCCGACCTCGGGAGCGAGACGGCCTGGCTCTACGGCATCGCGCGCAACGTCGTCGCCGCGGAGGCCCGGCGCAGCGCACGCCAGAGCGTCCTCGGCAGCCGTATCGCCGGCCGCCGGCTGCTCGACGGCGACGACATCGACCGGCTGGAGGAGAAGCTCGACGCGGAGGCGGCCGGGCGCCGGGCGCTGGCCGCGCTGGCGGGGCTGCCCGACGGGGAACGCGCGGTGATCGAACTCGTCGCGGTCGACCAGCTCAGCGTCACGGAGGCGGCGACGGCCCTCGGGATACGCAAGGTCACGGCGCGGGTGCGGCTGCACCGGGCGCGCAAGGCGCTGCGGTCGGCCGCGGCGCCGCTGGATCAGGGGGCAGGGCTCAGCTACGCAGGGGGAAAGGCATGACGACGAAGACGGGCAGGACGGGCAAGGCGGGGCAGACCTTCGAGGACCGGCTGCTGGGCGAACTCCAGCGGGAGATCGCGCTGCGGGCGGCGGACCGGACGGAGGAGGAGCCGGTGATCCGGCGTCGGGTCACACCTCGGCGGGCCCTGGTGGCGCTCGCTGCGTGCGCCGTGGCGGCGGGGGTCGTGGTCGGGTTGCCGTCATCGACCGGTGGGTCGCAGGCGTACGCGGTGGAACGGAACGAGGACGGCACCGTCAGCGTGACCCTCGATGAACTCGTGGCCTGGGAGTACCGGGGGGAGGTGGCCGAGAGGCTGCGTGACGTGGGTGTCCGGACGAGTTTCGACAGGCCCCGGAGCGGCTATGTCTGCGCGAAGCCGCGGGGTGAGTCGGCTGAGCCTGAGGCCAGGAAGGTCACGGATCCGACCGCTCCCTGGACGTACACCCTGCGCCCCGGCGACACCCTGGTCTTCGAGGATCCAGAGCCGATCAAGGACTCGATCAGCCCGGCCGGGAGCATGTACGCGGTGAAGGGGAAGGCGAAGCCCTGCCGGGAAGTGCCCTACGAGGGGCTGGCGGAGTTCGAGGCGTCCGTGAAGTAGAGCTGCCGAGGGACCGGACGCCGCTGACCGTGCGGGCCCTCGACGTTCCGGCTCTCGAAACTATTCGACGCGCACGACCCGTTGTCCCCTCGCTTCACTCCCTCCACCATTTGTCATGTCGCTGAGCAAATCCCGGCTTCGGGACGACCGGTCGAGGGGTGTGGCATGTCCGCGGACGTCAACCGTAGAACCGTTCTGGGCGTGGGCGCGGGGCTTGCCGTGAGCCCCGCGCTGCCGGGGGTCGCGTGGGCGGACGACGGAGCCGGTGGCGGTGCCGGGGGCGGGGACGGCGGTGGGGGCGGGGCGCTCCGGGTCTGCGACCCGGGGGCGTACCTGTCCTTCTCCCCGGCCCCCGGCGCGTTTCCCCTGGTCGGGGTGCCGGTCGTGGTCAGTCCGGAGGACCATCCCGGGGTCTTACGGGTCGCGGGGGACCTGCGTGACGACATCGAGCGGGTGACGGGGGTGCGCCCGGGGGGCTCGATGGCCCGCGAGGTGGTCCTGGTGGGGACCATCGGGCGGAGTCCGCTGATCGACGGGCTCGTGAGCGCGGGGAAGCTCGACGTCGGCGGGGTGCGGGGGAAGTGGGAGACCTCGTTGCAGACGGTCGTGGAGCGGCCGATGCCCGGGGTGGAGCGGGCGTTCGTCATCGCGGGCAGCGATCCGCGCGGCACGATCTTCGGGGTGTACGACGTGTCGTACGGCCTCGGCATCTCCCCCTGGTACTGGTGGGACGACGTGCCGCCGGTGCGCCGGGACGAGGTGTACGTGCTGCCCGGCCGGTACAGCCAGGGCACGCCGGCGGTGAAGTACCGGGGGGTCTTCATCAACGACGAGAACCCGGCGCTCGGGACCTGGGCGCCGGCGTTCTTCGGGCCCGGCAAGGCACCCGGCTACCCCGGCGGGTTCAACGCCGACTTCTGGGCCAAGGTCTTCGAGGTGCTGCTCCGGCTGAAGGGGAACTACGTCTGGCCGGCGGTGTGGGGGAGGGCGTTCGCCGAGGACGACCCGGAGAACCACGCGCGCGCCAAGGAATACGGGATTGTCATGGGCACGTCTCACGAGGCGCCCATGATGCGGGGCATCGAGGAGTGGAACCGCCATGCCGTACCGGCGGTCAGGGACTCCTCCGGGGCGATCGTGACCCCCGGCCGCGACCCCTACGGGGGCACGGGGGAGTGGTCGTACCGGCGGAACGCCGAGGCCATCAGGGCGTACTGGCGGGACGGCATCCGGCGCATGGTCGACGAGGACTTCGAGGGCGTCGTCACCCTGGGGATGCGGGGGAACGGCGACACGAGCCTGCCCGACGGCGACGGCATCGAGCTGATGACGGAGATCATCGCGACGCAGCGCCGGATCATCGAGGAGGTGACCGGGAGGCCGGCGGACGAGACCCCGCAGGTGTGGACCCTCTACAAGGAGGTCCAGCGGTACTGGGACCGCGGCCTGCGGGCGCCGGACGACGTCACGGTCGTCCTGACGGACGACAACTGGGGGAACATCCGCAAGCACCCCGACCCGCGCGAACCCCGTCGCGGGGGTTACGGGCTGTACTACCACTTCGACTACGTGGGCGTCGGCCGCAACTACAAGTGGGTCGACACGGCGAACCTCGCCAACCTGTGGGAGCAGTTCCACGTGGCCGACGCCTACGGCAACCACGGCCTGTGGGTGGCGAACGTCGGTGATCTGAAGGGGAACGAGCTGCCCACGGAGTTCTTCCTGAACTACGCCTGGAATCCCGGGCGTTGGGGACTGGAGAACCTGGAGGAGTGGGAGCGGGGGTTCGCCCGGCAGAACTTCGGGGGGAGGTTCGCCGACGAGATCGCCGAGGTGCTGGACGCGTACGGGCAGTTGCAGGCCCGCCGCAAGCCCGAGCTGCTGAACCGGCGGATCACCCTCGATCCGTCGAAGGACCCGGCGAAGGACGAGCGGGCCATCGTCTACGACGACGAGGAGACGCCCTTCTTCTTCGGGCACCGCGAGCTGGAACGCGTCACCGAGGAGTGGCGCGCGCTGGCCCGGCGGGCGGAGCGGCTCGGGCGGAAGCTGCCGGCCGGTGTCCAGGACGCCTGGTTCGAGCTGGTCGGCTACGCGGTCCTGGCGACGGCGAACCTCTACGGCCTGCGCGAGGACGAGTTCGAGAACCTGCTGTACGCACGGCAGGGGCGGGCGGCGACCAACGACCGGGCGGCGGCCGCTGAGGCCGGCCTGGCCAGGGACTTCGCCCTCGCCGACCGTTTCAACACCGAGATCGCCGGCGGGAAGTGGCGGGGCTTCCAGACCCAGCCGCACATCGGGTACGGGGACGTCGAACGCTACGGCCCCAACGCCCCGTGGCAGCAGCCCGAGAAGGACCACCAGGCGCTGCCGGACGAGATCTTCCCCAAGGTGCGGCGGATCGAGGTGCCGCAGGCCGCGGAGCTGGGGGTCGCCGTCGACGGGGCGGACGACCGGGGGCTGTGGTGGCCGGGCGGCGCGTCCGGCGCGGCGGCCGTGCTGCCGGTGTTCAGCCCGTACCAGACACGGCCCCAGCAGTACGTCGAGATCTTCAACCGGGGCCGTACGCCCTTCTCGTACCGCATCGAGCCGTCGGTGCCGTGGCTGGTGGTCGACCGGTCGCGCGGCCGGGTCGAGCAGCAGGTGCGGGTGACCGTACGGGTCGACTGGGCGCGGGTGCCGGCCGGTGGCGCCGAGGGGACGCTGACGGTGAGCGGGGCGGGGGCCTCGGTGACGGTGAAGGCGGTCGCCGAGAAGCCGTCGGCCCGGCAGGCGCGGGCGCTGCGGGGCTTCGTCGAGGCGGGCGGGTACGTCGCGATCGACGCGGAGCACCACACGCGGGCGGTGGGTTCGCCCGGCGGGCGGGTGCGGTGGCGGCGGATCGAGCGGATCGGCCGTACGGGGGCGGGGATGGCCCCGTGGCCGGTGACGGCGGCCCGGCAGACACCGGGTGGCGCCGGGCCGCGACTGGAGTACGAGGTCGGCCTGCTGTCGGTGCCGGCGGGCGGCGAGGTGACGGTCCTGGCGTACGTCTCGCCGCGGAACCCCGCGCTCCCGACGGGCGGCCTGCGCTACGCGGTGTCCTTCGACGACGCGGAACCCCAGGTCGTCGACATCCACGCCGTCACCGGCGCCGACGACGGCCTGATGAACAAGCAGTGGGCGCGCCACACCTCCGACAACGTGAACGTCACGGCGACCCGGCACACGGTCGCCGGGCCCGGGGTGCGGCGCCTGAAGTTCTGGATGGTCGACCCGACGGTGATCCTGCAACGCCTGGTGATCGACACGGGTGGGCTGACGCCGACGTATCTGGGGCCGCTGGAGAGCCGCCGGGTCTGACTGCCGGGATTGTGCGTCGGCGCATCAGCCTGCCGGCGCTGAGAGCTGGAACTGAGAGAGGAACCACGCATGAGGCACATCAACCGCTTCCGCATGCCCGCGCTCGCGCTGGCCGCCGGAACGCTGCTGTCCACGGTGGTGGCCGTGCAGCCGGCGACGGCGAGTGAGGAAGGGGAAGGGCCGTCACTGCGCGCGCTGGCCGCCCGCGCGGGCGTACGCATCGGGACGGCCGTGGACATGACGGCGCTCGCGGACGACCGGACGTACCGCAGGACGACGATCCGCGACTACAACTCGGTCACCGCCGAGAACGTCATGAAGTGGGAGTCGGTGGAGCCGGAGCGTGGCGTCCACAACTGGAAGCCGGCCGACGACCTGGTCCGCTTCGCCCGGGCGCACGGCCAGGTGGTCCGGGGCCACACCCTGGTCTGGCACAGCCAGCTCCCGGCCTGGCTGACGAGCGGGGTGGAGGACGGCTCGATCAAGCGGGACGAGCTGCGGAAGATCCTCCGCGACCACATCACCGCCGAGGTGAAGCGGTACAAGGGGAAGATCCAGCAGTGGGACGTGGTGAACGAGGTCTTCGAGGAGGACGGTTCGCTGCGGAACTCGATCTGGCTGCGTGAGCTGGGCCCCTCCTACATCGAGGACGCCTTCCGCTGGGCCCACGCGGCCGACCCGAAGGCCAGGCTCTTCCTCAACGACTACAACGTCGAGGGCGTCAACGCGAAGTCCACGGCGTACTACGAACTGGCGAAGCGGCTGCGCGCCAAGGGCGTCCCCGTCCAGGGCTTCGGCATCCAGGGCCACCTCGCCATCCAGTACGGCTTCCCGGGGCAGGTCGCCGAGAACCTCGCCCGCTTCGGGGCGCTGGGGATGCAGACCGCGTTCACCGAGGTCGACGTGCGGATGATCCTGCCGGTCGACGAGACCAAGCAGGCGACCCAGGCCGACTACTACCGCCGCTTGCTGGACGCCTGCCTGGGAGCCCGGAGCTGCAAGTCCTTCACGGTGTGGGGCTTCACCGACAAGTACTCCTGGGTGCCGGGCGTCTTCGACGGCGAGGGCTCGGCGACACCGATGGACGAGACGTACGGCCGCAAGCCGGCGTACGAGGCGCTGCGGGAAGGGCTGGCGGAGGGGAGGTGACCCGGCTCGCCCTCAGCCCTTCTCCGGGGCCGGGTAGCGGGGCAGGTTCTCCGTGGAGATGGTCCAGTCGGCGATGGTGACGTCCTCGCCGTAGACGAAGTCCTTGCGGGTCGCGTAGCGGGGGCCGTCCGGGGTGGAGTGGATGTCGGTGAGGACGGCGCCCGTGCCGGTGCGGGGGTCGAACACCGCGTACACCGGGATGCCGAGGAGGGGGTAGTCGCGGACCTTCCCGACCCAGTCGTTGTCGGGGTTGGAACGGGACACGACCTCGACGGCGGCGACCAGTGTCCGTGGGTCGAAGGAGCCCGGGACATCCATGTCCGCCCAGGAGATCACCATGACGTCGGGGTGGCGCATGATGCCCTCGGGCTCTGCTTCGACGTCAGGTGTCCCCGTGTGAGCGACCAGATCCTCCGGCATGACCTTCTCCAGACGCTTCCGCAGATGCAGCGTGGTCAGCTCGTGTGGTCCGACGGGCGCCATCATGTCGTGGACGATTCCTTCTCTGGTGATCTCGAACTTGCCGGGGAGGGTGTCGTCCATCGACTGAACGAAGTCCCGCATGGCCCGGTAGGGGTGAGAGGCGCCGTGCTGTGCGTTGTCCGGGTTGATGGTCATGGCGCTCGCTCCTCGTCTGTGCCCGGAGGCAAGGATCGTCACGTTCATGCTAGGTGGCCTCCACGAGGTCGGGCGTGGTGTGGTTGGGCCCGCAGTCGCGGCAGCGGCTGCCCCTCGGGCCCCGGAAGCCGCGGTCGCAGCCGTCGCAGTTCGTCATCGGGTACTGGACCCGGACGGCCGGTGGTGCCGCGGGCGCCCGGAACGGGGGCGGGGGTGGCAGCTGGGCCGTGAGGCGGTGGGCCAGGAGGGCGACCGGGCGGTGGATCGGCTCCGACGGGAGGTCTTTCGCCAGGGCGTGGCGTACGGCGGTGGGGCTGAGGTCGCGCTCCAGCCAGGCGGCCACGCCCGGGGCGAGGTGGGCGGTGTCGCAGGCCGAGAGGAGGAGGCGGGGGTCCGTGCGGCGCAGGTCGGCGAGGAGGTCGGTGGCGGTCTGGAGGAGGCTGGGGGAGCGGTAGGCGGGCTGGGGGACGGCGGGGAAGGGCTTGCGGGGTGGCTTCTTCGCCGGGCGGGAGGGGTGCGTGCGGCGTGCGGGCTCGGCCGCCGCGTGGCCGCTGCGACCGGGCTGGTTGCAGGAGATCGTGCGGGTGACGATGCGGCCCGCCGACGTGCGTACGCGCTCGCGGCGCAGGTAGCCGTGGGCCTCCAACTCGCGCAGGGCGGCCGCGATACGGGTCGCGCCCTCCGTGAAGCGGGCCGCGAGGCTCTTGATGTCGACGCGGGCGCTCTGCGGCAGCGACTGGATGTGCGTGGCCAGCCCGATCGCCAGGAGCGACAGCTCCGGGTGTTGCGCGAGGTGATTGCCGATCACCGTGAAGCGGGTGGTGTGGCGGGTGTGGTCGTGGACCAGACCGCCGCCGGAGTGGCTCCGCCGGTTCGGGTGCTTGTTGTCGGCAAGCCCGGCGTGGGCGCGCGAGGGCGCGCTAAGGTTCTGCGTATCCATCGGGAAGGTCTCGTCTTCCTTGGTGGTCAGGCCCTCGCACTGGGATTGCCGTCCCGGCGGGGGCCGTCGCATGTCTGCGGTTGTGTTGCGCTGAGAGTAAGGCGCGTAACCGGTCCCGGCGCCAGCCGAGTTGGCGATGTTCACTCGCGAGGGTGAGGCCGCTCGGCGGGCGGGAGGGGTGGGGCTTGGTGGGGTCCTTTCACCTGTGAGTTCTTTGGAAAAGACGGCCCGTGCCACCGGAGCACGTGCCGCTGGGTGCCGGTGTCGGGCTGAGGCGGACCTCCGCCCAGATGGTCTTGCGTGGGGGACGCCCCGGCGCGGTTCCCCAGCGGTCCGCGAGTGCCTCGACCAGAAGCAGACCGCGTCCGGACTCGTCGTCGGAGGTGGGGCGCCGGGCGCACGGAAGCCGTTCGGCGCGGGTGTCGGTGACCTCGATGCGGAGGGTGTCGCCGATGACGTAGAGCGTCACGTCGAAATCGCGCCCCTGGACCCGCCCGTGTGTGGCCGCGTTGGCCGCCAGCTCCGCGACGATGTGCTCCGCCGGGTCGGGTGGCAGTCCCCAACTGCGCAGTTGCTCGGTCGCGAGCAGGCGGGCGAGGCGGGCCCCGCGTGGCGTGGAGGACAGCCGCACGCTGAAGTTGCGGATGGGGCTGCGGCGTTCGGTGTCAGGGCCGACGGTTTCCGTATTCACGTCACTCAGCGTGGCGGTGCGCGCCTACTGTGAACAGTGACTGCGCTGATACGTACGGTGACTGTCCGGGCGTTGTCCGGTCGTGTCGGGCCTGTCCGGAAGGGCCGTACGGGTAGGGGGCGTTGAGGCGCGACGGTACGGCGGAGAGGTGCGCGATGTTGGTGGACGGCGACGCGGGGCGGCTCAAGACGGAGGCCGACGAGCCGGGCTGGGAGGTGGATCCGGACGACGAGTGGGGCGTCGCGGTCATCGCCACGGTCGGGCGGCAGTTGAAGCTGCGGCGGGAGGCGGTGGGGATGCGGGCCGCCGACTTCGGGAGGGCGGTCGGGTACGGCGAGGATCTCGTCTACAAGATCGAGGGTGGGAAGCGGATTCCCAGGCAGGAGTACCTGGACAAGGCCGACACGGTGCTGAACGCGGGCGGACTCATCGCGGCGGCCTGGGAGGACGTGAAGAAGGTCCGGTATCCGAAGAAGGTGCGGGCGCTGGGGAAGATGGAGGCCAAGGCGGTCGAGATCGGGCTGTACGAGTGCAACAGCGTCCACGGCCTCTTGCAGACCCCGGACCATGCGCGGGCCGTGATCGGGGCGGCGCAGCCTCCGTACTCGCCGGACGATGTGGAACGCATGGTGGCCGCTCGTCTGGCCCGGCAGTCGGTCTTCGAGCGTGACCCGGCTCCGTCCGTGCACTTCGTCCTGGAAGAGGCCCCACTGCGTCGACAGGTCGGGGGCACAATGGTGTGGCGACGGCAGCTCGAACGTCTGCTGGAGGTGGGGCGCTTGAACCACGTCACGCTTCAGGTCATGCCGACGAACACCGATGCCCACCCTGGGCTGGACGGCAACATCGAGTTGCTGAAGTTCCCGGACGGTACGGCGGTGGGGCGCTCCGACGGCAAGTTCAGCGGGCGGCCGGTCTCCGACCCGAGGCAGCTCCGCATCCTTGAGTTGCGGTATGGCACCATCCGGGCGCAGGCCCTCCCTCCACGGGAGTCGCTGGCCTTCATCGAGCAACTGCTGGGAGAGACATGATGCGCAAGGCCCCCGGGGATGCCTCCGAACTTGCCTGGTTCAAGAGCAGTTACAGCAGCGGCACCGACGGCGAGTCCTGCGTCGAGATCGCCGTGGCCCCCGGCGCCGTCCACATCCGCGACTCCAAGAACCTCGGTGGGCCTCGGCTCGCGCTCGCGCGGGACGCGTGGGCGGAGTTCGTGACGTACGCGTCCGGTAGCTGACCACGCGAAGTTCGTTCAGCGGGCTGCCTGCTGTCCGCTGACGAGGGAGAGATCGGGCCGGATTTTCGCGATGGCGGCGAAGTCGTCGTCGACGTGGAGCAGGGTCAGGCCGTGGTGTTCGGCGGTGAGTGCGATCAGGATGTCCAGCAGCGACGGGCCGCGATGGTGGCCGATCTTCACCAACCCTCTGCACCTCGATGATCTTCGGCCATGGGTCGTCGATCGCGGGAACCCAGCCGAAGGACTGGCCGAGCATGGTGAAGAAGGGCTCGTAGTCGCGGTCGGCACGCAGTCCGGGCATCAGTTCGGACTCGACGGGAGGGCAGATGGCCACAAGGCCGCGCGCCACTCGGTCGGGCCACGGAGCGCCGAGTCGGCCACGCAGGAGACGCCACACGGCGGAGGTGTCGGCCAGGTAGGTCACAGCCCGTCTCGCTCCCTGGCTTCAAGGACGTCAGTCTAAGGCGGCGAGCGTGACGAACCTCGGGGCAGGCCCTCCGCCGAGGCATGAGCACGTCATTGGTACTGTGCCGCCCCCCGTACCCATCTCCTTCGAAGAGGTGTGCATGCACACAGGCAGACGGTCCGTCGCGGTGGCCGCGCTCGCGGGAGCGTTGGCGCTCTCCGTCCTGAACGCGCCGACGGCCAACGCGGCGGACACGGGCATCACCGTGTCGGACATCGTCATCAACAAGGGCAAGCCGATCGTGGTCGGCACGTCGAAGGTGGTGGAGCCGCCCATCTCCTTCAACATCGCGCTGCCGACCGGGTACAGCACGGCTGATCCCTCCCGGTACGAGGCGTACCCCTTCCTCTACCGCGGCACCATGGCGACCGCGGCCGACACCGGCGAGAACTTCATCCAGCCGAGCGGCTACACCTGCTACGAGATCGACTCCAAGCACGCCCGCTGCGAGGGCGAGCTGTACATCGACCCGCACCCGAGTCAGGAGCACGTCGACTCCAACGCCGACGCCACGACGTGGAAGGTCGGTGTCGCGCTGCGGCTGTGGAAGGCCGACGGCGGTCTCAAGACCGGGGAACTGGAGACGCGGTCCAAAACCGCCCAGCTCAAGCGCGCGGCCAGGGCGACCGTCAACGCCACGCCGGAGCCGGTCGCCAAGGGCAGGACGATCACCGTCACGGGCAAGCTGACCCGGGCGAACTGGAGCACCAAGACGTACGGCGCCTACGGCGGCCGTACGGTCAGCCTCCAGTTCCGCGCCAAGGGCGCCGACACCTTCCAGACGGTCAAGAAGGTCACCAGCAGCAGCACCGGCGGCCTCAAGGCGAGTGTCACCGCCTCCACCGACGGTTCCTTCCGCTGGGTGTACTACGGCAACTCGACGACCGGCGCCGCGACCAGCGCGGCGGACTACGTCGACGTGCTCTGACCACCTCAGTACAAGGTCGGGTCAGTACAGGGTCGGCACCTCGCCCCCCTCGGCCCGGGTGAGCGTGACGCCCGCCAGGCCGCGTAGCCGGTGTTTCGCCACCGCGTCCAGCGCGTCGGCGGTCGGCGGGGTCGGCCCCAGGCCGATGGCGAAGCGGGCGGGGGCCGTGCCGAAGGGGCGGGGCCAGGCGTGACACCCGGGAGCCGCTTCGGCGAGGTCGGCGATCAGGGCCCGCATCCTGCCCCGTACCCGGCCCTCGTCCGCGGCTCCGCCCACCGTCACGATCGCCCAGGCGGCGTGGCGGCGGTGGAGTGGGGGAGGGGTGAGGGCGTCCGACCAGGGGCGGCCCTCCTCCAGCAACTCCCAGGCTCGGAACAGCTCCTGTGTGATCAGGTCACGCATACCCGTCGTGACCTGATCCGTGCAGGGGCGGACCGGGGGTGAGGGTGTGGTGATCGTGAGGGGGAGCGGGGACCTCTCCGCTCCGCCCACCGGCTCTCGCCAGTCCCACGCCGCCCACGTCGCGAAGAAGTTCCGCAGGAGGTCGGCCGGGGGCAGGTCACCGGCCTCGCTCACCGTGCGGGCCGCCAGGACGGTCCAGGCCAGGCCCGGCAGCCCGCCGAACGGCGCCGAGTCCAGGCCGCGGGCCCTCGCCCACGCCTTGACCTCGACGGCCAGCCGGGCGAAGGCCGCCCGGTGGGGGCCCACCGAGGCGAGCACCGCGTCCGCGTCGCTCACCGCGCTGAGCGCGATCGCCGCCGCCTCGCCCAACTCGGCCCGGCGGGCCACCGCCTCGGCGGGGTCC
Organism: Streptomyces sp. NPDC030183; assembly: GCF_055573455.1. NCBI lineage: Bacteria > Bacillati > Actinomycetota > Actinomycetes > Kitasatosporales > Streptomycetaceae > Streptomyces > Streptomyces sp. NPDC030183. The sequence goes on from NZ_JBVIBK010000008.1 coordinate 67,095, forward strand.
AGCGAGCCGGTGGCCACGACCACCAGGTCGACGTCCACCCCGTCGAGCCGCAGCCGCAGCCCCGGCACCCGGGCCCCGACCACCTCCCGCACGCCGGTCGCCTCCGGGAGTGCGGTGCTCAACTCCTCCCGCAGGGAGGGGAGTTCGACGGTGCCGGGGAGCGTCGCGACCAGGTCCAGGTCGGCGCCGGGCAGGGCACAGCCCATGCGCCGGGAGCCGACCACGTGGACAACGCCGTGGCCGACGCCGTGGCCGAGGCTGTGGGGGAGGGCCGCGGCGATCCGGCGGGCGAGGCGGTCGGCCACGGCGTCGTCGGCCCCGCTGGTGTCGGCCACGGCGTTGTCGGCCCCGCTGGTGTCGGCCACGGCGTCGTCGGCCCCGCTGGTGTCGGCCACGGCGTCGTCGGCCCCGCTGGTGTCGGCCACGGCGGTGTCGGCCCCGCTGGTGTCGGCCACGGCGGTGTCGGCCACCCCGCCCGCCCCCGGCGTCTGTTTCCGCTGCCCGGAGGACAGCGCCTCCCCCCGCTGCCCGGAGGACAGCGGCTCCTCCCGTGCCCAGTGGACCTCGCCGCTCCCCAGCGTCACCCAGGCCCGTACGCGCATCGGTTCGTCGCCGCGCCGCGACAGGAGGGCCAGCCGGTCGACCCGGGCCGGCAGCGGGGCGAGCCGGTCGGCGCAGTCGGCGGCCAGGGCGTTCGGGTCGGTGGTGCGGCCCAGGCTGAGGTGCGGCGTGAAGCCGTCGCGGCGGCCCCGGCAACGGGGGAAGCGGCTCACGAGGGCCCGGTGCAGGTCCGTCCACGGTTCCTCACCGGCCGCCGCCGGGTCCAGCCAGACCGTCGCGTCCTCCCGGTGCCCGAACCAGTGCACGCCCTCCAACCGGGCGTCGAACGCGGCCGTCGGTGCGGTGGCCAGCACGGTCGCGGCCTGCTCGAAGGCGTGTTCCGGTACGAAGCCGAAGAGGACGTTGACGTGCGGGGGCCAGCGGTGGATCTGCGGGTCGTGCGCCCGGCGGATGTCCTGGAGCGGCGGCCACAGCTCCTCCGGCGGCAGCCACGCCAGCGCCGTACGGGCCGTCGGCGGGGCGTAGCACACATCGGTGAGCGCCCTGGCGGAGGCGCCCGCCGGAGCGGACGGATCCGTCGTGAGGTCCAGCTCGACGCGTACCGCGTAGTGGTCGGAGATGTGGAGGCCCTCCGCCGTGGGCCGGTCGCCGTACAACTCGGCCCGGCGCACACGCAGGCCGTCGCCCGCCGAGCGCAGCAGCACCCGGTCCAGCCGGGAGGCCCGGCCGCTCAGGGAGGAGATCGCGGCGAGGGGGTTGGCGCCGGGGTCGAAGGTCGGGGTCGTGTCACCGGGGCCGTGCGCCTCGCTCCACGCGTCCCGCATCCCGAGGGCCACCTGCGGTGTGTCACCGCCGTCGTTGAAGTCGCCCAGGAGGACCAGCTCGGCGTCCAGACCGGCCAGCCCCTCGGCGATACGGGACAGCTCGGCCGTACGGCGTCCGGCGCCGTCCGCCGAGTGGTCGCTGCTGAGGTGCGTCGCCGCGACGGCCAGGGGGCCGGCGGTCGTCTCCACGACCACGGCGGTCACCCCCTTGTGCGGGCCCAGCGCGTGATGCGCCGCCTCCCGCACCGGGAGCCGGCTCAGGAGCAGCAGACCGCACTCGTCCACGTCACGGCCGCGAGGGTCCGTGCCCAGCGTCCAGCCCGACCGGAGCCATGGGTCCCGCAGCAGCATGGCCAGCAACTCCGTCTCGACCTCCTGCAACGCGATCACCTCCGCGTCGGCGTCGCGCAACGCCCGCAGCAGCGACGGTCGCCGCCGGGCACTGTCGATGCGGTCGGCGTCGTAACGGTCCCAGAGGGTGTTCCAGGTCAGGACGCGCACGATGCCGGCCGGCCCGCGCGAGGCGATGTCGGCGGGGGCGGTCGTGGCCACCGGAGGCGCGGGCACCCAGTCCTCCTCGGCGGCGTTCCAGACGTGGGGCGTGCGGGGCGTGAAGAACGGCGCCCGCAGCCGCCGGGCCTCCCGTACGCGCCCGGCGTCGGTCGCGTCGATGCGGTCCACGCCGGTGGTCCGGTCCCACACCACCTCGCCGTCGGCCTCGAAGAACAGCACCCGGTGCCACGGGATCTCGCCGCCCGGCACGAACGCGGGCAGCGGGACGCGCTTGGGCTCGGCGCCCCGCTGCATCACGCCCAGCACGAAGCGGGCCGGGTCGAAGCGGGCGTCCCAGCGCACCCGGTGGTAGATCTCCTCGCTCGTACGCACGTTCCTCAGACCTCTTCCTCTACGGTCCCGCTCGCCCCGATGTACCAGGTGCGGTGGGCGTCGCCCGGGTACGGCGGGCTGAACCGGCGTATCTGCGCGGTGAGCACCTCCTGCGGCACCGGGTGCTCGCGGCGGCCGTTGCGCCGTACCAGCTCCTCCTCGTCGACGAGGACCACGGCATGGGTGAGCAGGGCGTCCCGGCGCTGGGCGACCGCGTGCACGAGCGAGCGCTGCTGCCGGGTGAGCGACGTGGCGTCCCACACCACGGTCCCTCCGGCGGCCAGCGCCGCGTCCAGCCGGTCGAGTCCCGTGCGCAGCACCTCGGCGTTGGCCCGCTGATCGGCGCGCGCGCCCCGGGCCGCGCGCAGTTCGTCCAGGGAGACGTACGCGTCCACACCCGGCAGCTCCCGCGCGAACGTGCTCTTGCCGCTGCCCGCCGGCCCCACCAGCTGGATCAGCGACGGGAAGCCGCCGGCGCGCCACCGCCAGGTCGCGGCCACGGCCTCCTCGGAGACCACGCGGCACGCGCCGTCGGCGGCAGCACGGCTCACACCACTCCCACCGGCGCCCGCGAGCGCGCTGATCCGCCCCCGCGCGTACGCCTCCCGCGCCTCGGCCCGGCACCGGGCCGCCGCGTCGGCGGGCAGGTCGGTGAAGGCGTTCCGCAGCGCGTCCCAGTCCGGGCGGCCGATCTCCTCCGCGTGCAGCGCGGACCACTCCGCCTGCTCCCGGGCCTCGTCCGTCTCCGCCGTGGCCCGGGCCACGGCGTGCAGCAGCCCGAGGTCGGCGGTGTACGCCATCCGCAGCAGGCCCGTCCGCCGGTCCTCGTCCGGATACGGCCGGTGCAGCGCCGGGTGCAGCCCGACGACGTCCGCCACGCGCCGCGCGAGCGGCAGGCCCACGACCCCGGCGAGCCGCGCCGCGAGCCACCCCCGCTGCCCGTTCCGGTCGCGCAGCAGCGTGGCGAGGGCCCCGACGAGCCGGTCGTCCCCGGTGAACCCGGCCGCGTCGAACCGCGCGAGAGCCGCCGCGTCCCCCACTTCCCCCGGTTCCCCCGCACCGGGCAGCCCGACCGCCTCCGCCAGCGCCGCCGCGTCGACACGGGCCCCCGAGCGCACGTCCCACAGGGCGGCCCGCGGCCCCAGCCCGTTCTCGACGACCGCCGCGTGCATCCAGTGCGTGTCCGTCCGGACGTGCCCGGCCCGTACCCACTTGGCCACGCGCGCCCCGAACTCCGCCGCGCCGAAACCGTCCGCGACCCGGACGACGTACCCCTCCTGCCGCCCGAGGTCCAGCCGCAGCGCCCGGAGCGCCCGCTCGTCGAACTCGCCCCGCCACAGCACCCGCGGCACCGGGATCCCGAGCCCGCGCAGAAAGGCGACCGTGCCGTCCCAGTCCAGGCAGCGGCCCCCGGCGTCCCACACCGAGAAGCCGTAGAACCAGCTCTCCAGGTCCTCGTACGCGAGCGAGTGCCGGGCGAACATGTTCTCCCCGCACACCCGCCACCCCTCGGGGATGGACGGTCCGACCCGCGCCTGGAGCGCCTTGACCCAGGTGCGCGAGGGGTGGTGGGCGGAGTCGAGCGACCGGGCGTGGAGGCCGTCGGCGTACAGCGTCGTGTTCTCGCCGTCGAGCTTCTCGGTGACGACCACCTCGCGCCCGCGCAGCCCGGACAGGTCGGCGACCCGGACGTCGTCCGGTGTCGCGCCGGGGGACCAGGGCAGGTGCCGGGTCCGCGGATAGTGCGTACGCATGATGGTTGTTCCCCCGCCCGAGCGCCGTACCGGCGTGCCTGATCAGCGTAGGAGCGCGTGGCGACGGCGGGCCAACGGATTAACCGGACTCTAGGTCCCGCCAAGAAACCCGGACTGGAGTCGGCGGTGGACCGGCGGGGCGGCCGCTGGTTCGTGATCGCGCTGGTGGCCGTGGCGATGGGCCTGCGCGACGTCACCACGCTCGGGGCGTCGGTCCCGGACGTGCCGACGACCTCTCGGCCCGCGCCCTGACCGCCCTCCTCGGCGGCCTCCCGCCGATCGCCGACACCCCGCCCAGCTGGGCGACCCCGGCGGAGCGCAACTCGGTACGCGGCTGAACCCGAACTCCGGCCGCCGCTCTCTCCTCCGCACGGACGGCCGCCGCCCTGCGCCCGCGCGCACGACGGTGCCCCCCGCCTTCCTCTGCGAGGGGCACCGTCGTGTGCGCGAACGGTCCACGGCTCAGGCGGTCGCGAGCCTCCTGGCCGGCACGATCCGGGGGAGCCGGGCGCAGCGGGCGCCGAGGGCCACCAGAAGCGCGGTGGGGAGGAAGACGACGTCGCAGGCCAGCATGACCAGGGAGAAGAAGGGGAGACCGAGGAGCAGGGCGATGCCCAGATGCTCACCGATCATGACGAACACCAGCACCGTCTTGACCTTGCGGTTGATGAGGGTGACGGGGAAGGCGACCTGGAGCATGACCGTCCCGTAGCTCAGCAGCAGGACCAGCACCGAGTTGGCCGCGACGAGCCCCGACAGCCACGGCCACGGCGAGAAGTAGTCCAGGTGCAGCGCGTAGTGCAGGGCACTGCCCTCCTGCCAGCGGGGGCCCTGCACCTTGTACCAGCCCGACGTCGCGTAGACCAGGCAGATCTGCGCGGCGATCACCAGCATCGAGGCGTTGTGCAGCATCGAGGACCCGGCGTCCAGCAGCGCCCGCCCCTCGCTGTCCGGGTACCAGCGGTTGACGGCGTACCACAGCCCCTGCACACCCCACAGGGTCCACAGCACCAGCGGCCATCCGGTGTCCAGGCCGAACGCCAGCAGCAGGAACAGACCGCAGGCCGCCCACAGGACCACGCCCGTACGGTCCCCGCCGGCCTCCTCGCGCCGCTGTCGGGCCGCGGCGCGGCGCGCGTCCAGGGACCAGACCTGGGCGCACCGCGTGAACATCAGGTAGATCACCATGATGCGCATCAGGTTGTCGCCGCCGTCCCCCACCAGGGGGTTGCGGTTCTCCAGCGAGAGCACGCCGATCATGAGCAGCACACTCATGGTCCTGGTGCGCCAGCCGATCATCACGGCCAGGGCGGAGGCGATGGTCAGGGTGTACACGATCTCGAACCAGACGCGCCCGTCCGACCAGTGCAGAACGCTGAACGTCCCGTCGAGCCGCCCGATCTCCAGCGCCATCTCGTACGACAGCGGACTGCGGTCGCCGAACAGCACCCGGCGGTGCGGCCACTCCCTCAGGAAGAGACCGGCGACGGCCAGGCCCAGGCCGATACGGAAGATGGCGGCCTGATAGGGGGCGCGGGTGGTGCACGCGAGGCGCGCGAAGCGGACGAAGGCTTCCTGGACGCGGTCGCGCAGGGACCGCCGGGGGGCCGGCGGCTGGGGCGACGGGGTCGGCCGGGTCGTCGTAGGCGTAACGGTGCTCACTTCACAGCCCCTTGTAGTCCTGGTCGGTCACCGGCCACCACGGACGAACCCGGAAGGTGGTCGTGTCGGGCGGTTCCTCGGAACTCCACGAAGGGGGCTGGACCATCAGGTAACGGCCCGCGAGCTGCACGGCCGTGATCGGCCGGCCCTCCCACTCCCGCCCCACCCGCTGCAGGGCGATGCGCTTCAGGTAGTCGACGGCCATCCGCCCCCGGACGCCCTTGGGGCGGTCGTTCGGGCCGTGCCAGTTCTCGGAGGTGTCCCAGGCGTTGCGGAGGAGGTTCTGGTACGCGTGGCTCGGCGCCGGGTCCCCCTGGATCGCCTCCACGTCGCGGGCCGTCAGGTTGATCCAGTCCGAGACGCGGGTCGTGCCGTCGCCGCCCGTGGTCCGCAGCCGCACCCCGACGGCGGCGTTGCGCGCCAGGGGATCGGGGGCGAACAGCTTCCAGTTCTGCTGGAACTCGGGTTCGAGATACCCGCTGATCGTCCGCTGGTTGCCCGCCTTGAGGGCGTTCGGCGGGGCCAGGTACAGAAAGGTCATGACCAGATGGGTCACCAGGGCGCCGGCCAGGAGGACACCGGTCGCGGTCAGCACGCCGGCGGAGGTGCGGGACCACTGGCGGCGGGTGGCGTCGTCCGTCCCGGGCGCCTGTCCGTCGCTCGGGGGCTGCGCCCCGGCGGTCTCGGGCCCGGGAGTGCGGGGGGCGTTCTCGTGGGCGCCCGGTCGCGGCGGGGGCAGGTACTGCGTCGTCGGGGCCGCAGTGGTCGAGCGTCCTGCGGCGGCTTCGCTGGAGGGTTCCATCGTGTTCCTTCTGCTGGGCGGCCCGAACGGCGGGGAGGCTCCTCGCCGCACGGGCCGCACGCCTGATGGTCACCTGGGACTCAGGGAAGGCATCAGGCAGAACCAGGCGATCTCAGCAGCGGCCGCTCGACGCGGCGGCGACCGCTTTTTCGCTCAGTCGAGGGGGCAGTTGTTGACGCGGACCCCGGTGAAGTTGATGTCGGGGTGCGCCGCGCTGAGCAGGTCGGCGATCCGGTTCCGGTGGAATCCGGGGTTCTCGTAGTACTGGCCGAACTGGAGGACGTACATGAGCGTGGGGTCGGTCGGCGCGTTGTTGGCGATGCCGAGCTGCGAGCGGGTCGGGGGGGCGCCGAAGACGGAGCTGTAGGTGGTGCCGCCCTCCTCAACCGTCAGGCCCGGGTTGTAGCCCGTCGGGCCCCAGGACTCGGGGTGGTTGCGCCAGTAGCCGGGCGAGCACCACTCGGGCTCGCTCGGGTTGGCGCCGTTGGCCGGAGCCGCGGGGGCCGCCGGTGCCGCGGGGGCGGCCGGGGCTGCGGGCGCGGCCGGGGCCGCCGGGGTGCCGTTCGACGCCGCCGGAGCAGCCAGGCCGATCAGGCCCGTCGTCAGGCCGATGTCGCCGAGGATCTTGGGCGCGAACGCCAGGTTCTGCGTGCAGAAGCCGAAGTCGTGGCCCTTGCAGCTGTGGTGCAGGTTGTACTTGTTGACCTTCTTGGGCTCCTGGTGGTGCCCCTTGTGGTGGCCCTTGCCGTCGTGCTTGCCGTGCTCGTCGTCGGCGGGGGACGCGGTCTTGTGCGCCGCCCAGGGGCTCTGCCAGCCGAGGGCCTGGGAAGCGGTGGTGCTGCCCAGCGTGACGGCGAGTACGGACGCTCCCACGAGGAAGGCTCTAGTGGCCCGCATGACGCTCCTTTCCCTGTTTATCCGCGTGGGATTACGACTCCCACGTTCCGGAAAAATTAGAGCCAGGTCGGAACGGCGAAATCAAATACGTCGACGCGGTGCGCCCATAGGGAAATAAAGATGCACCGAAAGGGCGGTCTCTCATCGCATTTAATGACGGAATCTGCGGCCGTTCCGGGAAATTTAATTCGCGATCAATTGGTCGAGCATTCGCCAAACAGAGGATCGAAACGGCCCCACACGGGCGGCCAGGCCTCCGTGGCGCGCAGCGGTGCGGAACTGCAACCCCGCCGGCAAGGCCCCCGGCCGATCCGCCCCGACTGTCCCCTGCATCCTGGCCGCCCAGCCTGTCCTGTCCGTTCTGGGTCTCGCGTCACGGTCGCGGTCCGGCCGCGTACCCGTTCGCGCCCTTCCGGGTCCGGAGAATCCCCAAGGCATAGGCGAGTCGAATATCCAGGTGTGCCGGATTCGAGTGAAAGGTTTTTTCTCCGAGGCCCCGGAAATCCAGGACCGTCCCCACGCCCCCGGTTCGCCAGCGGGTCCGTGTGGGCCGGAAAGCGTAGTCGTCGATCTCGCCGTTCAGGAGGTCGTGGACCTTGACGGCCAGCAGGCACACCGCCCAGACCGGGGCTGTCGTGACATAGACGAGCCACGAGTACCAGGTGCCCTCCCTGCCCGTGACGGCCGGTGGTGCGCCCACCGGCCCCGCGGCCCAGCGGGCCCGGCGCGGCCACGGCAGGAGCCGGCCGGAGCTACGGGTGACCCGTGCCAGGAGCGTCCCGTCGGCGGCGCGGACGTCGTGGACGTCCGGGGCCGCCGGGTGGACCGAGCAGCACAGCGCGCCGCCCGTCCCGTCCACGATCCAGAAGGGAGGGAAGGGGGAGGAGGGTGAGGGCGTCTCGCGGACCCCCGACCGCCCCGGGCGGGGCGCGAAGACCCTGGCGAGCGGGACGTCCCGGCCGCCGTGCGCTCCTGGCGACCGGATCGCCGACACCGGCTCCGCATCGGCGGGCACCCCTGGCGGGAGCGGATGGATCGCGGCGGCGGAGCGCTCGGCGGAGACCCGGAACGAGTACGACCTGGTGTGCACGGCGTCATTCAAACGGGTCGGGCCACCCCCGACGGCAGCAGGTGCCCCCGGCCCCGCAATACGCCCACCCGCCTCGCATACGCCCACCGGGATCACCCGCCTCGCATACGCCCACCGGGATCACCCGCCTCGCATACGCCCACCGGGATCAACGGGTGGCCTCTCCTCCTCGGCGGCAGGGCTCTCGGTTCAGGCGGCAGGGTTCTCGGTTCGGGCGGCTGGGCTTCCGGCCTGGCGAGGGGCCTCTCGGTCCCGGCGGACGGGCTCGGGCTCTTGGTCCGGACGACCCGTCGTGCCCGGCGGGCGGACTCGCGACCCCCGAGGTGGCCTCCCGCCCAAGGCGGGCACCTTCGCGCCCTCGGCCGGTGCCCTTCTCCCAGCCCCCGGCAGCCCCTCGCACTCGCGGGTGCATGGCCTCCGGTAGCCGCTCGACCGGGTCCGGAGGCCATGCCCCCGGGTCCCGCCCCCGGGTCCCGCCCCCGAGTCCCGCTCCTGAAACCCGCCCCCGAGGCCCCGCTCCAGGGCGCTGGTTTGACCTTGGTCACTCTCGGGGTAATCTCTCCGGCTCGATTGGCGGAGGCCCTGCCCCATATGGCAGACTGTCCGAGTTGCTCGGTCGAGTGTTGATGCTGCACGCCTCCCGCCGGGGGGACCGGAAGCGAGTCCCACAGTACTCGTCGCTCTAACTGCCTCACGGCAGCGCTGGGGCGGACGTACGGGAATCTTCCGGGAAGTGTGGCGCGGCGCCGGCCAGGCGCCCGGTGGGCCTCCGCCCCCGGTCCGCGGTTCCGGTAGGGCCGCGTTCCCGCGCAAGGGATGTTCGGACAAGGGACATCTGTGTCAGCGGAAGCGCGACACGCCCGACCGCGTGGGTCGGAGGACGGTACAAGGGAACACCGGGTTCCAGAGCGTTAGAGAGACAGGACTACTGAGTAGCCATGGCGGGACAGAAGATCCGCATCCGGCTCAAGGCCTACGACCACGAGGTCATCGACTCCTCGGCGAAGAAGATCGTCGAGACGGTGACCCGCACTGGTGCGTCGGTCGCGGGCCCGGTGCCGCTGCCCACTGAGAAGAACGTGTACTGCGTCATCAAGTCGCCGCACAAGTACAAGGACTCGCGCGAGCACTTCGAGATGCGCACGCACAAGCGCCTGATCGACATTCTCGACCCCACCCCCAAGACCGTTGACTCTCTGATGCGACTCGACCTCCCGGCCGGTGTCGACATCGAGATCAAGCTCTGAGGGCGGTGATCTGAGAATGGCTAAGCAGATCAAGGGCATCCTGGGCGAGAAGCTCGGCATGACGCAGGTGTGGGACGAGAACAACCGTGTTGTTCCGGTCACCGTCGTCAAGGCCGGCCCCAACGTCGTGACCCAGGTTCGTACCAACGACGTCGACGGCTACGAGTCGGTCCAGATCGCCTTCGGCGAGATCGACCCGCGCAAGGTGAACAAGCCCCTCAAGGGCCACTTCGCCAAGGCCGACGTCACCCCCCGTCGCCACCTCGTCGAGATCCGCACCGCGGACGCCTCCGAGTACACGCTGGGCCAGGAGATCACCGCTGAGGTGTTCGAGGCCGGCGTGAAGGTCGACGTCACCGGCAAGAGCAAGGGCAAGGGCTTCGCCGGTGTCATGAAGCGTCACAACTTCGGTGGCCTCGGCGCCGGTCACGGCACCCAGCGCAAGCACCGCTCGCCCGGTTCCATCGGTGGCTGCGCCACCCCGGGCCGTGTGTTCAAGGGCCTCCGCATGGCGGGTCGCATGGGCAACGAGCGGGTCACCACCCAGAACCTGACCGTCCACGCCGTTGACGCGGAGAAGGGTCTGCTGCTCATCAAGGGCGCGGTTCCCGGTCCGAACGGCGGCCTCGTCCTGGTCCGCACCGCGGCCAAGGGGGCCTGAGGTACCGATGAGCACTGTTGACATCCTTTCGCCTGCCGGCGAGAAGACCGGAAGCGTCGAGCTCCCCGCGGAGATCTTCGGCGTGGAGAAGGTCAGCATCCCGCTGATCCACCAGGTCGTCGTCGCGCAGAACGCGGCTGCCCGCCAGGGCACGCACAAGACCAAGACCCGCGGCGAGGTTCGTGGTGGCGGTAAGAAGCCTTACCGTCAGAAGGGCACCGGCCGTGCGCGCCAGGGCTCGACCCGCGCGCCCCAGTTCGCCGGTGGTGGCGTCGTGCACGGTCCCGTGCCGCGTGACTACTCGCAGCGGACCCCGAAGAAGATGAAGGCCGCGGCCCTGCGCCACGCCCTCACCGACCGGGCCCGTCACAACCGCATCCACGTCGTCTCCGGCGTGATCGAGGGCGAGGCCCCGTCCACCAAGGCCGCCAAGAGCCTGTTCGGCAAGATCTCGGAGCGCAAGAACCTGCTCCTGGTCGCCGAGCGCTCCGACGAGGCCGCGTGGCTCTCCGCCCGCAACCTGCCCCAGGTCCACATCCTGGAGCCGGGCCAGCTGAACACGTACGACGTGATCGTCTCGGACGACGTGGTCTTCACCCAGGCCGCTCTCGAGTCCTTCGTCGCCGGCCCGAAGGCCAACGACACCGAAGGGAGCGAGGCCTGATGGCTACGCGTCACCCGAGCATTGCCTCCAAGGCTGCGAAGGCCGCCAAGGCCGCGCGCGTCGCCAAGGCGCGCCGCCACGCCACCGAGGGCAAGAACACCGTCGTCACCCCGGCGAGCAAGGCGTACACGGACCCCCGTGACGTCCTGATCAAGCCGGTCGTGTCCGAGAAGAGCTACGCGCTCCTCGACGAGAACAAGTACACGTTCATCGTCGACCCGCGGGCCAACAAGACCCAGATCAAGGAGGCCGTGCAGTCGGTCTTCTCGGTCAAGGTCACCGGGGTCAACACGATCAACCGCCAGGGCAAGCGCAAGCGGACCCGCACGGGCTTCGGCAAGCGTGCCGACAGCAAGCGCGCGATCGTGACCCTCGCTGAGGGCGACCGTATCGACATCTTCGGCGGTCCGACCGCGTAAGCGGGTCGGATCGTCCGATATCGGACGAGGACTGAGAAATGGGAATCCGCAAGTACAAGCCGACTACGCCGGGCCGTCGTGGCTCCAGCGTCGCCGACTTCGTCGAGATCACGCGGTCCACGCCGGAGAAGTCGCTGGTCCGCCCCCTGCACAGCAAGGGCGGCCGTAACAACGCCGGTCGTGTGACCGTTCGCCACCAGGGTGGCGGACACAAGCGCGCCTACCGAGTGATCGACTTCCGTCGTCACGACAAGGACGGCGTGCCGGCGAAGGTCGCGCACATCGAGTACGACCCCAACCGCACCGCGCGCATCGCGCTGCTGCACTACGCCGACGGCGAGAAGCGCTACATCCTCGCCCCGCGCAACCTGCAGCAGGGTGACCGCGTCGAGAACGGTCCCGGGGCCGACATCAAGCCGGGCAACAACCTGGCCCTCCGCAACATCCCGGTCGGTACCACGATCCACGCGATCGAGCTCCGTCCCGGTGGCGGTGCCAAGTTCGCCCGCTCCGCCGGTGCCTCCGTGCAGCTGCTCGCGAAGGAGGGCGCCTACGCCCACCTCCGCATGCCCTCCGGTGAGATCCGCCTGGTCGACGTGCGCTGCCGCGCCACCGTCGGCGAGGTCGGCAACGCCGAGCAGAGCAACATCAACTGGGGCAAGGCCGGCCGCAAGCGCTGGCTGGGCGTCCGCCCGACCGTTCGCGGTGTGGCGATGAACCCGGTTGACCACCCCCACGGTGGTGGTGAGGGCAAGACCTCCGGTGGTCGCCACCCGGTCAGCCCCTGGGGTCAGAAGGAAGGTCGTACTCGTTCGCCCAAGAAGGCGTCGAACAAGTACATCGTCCGCCGCCGCAAGACGAACAAGAAGCGCTAGGAGCGGGTTTAGATGCCGCGCAGTCTCAAGAAGGGGCCCTTCGTCGACGACCACCTGATCAAGAAGGTGGACGCCCAGAACGAAGCCGGCACCAAGAACGTCATCAAGACCTGGTCCCGTCGCTCGATGATCGTCCCGGCCATGCTCGGCCACACGATCGCGGTGCACAACGGCAAGACCCACATCCCGGTGTTCGTCACCGAGTCGATGGTCGGCCACAAGCTCGGCGAGTTCTCGCCGACGCGCACCTTCCGGGGTCACGTCAAGGACGACCGGAAGTCGAAGCGCCGCTAACCGCGGATCGCATTCAGACACGTAAGTAACTGAGAGGGACAACCATGGAAGCCAGGGCCCAGGCGCGGTACATCCGCGTCACGCCCATGAAGGCCCGCCGCGTGGTGGACCTTATCCGTGGCATGGACGCCACGGAGGCTCAGGCGGTCCTGCGATTCGCCCCGCAGGCCGCTTCCGTGCCCGTCGGCAAGGTGCTCGACAGCGCCATCGCCAACGCCGCGCACAACTACGACCACACGGACGCCAACTCGCTGTTCATCAGCGAGGCGTACGTCGACGAGGGTCCGACCCTGAAGCGGTTCCGTCCGCGTGCCCAGGGCCGTGCCTACCGGATCCGCAAGCGGACCAGCCACATCACCGTGGTCGTCAGCAGCAAGGAAGGAACCCGGTAATGGGCCAGAAGGTTAACCCGCATGGGTTCCGGCTCGGTGTCACCACGGACTTCAAGTCCCGGTGGTACGCCGACAAGCTGTACAAGGACTACGTCAAGGAAGACGTCGCCATCCGTCGGATGCTGACGTCCGGCATGGAGCGCGCCGGTATCTCCAAGGTGGAGATCGAGCGCACCCGTGACCGTGTCCGCGTCGACATCCACACCGCGCGTCCGGGCATCGTCATCGGCCGCCGCGGCGCGGAGGCCGACAAGATCCGCGGTCAGCTGGAGAAGCTGACGGGCAAGCAGGTCCAGCTGAACATCCTCGAGGTCAAGAACCCCGAGACCGACGCTCAGCTGGTTGCCCAGGCCGTCGCCGAGCAGCTGTCCTCCCGCGTCTCCTTCCGTCGGGCCATGCGCAAGAGCATGCAGTCCGCCATGAAGGCCGGCGCCAAGGGCATCAAGATCCAGTGCGGTGGCCGCCTCGGCGGCGCCGAGATGTCCCGCTCGGAGTTCTACCGCGAGGGCCGTGTGCCCCTGCACACGCTCCGCGCGAACGTGGACTACGGCTTCTTCGAGGCCAAGACGACCTTCGGCCGCATCGGTGTGAAGGTCTGGATCTACAAGGGCGACGTCAAGAACATCGCCGAGGTCCGCGCCGAGAACGCCGCTGCCCGCGCGGGTAACCGCCCGGCGCGCGGCGGTGCCGACCGCCCGGCCCGTGGTGGCCGCGGTGGCGAGCGGCGCGGTCGCAAGCCGCAGCAGGCTGCCGGCGCCGAGGCCCCCAGGGCCGAGGCTCCCGCTGCCGCTCCGGCTGAGAGCACCGGAACGGAGGCCTGACCGACATGCTGATCCCCCGTAGGGTCAAGCACCGCAAGCAGCACCACCCCAAGCGCAACGGCGCTGCCAAGGGTGGCACGCAGGTTGCGTTCGGCGAGTACGGCATCCAGGCGCTCACCCCGGCGTATGTGACGAACCGCCAGATCGAGGCCGCTCGTATCGCCATGACGCGTCACATCAAGCGTGGTGGCAAGGTCTGGATCAACATCTACCCGGACCGTCCCCTCACCAAGAAGCCTGCCGAGACCCGCATGGGTTCCGGTAAGGGTTCTCCGGAGTGGTGGATCGCCAACGTCAAGCCCGGACGCGTGATGTTCGAGCTGTCGTACCCCAACGAGAAGATCGCCCGTGAGGCCCTGACTCGCGCCGCCCACAAGCTGCCGATGAAGTGCCGGATCGTCAAGCGCGAGGCAGGTGAAGCGTGATGTCGGCCGGTACCAAGGCGTCCGAGCTGCGCGAGCTGGGCAACGAGGAGCTTCTGGCGAAGCTCCGCGAGGCCAAGGAAGAGCTGTTCAACCTCCGCTTCCAGGCGGCGACCGGACAGCTCGAGAACCACGGCCGTCTGAAGGCGGTCCGCAAGGACATCGCGCGGATCTACACCCTGATGCGCGAGCGTGAGCTGGGCATCGAAACGGTGGAGAACGCCTGATGAGCGAGAACAACGTGACTGAGACGAACACTGAGGCGCGGGGCTTCCGCAAGACCCGTGAGGGCATCGTCGTCAGCGACAAGATGGACAAGACCGTCGTCGTCGCCGTCGAGGACCGCAAGAAGCACGCCCTGTACGGCAAGGTCATCCGCAGCACGAGCAAGCTCAAGGCGCACGACGAGCAGAACGCCGCCGGCGTCGGCGACCGCGTCCTCCTGATGGAGACCCGGCCGCTGTCCGCCACCAAGCACTGGCGCGTCGTCGAGATCCTCGAGAAGGCGAAGTAACCAAGCGGGGTTCGCCCCGCTGCCCCGCCGGGGGACCGACCCCGGACTCCGGTCCGAGGGGTCGCTCCCGGCGCGGGTTTCGCCAGACCGAACAAAAGACCGCCGCCCGGCGAGCTCCGTGAAACGACTTACGGAGCCGCCGCCGGGAACCCCGGCCGAGGTGCGTGAAGCACTCGCGCTCGTCGCGAGAGCCGCTCCGCCGTCCGGCCGGGCCGGCACGTAATTCCTGCGGGGGTATCCCGGCAGGACGGTTCCGCCAGGCTCTCCGGTTAAACCCCCGGAGGGAACCGGCAGACAATCAGGAGATAGACGTGATCCAGCAGGAGTCGCGACTGCGTGTCGCCGACAACACTGGTGCGAAGGAAATCCTTTGCATCCGTGTGCTCGGTGGCTCCGGTCGCCGCTACGCGGGCATCGGTGACGTCATCGTCGCCACCGTCAAGGACGCGATCCCCGGTGGCAACGTGAAGAAGGGTGACGTCGTCAAGGCGGTCATCGTTCGCACCGTCAAGGAGCGCCGCCGTCCGGACGGCTCGTACATCCGCTTCGACGAGAACGCCGCCGTCATTCTGAAGAACGACGGCGACCCTCGCGGCACCCGTATCTTCGGCCCCGTCGGCCGTGAGCTGCGCGAGAAGAAGTTCATGAAGATCATCTCGCTCGCGCCGGAGGTGCTGTAAGCATGAAGATCAAGAAGGGCGACCTGGTCCAGGTCATCACCGGTAAGGACAAGGGCAAGCAGGGCAAGGTCATCGCGGCCTTCCCCCGCGAGGACCGTGTCCTGGTCGAGGGTGTCAACCGGGTCAAGAAGCACACCAAGGCCGGCCCGACCGCCAAGGGTTCGCAGGCCGGTGGCATCGTCACGACCGAGGCCCCGATTCACGTGAGCAACGTTCAGCTCGTCGTGGAGAAGGACGGCAAGAAGGTCGTCACGCGTGTCGGTTACCGCTTCGACGACGAAGGCAACAAGATCCGCGTTGCCAAGCGGACGGGTGAGGACATCTGATGGCGACCACCACCACTCCGCGTCTGAAGACGAAGTACCGCGAGGAGATCGCGGGCAAGCTGCGTGACGAGTTCAAGTACGAGAACGTCATGCAGATCCCCGGCCTCGTGAAGATCGTGGTCAACATGGGTGTGGGCGACGCCGCCCGCGACTCCAAGCTGATCGAGGGCGCCATCCGCGACCTCACCACGATCACCGGTCAGAAGCCGGCCGTCACCAAGGCCCGCAAGTCCATCGCGCAGTTCAAGCTGCGTGAGGGCCAGCCGATCGGTGCCCACGTCACGCTCCGTGGCGACCGCATGTGGGAGTTCCTGGACCGCACCCTGTCGCTCGCGCTCCCGCGCATCCGCGACTTCCGTGGTCTGTCCCCCAAGCAGTTCGACGGCCGTGGCAACTACACCTTCGGTCTCACGGAGCAGGTCATGTTCCACGAGATCGACCAGGACAAGATCGACCGCACCCGGGGTATGGACATCACCGTGGTGACCACGGCGACCAACGACGCTGAGGGCCGCGCGCTCCTTCGTCACCTCGGCTTCCCCTTCAAGGAGGCGTGAGCGAGATGGCGAAGAAGGCTCTGATCGCGAAGGCTGCCCGTAAGCCGAAGTTCGCCGTGCGCGGCTACACCCGCTGCCAGCGGTGTGGCCGTCCGCACTCCGTGTACCGCAAGTTCGGCCTGTGCCGCGTGTGCCTCCGTGAGATGGCTCACCGTGGCGAGCTGCCGGGCGTGACCAAGAGCTCCTGGTAATCCCGCCTTTTAGGGATTCCGGAAGCTCTCGGTAAGCACTGGGCGTGTCAGGTGCCCTCCCCTCCATGGCTTAGGCTTGGAGGGTTGGGCGCCTGATAGTCGCCCGTACGACTTACTACGCCGTAGGTCCACCGCACCGCACCCGCCTCGTCTCGGATCGAGGAGAGGGATGGGCACCTGGAAACCCCGGCGAGAGAGGCCGAAGGCCAATTCATGACCATGACTGATCCGATCGCAGACATGCTTACGCGTCTGCGGAACGCGAACTCGGCATACCACGACTCCGTGACGATGCCGGCATCGAAGATCAAGTCGCACATCGCGGAGATCCTCCAGCAGGAGGGCTTCATCACGGGCTGGAAGGTCGAGGACGCCGAGGTCGGCAAGAACCTCGTCCTGGAGCTGAAGTTCGGCCCCAACCGTGAGCGCTCCATCGCGGGCATCAAGCGGATCTCCAAGCCCGGTCTCCGGGTGTACGCGAAGTCCACCAACCTGCCGAAGGTGCTCGGCGGCCTCGGCGTGGCGATCATCTCCACGTCCCACGGGCTCCTCACCGACAAGCAGGCCGGCAAGAAGGGCGTGGGTGGGGAAGTCCTCGCCTACGTCTGGTAGCGGAAGGGAACGGAGGAAACAGCTATGTCGCGTATTGGCAAGCTCCCCATCACGGTTCCCGCCGGCGTGGACGTCACCATCGACGGCCAGACGGTCTCGGTCAAGGGCCCCAAGGGCACGCTGACCCACACCGTCGTGTCGCCGATCGAGATCGCCAAGGGTGAGGACGGCGTCCTGAACGTCACCCGCCCCAACGACGAGCGTCAGAGCAAGGCCCTGCACGGCCTGTCCCGCACGCTGGTGGCGAACATGATCACCGGCGTGACCCAGGGTTACGTGAAGAAGCTCGAGATCAGCGGTGTCGGTTACCGCGTCACCGCCAAGGGTTCGAACCTCGAGTTCGCTCTCGGCTACAGCCACCCGATCACCGTCGAGGCGCCCGAGGGCATCACCTTCAAGGTGGAGACCCCGACCCGCTTCCAGGTCGAGGGCATCGACAAGCAGAAGGTCGGCGAGGTTGCGGCCAACATCCGCAAGCTGCGCAAGCCCGACCCGTACAAGGCCAAGGGCGTCAAGTACGAGGGCGAAGTCATCCGCCGCAAGGTCGGAAAGGCGGGTAAGTAAGCCATGGCATACGGCACGAAGATCGCTAAGGGCGACGCTTACAAGCGTGCTGCCATCAAGCGGCGCCACATCCGTATCCGTAAGAAGGTCAACGGTACGGCTGAGCGTCCCCGCCTGGTCGTGACCCGCTCGAACCGCCACATCGTGGCCCAGGTGATCGACGACCTCAAGGGTCACACCCTTGCGTCGGCCTCCACCCTGGACGCGTCCATCCGTGGTGGCGACGACGACAAGTCGGCGCAGGCCGGCAAGGTCGGCGCCCTGGTCGCCGAGCGTGCCAAGGCCGCTGGTGTCGAGGCCGTCGTGTTCGACCGTGGTGGTAACCGGTACGCGGGTCGCATCGCGGCCCTGGCCGACGCCGCCCGCGAAGCCGGGCTCAAGTTCTGAGCCGCTTGTAGCTAGCGGAAAGAGAGAGGTAATCCAATGGCTGGACCCCAGCGCCGCGGAAGCGGTGCCGGTGGCGGCGAGCGGCGGGACCGGAAGGGCCGTGACGGCGGCGCTGCTGCCGCCGAGAAGACCGCGTACGTTGAGCGCGTCGTCGCGATCAACCGCGTCGCCAAGGTTGTGAAGGGTGGTCGTCGCTTCAGCTTCACCGCGCTGGTCGTGGTGGGCGACGGTGACGGCACCGTGGGTGTCGGTTACGGCAAGGCCAAGGAGGTGCCGGCCGCCATCGCCAAGGGTGTTGAGGAGGCCAAGAAGCACTTCTTCAAGGTCCCCCGTATCCAGGGCACCATCCCGCACCCCATCCAGGGTGAGAAGGCTGCCGGCGTCGTGCTGCTGAAGCCCGCGTCCCCCGGTACCGGTGTTATCGCCGGTGGTCCGGTGCGTGCCGTGCTCGAGTGCGCCGGTATCCACGACGTGCTGTCGAAGTCGCTCGGCTCCGACAACGCGATCAACATCGTGCACGCGACCGTGGAGGCCCTGAAGGGCCTGCAGCGTCCCGAGGAGATCGCGGCCCGCCGTGGTCTGCCCCTGGAGGACGTCGCCCCCGCGGCTCTGCTCCGTGCGCGTGCCGGGGCGGGTGTGTGATCATGGCGCAGCTCAAGATCACGCAGGTCAAGTCCTACATCGGCAGCAAGCAGAACCACCGTGACACCCTGCGCTCCCTTGGTCTCAAGGGCATCAACACGCAGGTCGTCAAGGAGGACCGCCCCGAGTTCCGCGGCATGGTGCACACCGTCCGCCACCTCGTGACGGTCGAGGAGGTCGACTGATCATGGCGGAGAACAACCCGCTCAAGATCCACAACCTCCGTCCCGCCCCGGGTGCCAAGACCGCCAAGACCCGTGTCGGTCGTGGTGAGGCCTCGAAGGGTAAGACGGCCGGTCGTGGTACCAAGGGCACCAAGGCCCGCTACCAGGTTCCGGAGCGCTTCGAGGGTGGCCAGATGCCCCTCCACATGCGTCTCCCGAAGCTGAAGGGCTTCAAGAACCCGTTCAAGACCGAGTTCCAGGTCGTGAACCTCGACAAGCTGGCCGCGCTCTACCCCGAGGGTGGCGAGGTCACCGTCGAGGGTCTGGTGGCCAAGGGTGCCGTTCGCAAGAACAGCCTCGTCAAGGTCCTCGGCCAGGGCGAGATCTCCGTGGCGCTGCAGGTGACGGTCGACGCCGTCTCCGGCTCCGCCAAGGAGAAGATCACCGCCGCCGGCGGCAGCGTCACCGAGCTCATCTGAGCCCGGGCGGCCGCGCCGCGCAGCACGTACGAAGGCCGGGTGGTTCCCCTCAGGGGGAGCCGCTCGGCCTTCGGCGTTCACTTGGCGCGAAATGGCGGCTGCCCCCGGCCCGGTCCCGCCCCCGGGGGAACTCGGGCGGCAGGGGAATCGTCGTACACCGTGGTGACTGTGCGGTGGCTGTCCGCGCGATGTGTACGGAGTCCCGCGCACCTTGTGTGCCGGTTCGCCCCGTTCGCCGTCGCGACCGACGACGGGGGGAGGGGCTCGGCGGATGATCCCGTTCGGCGTAGTGGACTCGAACGCGTGACGGGATCCGGTGAACGGCGGGCGATCGCGAATTGCTCGCCGCGCAAGCGAACTTCACCTGGCTGCACAGGCACTGTTAGAGTCCGTGAGGTCCACCTGTGCCCGCGCGAGGAAAGCCGTTCGGTGTCGGGGTGGTAGAAAACATCGTTCGGCCCACCGGGGCCCTGTTGTAACGACTAGTCCCTACCGCGCGCGTCGCGGAGGTCGCAGGAGGAACCGTGCTCACCGCGTTCGCCCGGGCGTTCAAGACGCCCGACCTGCGCAAGAAGCTGCTCTTCACGCTCGGCATCATCGTGATCTACCGGATCGGTACGCACATCCCGATCCCCGGCGTCGACTACAGCGCGGTCCAGTTCTGCGTGGACGCCGCGAAGACGAACTCGGGCCTCTTCGGCCTGGTCAACATGTTCAGCGGTGGTGCGCTGCTGCAGATCACGATCTTCGCGCTCGGCATCATGCCGTACATCACGGCGAGCATCATTCTGCAGCTGCTGACCGTGGTGATCCCGCGCCTCGAAGCCCTCAAGAAGGAGGGCCAGGCCGGTACCGCGAAGATCACGCAGTACACGCGTTACCTGACCGTGGCGCTGGCGATCCTCCAGGGCACCGGCCTGGTCGCCACGGCCCGGAGCGGCTCGCTCTTCCCGACCTGCACGCAGGCCAGCCAGATCGTGCCGGACCGGTCGATCTACACCACCGTCGTCATGGTCATCACCATGACCGCCGGCACGGCGCTCGTCATGTGGCTGGGTGAGCTGATCACCGACCGCGGCATCGGCAACGGCATGTCGATCCTGATGTTCATCTCGATCGCCGCCACCTTCCCGTCCGCGCTGTGGGCCATCAAGGAGCAGGGCGACCTGGCCGACGGCTGGATCGAGTTCGGCACCGTCATCGCCGTGGGCCTGGTCATGGTCGCGCTCGTGGTCTTCGTCGAGCAGGCCCAGCGCCGCATCCCGGTCCAGTACGCGAAGCGCATGATCGGCCGCCGGTCCTACGGCGGTACCTCGACGTACATCCCGCTGAAGGTGAACCAGGCGGGTGTGATCCCCGTCATCTTCGCGTCGTCGCTGCTCTACATCCCGGCGCTGATCGTCCAGTTCTCCAACTCGACGGCCGGGTGGGCCGCCTGGGTCACCGAGAACCTGGCGGACACCGCGGCTCCGGTGCACATCGCGATCTACTTCCTGCTGATCGTCTTCTTCGCCTTCTTCTACGTGGCCATCTCGTTCAACCCCGAGGAAGTCGCGGACAACATGAAGAAGTATGGTGGCTTCATCCCGGGCATCCGGGCTGGCCGACCGACCGCTGAGTACCTCTCCTACGTGCTCAACCGGATCACCTGGCCGGGTTCGCTGTACTTGGGTCTGATCGCTCTCGTGCCGACAATGGCGTTGGCCGGTTTCGAGGCAAACCAGAACTTCCCGTTCGGCGGTACCAGCATCCTCATCATCGTGGGTGTGGGTCTGGAGACGGTGAAGCAGATCGAGAGCCAGCTCCAGCAGCGCAATTACGAAGGGTTCCTCCGCTGATGCGAATCGTCCTCGTCGGGCCGCCGGGTGCGGGCAAGGGAACGCAGGCCGCGTTCCTCGCCGAGAACCTGTCCATCCCGCACATCTCCACGGGCGACCTGTTCCGGGCCAACATCAGCAAGCAGACGGAGCTCGGCAAACTCGCGAAGTCCTACATGGACAAGGGCGAACTGGTGCCGGACGAGGTCACCATCGCGATGGCCAAGGACCGCATGGAGCAGCCGGACGCCGTGAACGGCTTCCTGCTCGACGGCTTCCCGCGCAACGTCTCGCAGGCCGAGGCGCTGGACGTGACGCTCCAGGAAGAGTCCATGACCCTGGACGCGGTGCTGGACCTGGAGGTCCCCGAGGACGAGGTCGTCAAGCGGATCGCCGGCCGCCGCATCTGCCGGAACGACTCCGCGCACGTCTTCCACGTCACGTACAAGCAGCCCCAGCGGGACGGCGTGTGCGACGTCTGCGGCGGCGAGCTCTACCAGCGCGACGACGACTCCGAGGAGACCGTCCGCAAGCGCCTGGAGGTCTACCACACCCAGACCGAGCCGATCATCGACTACTACAAGGCCCAGGGCCTCGTGGTGACGATCTCGGCGCTCGGCAAGGTGGACGAGGTCACCCAGCGCGCGATGGACGCACTGAAGCGCGAGGACGACGGCCAGTAGCCGTCAGCGGTACATCGGCCGCGGTGCCCGGGAAGGGCGCCGCGGCCGTACTGTTGTGTAGGCAGCCCGGCACCACGAGCCGGGGCACGGTAGACGCCCGCAGGCGGAGAAGACGGAGAGCGCAGGACCCCATGGTGCAGATCAAGAGCCCCGAGCAGATCGCCAAGATGCGCGAGGCGGGGCTGGTCGTCGCCGCCATCCACGCGGCCACCCGTGAGGCGGCCGTGCCGGGCGCCTCCACGAAGGACCTCGACGACGTGGCCCGCAAGGTGCTGGCGGAGCACGGCGCGAAGTCGAACTTCCTCGGGTACGGCGGCTTCCCCGCGACCATCTGCACGTCGGTCAACGAGGTCGTCGTGCACGGCATCCCGAGCGACGACGTCGTCCTGAAGGACGGCGACATCATCTCCATCGACTGCGGCGCCATCGTCGACGGCTGGCACGGCGACGCCGCGTACACGGCGTTCGTCGGCTCCGGGCACGCTCCCGAGCTGATCGAGCTGTCGCGGGTCACCGAGGAGTCCATGTGGGCCGGGATCGCCGCGATGAGGCTGGGCAACCGGCTCGTCGACATCTCCCGCGCCATCGAGACCTACATCCGCCGGCAGCCCAAGCCGGGCGGCGGCAAGTACGGGATCGTCGAGGACTACGGCGGCCACGGCATCGGCACCGAGATGCACATGGACCCGCACCTGCTGAACTACGTCGAGCGGCGGCGCGGCAAGGGGCCGAAGCTGGTGCCCGGCTTCTGTCTGGCGATCGAGCCGATGGTGTCCCTGGGCACGCCGCGGACGGAGGTCCTGTCGGACGACTGGACCGTGGTGACGACGGACGGCACGTGGTCCTCGCACTGGGAGCACTCGGTGGCCCTCACCGAGCAGGGCCCGCTGGTGCTGACGGCGCCCGACGGCGGCAAGGCGAAGCTGGCGGAGCACGGGATCACCGCGGCGCCCGACCCGCTGGGCTGAGACAAGCCCGCTGGGCTGAGACAAGCCCCGGCACCCGCGGTCCCGGCGTCAAGCGTCATGCGCCCCCTCGACCGGCCTCCGGCCCGGCAGAGGGGGCGCTGCCGTGGCGGAATAAGGATCATCCGGAGTGGGCAGTCATACCGAATTCGTGTTTCTGGTGGCGCTGACGTAGACTGACTCGTCGGCTCTCGTGTGCCCGTGTGTCCTCATGCGGTCGCGGAGAGTCGATCAAGGTAGTCGATTCGAAGGGCGAAGCGTGGCCAAGAAGCAAGGTGCCATCGAGATCGAGGGCACTGTCGTCGAGTCTCTGCCGAACGCCATGTTCAAGGTCGAGCTCCAGAACGGCCACCAGGTCCTGGCACACATCAGCGGCAAGATGCGTATGCACTACATCCGCATCCTCCCTGACGACCGGGTCGTGGTGGAGCTGTCTCCGTACGACCTGACGCGTGGCCGGATCGTCTACCGCTACAAGTAGATCTTGCCCGCACTCCGTGCCCCGGTCCGCCGGGTCGCGGGTGATGGCACTGACCCGGAGAACCTCACCCAATGAAGGTCAAGCCGAGCGTCAAGAAGATCTGCGACAAGTGCAGGGTGATCCGCCGTCACGGTCGGGTCATGGTCATCTGCGAGAACCCGCGCCACAAGCAGCGCCAGGGCTGACGCACGTTCGACCGCTCCCTCTGCATCGATATCGCAGGGATTCGCGCGACGCGAGCTGAATATGTTCATACGCAGGGCCCAGGCGCCGAAGGTGCCTGACACCCCCGGTCGGAGGCCGGGGACCCGGTTCGTACCTGGTACGGCGGCCGGGAGCCGGTTCTGCGGAAGACCTCCGAAGATCACCAGGAGCCATTGAATGGCACGCGTTTCCGGTGTTGACATCCCGCGCGACAAGCGCGTGGAGGTCGCCCTCACCTACGTGTTCGGCATCGGCCGGACCCTCTCCCAGCAGACGCTGGCCGAGACCGGTATCGACCCGAACACCCGCGTTCGCGACCTCTCCGAGGAGCAGCTCGTCGCGATTCGTGAGTACGTCGACAACAACATCAAGACCGAGGGTGACCTCCGTCGCGAGATCCAGGCCGACATCCGCCGCAAGGTCGAGATCGGTTGCTACCAGGGTCTCCGTCACCGTCGCGGTCTGCCTGTCCGCGGTCAGCGCACCAGCACCAACGCTCGCACCCGCAAGGGCCCGCGTCGCGCCATCGCCGGTAAGAAGAAGCCGGGCAAGAAGTAGTCCACAGCGGACTTCGCCGTCCAGCGGTCTTCGCTGTAGGACCGACCACCTCCCGTAGGAGTACAGATGCCCCCCAAGGGTCGTCAGGGCGCTGCCAAGAAGGTGCGCCGCAAGGAAAAGAAGAACGTCGCTCACGGCCACGCGCACATCAAGAGCACGTTCAACAACACGATCGTCTCGATCACGGACCCCTCGGGCAACGTGATCTCCTGGGCCTCCGCCGGCCACGTCGGCTTCAAGGGCTCCCGGAAGTCCACGCCGTTCGCCGCGCAGATGGCCGCCGAGTCGGCCGCCCGTCGCGCGCAGGAGCACGGCATGCGCAAGGTCGACGTGTTCGTCAAGGGCCCGGGCTCGGGTCGTGAGACGGCCATCCGTTCGCTTCAGGCGACCGGTCTCGAGGTCGGCTCCATCCAGGACGTCACGCCCACCCCGCACAACGGCTGCCGTCCCCCGAAGCGTCGTCGCGTCTGACCTCGGTCGGCCGCTTCGCGGTTCTCGGTTCCGGGCGGTACGACCCTTCGGGGGCGTATCGCCCGTACCCTTGCAGTACCCACGCTTTTCACGGGCGTGGTTTCCGTCGGGCGTCAAATAGCGGGCGTCCACGACAGAAGGATCTGATCCACACATGCTGATCGCTCAGCGTCCCTCGTTGACCGAAGAGGTCGTCGACGAGTTCCGCTCCCGGTTCGTGATCGAGCCGCTGGAGCCGGGCTTCGGTTACACCCTCGGCAACTCCCTCCGCCGTACGCTCCTGTCGTCGATCCCGGGTGCGGCGGTCACGTCCATCCGTATCGACGGTGTCCTGCACGAGTTCACCACCGTGCCGGGCGTCAAGGAGGACGTCACCGACCTGATCCTCAACATCAAGCAGCTGGTCGTCTCCTCGGAGCACGACGAGCCGGTCGTGATGTACCTGCGCAAGCAGGGCCCGGGTCTGGTCACCGCCGCCGACATCGCGCCCCCGGCCGGTGTCGAGGTGCACAACCCCGACCTGGTCCTCGCCACGCTCAACGGCAAGGGCAAGCTGGAGATGGAGCTGACGGTCGAGCGTGGCCGCGGTTATGTCTCCGCCGTGCAGAACAAGCAGGTCGGCCAGGAGATCGGCCGTATCCCGGTCGACTCCATCTACTCGCCGGTGCTCAAGGTCACGTACAAGGTCGAGGCGACCCGTGTCGAGCAGCGCACCGACTTCGACAAGCTGATCGTCGACGTCGAGACCAAGCAGGCCATGCGTCCCCGTGACGCCATGGCGTCCGCCGGTAAGACCCTGGTGGAGCTGTTCGGTCTGGCGCGCGAGCTCAACATCGACGCCGAGGGCATCGACATGGGTCCGTCCCCGACGGACGCCGCCCTCGCCGCCGACCTGGCGCTGCCGATCGAGGAGCTCGAGCTCACCGTTCGGTCGTACAACTGCCTCAAGCGCGAGGGCATCCACTCCGTGGGTGAGCTCGTGGCTCGTTCCGAGGCCGACCTGCTCGACATCCGCAACTTCGGTGCGAAGTCGATCGACGAGGTCAAGGCGAAGCTGGCCGGCATGGGCCTGGCCCTGAAGGACAGCCCGCCCGGATTCGACCCGACCGCCGCGGCGGACGCCTTCGGCGCCGACGACGACGCGGACGCCGGGTTCGTGGAGACCGAGCAGTACTAAGAGCTCGGGTTCGACTGCAGGATCTTGACTGCGGGCCGTGTGTGGCTGGTCGCGCAGTTCCCCGCGCCCCTGACGGGGCGCGGGTCTCCGACGGGCATCCGCCCGCTCGGATACTGACTCCGGTACCTGATACGGCCGGGGCAGACACCTAGGAGAAACACCATGCCGAAGCCCACCAAGGGTGCCCGTCTGGGCGGCAGCGCCGCGCACGAGAAGCTGCTCCTCGCGAACCTCGCGAAGTCGCTCTTCGAGCACGGCCGCATCACCACCACCGAGGCGAAGGCCCGCCGTCTGCGGCCGTACGCCGAGCGTCTGGTCACCAAGGCGAAGAAGGGCGACCTTCACAACCGCCGCCAGGTGCTCTCGGTCATCACGGACAAGAGCGTCGTGCACACGCTCTTCACCGAGATCGGCCCGCGGTACGAGAACCGCCCGGGTGGCTACACCCGTATCACCAAGATCGGTAACCGTCGTGGCGACAACGCGCCCATGGCTGTCATCGAGCTGGTCGAGGCGCTGACGGTCGCGCAGCAGGCCACCGGTGAGGCCGAGGCCGCCACCAAGCGTGCCGCCAAGGACGCGGACGCGGCTGCCGCCGAGACCAAGGTGGACACCACCAAGGCCGACGACGCCGCCGCGGACGAGGCTGCCGAGGAGTCCAAGGACGCGTAAGCGTTCTGCCGGGAGCTGTGTGTCGGCGGCTGCGGGTTCGTAGTGGCTTGTCGCGCGGTTCCCCACGCCCCTTGATCGGCGTCGAAGTGGGCCCGTTCCCTACAGGAGCGGGCCCGCTTTCGTGTTCCTGAGAGGATCTCTGTGTGAGTGACGATGTGGCACCCGGGTTCGTGCGGGTGCGTCTTGATCTTTCGTACGACGGGACCGGGTTCTCCGGGTGGGCCAAGCAGGCCGCGGGGCGGCGGACCGTGCAGGGGGAGATCGAGGACGCGCTGCGGACCGTGACGCGGTCGGCGACGACGTATGAGCTGACCGTGGCGGGGCGGACCGACGCCGGGGTGCACGCCCGGGGGCAGGTGGCCCATGTCGACCTGCCGCGGGAGGTGTGGGACGAGCACCACGGGAAGCTGCTCAAGCGGCTCGCAGGGCGGCTGTCGCGGGACGTACGGGTGTGGGCGCTCCGGGAGGCGCCCAGCGGCTTCGACGCGCGGTTCTCGGCCGTCTGGCGGCGGTACGCCTACCGCGTCACCGACAACCCCGGCGGCGTCGATCCGCTGCTGCGCAACCACGTGCTGTGGCACGACTGGCCGCTGGACGTGGACGCCATGAACGAGGCCGCGCGGGGGCTGCTGGGCGAGCACGACTTCGCGGCCTACTGCAAGCGGCGCGAGGGGGCGACCACCATCCGCACGCTCCAGGAGCTGAGCCTGGTGCGGGGCGACGACGGGATCATCACGGCGACCGTGCGGGCCGATGCCTTCTGCCACAACATGGTGCGGTCGCTGATCGGCGCGCTGCTCTTCGTGGGGGACGGGCACCGGGGGGCCGACTGGCCGGGGAAGGTGCTGGCCGCGGGTGTGCGGGACTCCGCCGTGCACGTCGTACGGCCGCACGGGCTGACCCTGGAGGAGGTCGGCTACCCCGCCGACGATCTGCTGGCCGCGCGGAACAAGGAGGCGCGGAACCGGCGGACCCTGCCGGGCGCGCCCGGGGGCGGCTGCTGCTGACCCCGGGCGGCCGGTCGCGGCTACTGCGCGTTGGCCGCGGCGGCCGCCTGGGCTTCGCCCCGGCGGCGGATCTGCTCGAAGGTCGCCTGGGCGAGCTGGTCGCCGGCGGTGTAGACGGAGGTGTCCTTCTCCGTGACGTCCTTGCCGGTGGTGAAGCCGGAGAGCGTGAAGTAGGCGTAGCGGCCGTAGGAGTTGACGGTCGTACGGCAGATCGCCGAACTGCAGAAGACGGGGACGCCCTCGCCGGAGAGGGAGACGATGGTGCTCTTCTTGTCCCAGGCCGTCTTCACCTTGGTCGCCTGGGCCTCCGTGTCGAACAGGGCGACGCCGATCGTGGTCGCCACCTTTTCCCGGTGGTACGTCACGCGCATGAAGCGGGTGCAGTCGTTGCTGTTCAGGAGCTTGCCGAGGGTGCCCCGGACGGCCGAGGCGCAGTCCTTCGCGGAGGCGGTGGGGCCCTTGCGGTAGACGACGTCGTCGGCCCGCGTCAGCTGGGACCCCGGGAAGAGGATGTCCGGGCTGATCGGCGCCCTGTCCTTGCCCGAGCTGGAGATGAACTCCTTCGGGTCCAGCGGCGGCGGCGCGGTGGTGGGCTCGAACGAGGGGTCCGTCTTCGTGCTCGCGCTGGGGATGCCCCCGGTGCCCGGCTGATCGCCCGGCTGGTTCGCCGTGCTGTTCGTGCCCCCGCCGCTGTCGGTGTTCACGACGGCGACGGCCACGGCGGCGCCGATCCCGACGGTGGCTATGGCGCCGCCGACGATCATCAGCAGTCTGCGGCGCTTGTTGCGCGTCTCGGACTGCTCGGCCAGTGCCGCCCAGTCCGGGGTCTGGTTGGAGGAACCCCACTGATCGCCCCACGGATTGTGGGAACCCCCGGGGCTCCACTGAGACCCCCCCTGCCCAAAGCTCATGGGGCGCATTTTAGACGGGGGACAGGGGCGGATGGTCAGTGTCCAGAGGCAGTTGAGCCCCTAGCGTGATCTGGCGGGCGGGGGCAAACTGTCGCCAACCGGGGGTGGTCGGGACGATCGTCCTCACGACCGGGGTGGGCCGACCGCCGGAGCCGTTTTGACCCGTCCGGGGCCGCACGGCTATTCTTCAGGTTCGTTATGTGTATTGGCTTGCTCATTCTCACGTGAGACGCCCTTACACCGGTCCACCGGGCCGATGACCAGCGACCAGCACGCGGTTTGCGTCACCGCTGTGCGGTCAGGGCTGTCGTGATCGTCTTCGGTGACCTTGTCAGGAACCTCACTGAAGAAGCGAAGGCTACGAACCGTGCGTACGTACAGCCCCAAGCCCGGCGATGTGACGCGTCAGTGGCACGTCATCGACGCTCAGGACGTTGTCCTGGGTCGTCTCGCCACCACCGCCGCGACCCTGCTTCGCGGCAAGCACAAGCCGATCTACGCGCCCCACGTCGACGCTGGTGACTTCGTCATCATCATCAACGCGGACAAGGTGCACCTGTCCGGCAACAAGCGGACCCAGAAGATGGCCTACCGCCACTCCGGTTACCCGGGTGGTCTGCGCTCCGTCCGTTACGACGAGCTGCTGGCGAAGAACCCCGAGAAGGCCGTCGAGAAGGCCGTCAAGGGCATGCTTCCCAAGAACTCCCTGGGCCGTCAGATGCTCTCCAAGCTGAAGGTCTACTCGGGCGACCAGCACCCGCACGCTGCCCAGCAGCCGGTGCCGTTCGAGATCACCCAGGTCGCGCAGTAAGTCCGGCCGCCCCCTAAGCCTGAAGAGAATCTGAGGAGAATCGTGGCCGAGACCACTGCCGAGCAGCCGCTCGAAGAGCTTGACATCGACAGCTACACCACGGAGTCGGACGTCCCCGTCGAGGGCGAGTACACCACCGAGTCCATGGCCTCCCGCTTCGGCGAGCCCCAGCCGGCCGCCGGCCTGGGCCGCCGCAAGAACGCCATCGCGCGCGTCCGCATCGTGCCGGGCACCGGCAAGTGGAAGATCAACGGGCGGACGCTCGAGGACTACTTCCCGAACAAGGTGCACCAGCAGGAGGTCAACGAGCCGTTCAAGGTTCTTGAGCTCGAGGGCCGCTACGACGTCATCGCCCGTATCGCCGGTGGCGGCGTCTCCGGCCAGGCCGGTGCGCTCCGTCTCGGTGTCGCCCGCGCCCTGAACGAGGCCGACGTCGACAACAACCGTGGCGCCCTCAAGAAGGCCGGCTTCCTCCGCCGCGACGACCGTGCGGTCGAGCGCAAGAAGGCCGGTCTGAAGAAGGCCCGCAAGGCTCCGCAGTACAGCAAGCGCTAAACACCGCTCCGCTGCACCGCACGCAACGCCCCGGTGGCACGTACCTGTGCCGCCGGGGCGGTTTGCGTAGCAGGGCCGCTTGTTTCCCGCACGACTACACGCACACTGCCGGTACAACCCCGAACGGGGGAGGACAGTCTCAGGGGATGTACTTGGTCCGGGCAGTGCCGGGACACTCGGGGGACAACCGGTGGGGGACGCCCGGTACGGGACCACCGGGTACGAGCCGCACATTCTCAGCAATTCGGAGGACACCACAGTGGGACGACTCTTCGGCACGGACGGCGTGCGCGGTGTCGCCAACGCGGATCTGACGGCCGAGCTCGCGCTCGGACTCTCCGTCGCGGCGGCACACGTACTCGCCGAGGCGGGCACCTTCGAAGGCCACAAGCCGGTGGCGGTGGTCGGACGGGATCCGCGAGCGTCCGGGGAGTTCCTGGAGGCGGCCGTGGTGGCCGGCCTCGCCAGTGCGGGCGTCGACGTGCTGCGCGTCGGTGTGCTGCCCACCCCCGCGGTGGCGTTCCTCACCGGCGAGCTGGGCGCCGACCTCGGCGTGATGCTCTCCGCCAGCCACAACGCCATGCCCGACAACGGCATCAAGTTCTTCGCCCGCGGCGGGCACAAGCTCGCCGACGAGCTGGAGGACAAGATCGAGGCCGTGTACGAGGAGCACCGGACCGGTGCGCCCTGGGACCGGCCGACCGGCGCGGGCGTCGGGCGGATCCGCTCCTACGACGAAGGGTTCGGGCGGTACGTCGAGCATCTGCTGTCCGTGCTGCCGAACCGGCTGGAGGGGCTGAAGATCGTCCTCGACGAGGCGCACGGCGCGGCCGCCGGGGTCTCCCCGGAGGCGTTCACCCGGGCCGGGGCCGAGGTCGTCACCATCGGGGCCGAGCCGGACGGGCTCAACATCAACGACGGGTGCGGGTCCACGCACCTCGGGAAGCTGCGTGCCGCCGTCGTCGAGCACGGGGCGCACCTCGGCATCGCGCACGACGGCGACGCCGACCGGTGCCTCGCCGTGGACCACGAGGGCAACGAGGTCGACGGGGACCAGATCCTCGCCGTGCTCGCCCTCGACATGCGGGAGCGGGGGGCGCTCCGCTCGGACACCGTCGTCGCCACCGTCATGTCCAACCTCGGCTTCAAGCTGGCGCTGGAGCGGGAGGGGCTGCGGCTCGTCCAGACGGCGGTCGGGGACCGGTATGTGCTGGAGGAGATGAAGGAGCACGGGTACGCCCTCGGCGGCGAGCAGTCCGGGCACGTCATCGTCCTGGACCACGCGACCACCGGCGACGGCACGCTGACCGGGCTGCTGCTGGCGGCGCGGATCGCGCGGACCGGGCGCACGCTCAAGGACCTCGCGGGGGTCATGGAGCGGCTGCCGCAGGTGCTCATCAATGTGCCGGACGTGGACCGCACGCGGGTGGGGACGTCCGCGGAGCTGGCCGCCGCGGTGGCCGACGCGGAGCGGGAGCTGGGGTCCACCGGGCGGGTGCTGCTGCGGCCGTCGGGGACCGAGCCGCTGGTGCGGGTGATGGTGGAGGCGGCGGATATCGAGCAGGCTCGGTCCGTCGCCGGGCGGTTGGCCGACGCGGTGAAGTCGGCGCTCGGGTAGGGCGTCGGTTCCGGGTTCGGGGTGCCGGGTTCTGTGGTGTGCGGGCTGCGGGTTCGTCGTGGCTTGTCGCGCAGTTCCCCGCGCCCCTCAGGTGCCCGGGAGTCATCGGGCGCCCTTCGTCGCTGCTCGTTGCTTTGACCAGAGGTACTTCTGGAGGACCATGGTCAGGGTTGCCGCCAGGATGATGCCCGCGAGGTTCAGCAGGAGTTGGTTGGTCGAGCCCACCGTCTGCTTCGTGTCGCCGTAGGCCGCGGCGACCGCCGCGTTGGCGGCGGCCGGGACCGTGGTGACGGAGATGGCCACGCCGACCAGGGCGCCCGACTTCGCCGACGTCAGGGAGAGGGTGCCCGCGATGCCGGCGAGGACGGCGACGATGAACGAGAACGCGTCGGGGGCGTAGACGAACGCGGTGTTCGGGCGGGCGGCCTCCAGTTTGGCCTCGGTGAAGTAGCCGAGCGCGTCCATGAAGACGGTGAAGCCGACCGTCATCGCCATCGCCATCGCGAAGCCCACGAGCAGGGCGATCAGTGAGCGGAGCGCCAGCCGCGGCCGGCATTGCACGATGGCCGTGCTCAAGCCGGCCAGGGGGCCGAACTCGGGGCCGACGGCCATCGCGCCGACGATGAGGATCGCGTTGTCGAGGACGACACCGCACGCGGCGATCATCGTGGCGAGGGTGATGAAGGCGACGTAGGTGACGGAGAGCGTCGACTCCTCGTGCGTCGCGTCCGCCAGGTGCTCCCACAGCACGGCGTCGGCGCCCTCGCCCGGTGCCTCCTTCTCGGCGTTGTCGGCTCGCTTGGACAGCGACAGGTCGATGTTCTCGACGGCGATCGAGCCGGTCTTGTCCAGGTGCAGCTCGCGGAGCGCGCCGATCAGGTCGTCGCCCGCCTCCCGCGCGACGTCGCACATGACGATGTCGCCGGAGGGGTTGCGGGCGGCGCCCGGCACCACGACGAGGTGAGTGGTGCCGACCGTCGACTCGATCAGGCGTACCACCTCGTCGGTCCGGTCGGCCGGGGTGATCAGGCGCAGATGCAGCATGGTGCCTTTTTAACAGCACCCGTCGAACAGCCCATCGCCCCGGGTGCGGGCACCCGGCCGGGCCTCACAGTTTGCGCAGGCTGAGGCGCTTCACCTTGTGGTCGGAGCCCTTGCGGATGATCAGGGTGGCGCGGCCCCGGGTGGGAGCGATGTTCTCGATCAGGTTGGGCTTGTTGATGGTGCGCCACTGGGTGCGGGCGTAGTCGAGGGCCTCCTCCTCGGAGACCTGGGTGTACTTGCGGAAGTACGAGGACGGGTCCTGGAAGGCGGTGCCGCGCAGCTTCCGGAAGCGGTTGAGGTACCAGCGTTCGACGTCCTCGGGGTGGGCGTCCACGTACACGCTGAAGTCGAAGTAGTCCGCGAGGCCGACGCGGGTGCGGCCGTCCTTGCCGGGGAGGGCGGGCTGGAGGACGTTCAGGCCCTCGACGATGAGGATGTCGGGGCGGCGGACCGTGAGCCGCCGGTCCGGGACGATGTCGTAGATGAGGTGGGAGTAGACGGGGGCCGTCACCTCGCCCTTGCCGGCCTTGATGTCGGCGACGAAGCGGGTGAGCGTACGGCGGTCGTACGACTCGGGGAAGCCCTTGCGGGAGACCAGGCCGCGTTCGCGGAGGTCCTTCATGGGGAGCAGGAAGCCGTCCGTGGTGACCCGCTCCACGCGCGGGTGTTCGGGCCAGCGGGCGAGGAGCGCCTGGAGGAGACGGGCGACGGTGGACTTGCCGACGGCCACGGAGCCCGCGACGCCTATGACGAACGGGGTGCCCGACTGGGAGCCCTGCTCGCCGAGGAACGTGTTCAGGGCGCCGCGCAGGCCGTCGGTGGCGCCCACGTAGAGGTTGAGGAGCCGGGACAGCGGCAGGTAGATGTCCCGTACCTCGTCGAGGTCGATGACGTCGCCCAGGCCACGCAGCTTCTCGACCTCCTCGGCGGTCAGTGGCAGCGGCGTCTTGTCGCGCAGCGCGCTCCACTCGGTACGGGTGAGGTCGACGTAGGGAGTCGCCTCCGGCCTGGGCCGGTGGGCGCTCCGCGGCAACGGGGAGACCGGTGAGATCACAGTCCATTGTTAACGGAGTTCGAACGGGGTGGCGGGGTGGGGTCCGTCACCCTCGGCCGGGGCACGGTAGCCGATCGGGTCCTCAACGCGGGTGAAATGTGGTGAAGGTATGGACCTGGGGTGTCGGGAGGGCTAGCGTCCCCGGCACTCGGGAGGGAGCCGCCTCCCGACTTACCTGAGGGGCGATCGGGTGGCTTCCGTATGGTCTACGCGCGCTGACCAGGAGTTCGCCGGGCAGGTCTGCAGCGAGCTGGCGGACGATCTGCCGGACGAGGATCTGGGCGAGTGTCTCGACGACGCCATGGACATGTACCGGATGGGCAGCAAGCCGCGGTGCGAGGAGGTCGAGTATCTGGGGATGGTGCGGGACGCCATCGACCGGATCGAGGAGGGGGAGTGACGGCCCCCCCACTCTTTCGCCGTGGGCGGGTGACGGTCAGTCCATGACGTCCCGCCAGGCCGCCGGGATGGCGTCCGCGACGTCCTGCGCGGCCGTGGGGGCGCCGTTCGCGGCGTAGCGGCCCGCCAGGCCGTGGAGGTACGCCGCCGCGCTCGCCGCGTCCAGCGGCCTGAGGCCGGCGGCCAGCAGGGAGCCGGTGAGGCCGGAGAGGACGTCGCCGCTGCCGGCGGTGGCGAGCCACGGGGTGCCCGTGGGGTTCACCCGGACCGGGGTGTCGTCGTCGGGGCCGGCGATCAGGGTCGTGGAGCCCTTGAGGAGGACCGTCGCGCCATAGCGGCGGGCCAGCTCCCGTACGGCGGTCAGCCGGGCCGACTCGACCTCCTCGCGCGCGACGCCCAGCAGCGCCGCGGCCTCGCCCGCGTGCGGGGTCATCACGGTCGGGGCGGTACGGGCCCGTACGGCGGCCACGTCCGCGAGGCGCAGGCCGTCGGCGTCGAGGAGCACGGGCACGTCGGTGGAGAGCGCCTCGGCGACCGGGGCCGCGTCGTCGCCCGCGCCGGGGCCGGTCACCCATGCCTGGACCCGGCCGGCCTTCTTCGGGCCGCTGTCCGACACGAGGGTCTCCGGGAAGCGGGCGAGGACGGTGTCGGCGGCCGGGCCCACGTAGCGGACGGCACCG
This sequence comes from Streptomyces sp. NPDC030183, assembly GCF_055573455.1. Lineage (NCBI taxonomy): Bacteria > Bacillati > Actinomycetota > Actinomycetes > Kitasatosporales > Streptomycetaceae > Streptomyces > Streptomyces sp. NPDC030183. The sequence continues at coordinate 101,588 of NZ_JBVIBK010000008.1, forward strand.
GCGCCCGAGCGCAGGGCGCCCGCGACCGCGAGGACCGCGGCGCCCGGGTAGCGGACCGAGCCGGCGGCGACGCCCACCACTCCGCGGCGGTACTTGTCGCTCTCGGGCGCCGGGTGGGGGAGGAGGGCGGCCACGTCGGCGTGCTGGAGGGCCGCCAGGTCGGGGGTGGCGGGAAGGGTGTCCGCCAGGCCGATGTCGATCAGGCGGACCGAGCCGGCGTACTCGCGGGCCGGGTCGATGAGCAGGCCCGGCTTGTGGGTGCCGAAGGTGACGGTGAGGTCGGCGCGGAGGGCTGTGCCGTGCACCTCGCCGGTGTCCGCCTCGACGCCGCTCGGGAGGTCCACGGCGACGACCGTGGCGCGGGAGGCGGTGACGAGTTCGGCGAGGCGGGCGGCGTCGGGGCGGAGGCCGCCCTTGCCGCCGATGCCGACGATGCCGTCCAGGACGAGGTCGGCGCGGGCGATGGGCTCCGCCGCGGTGGACGGCGTGGTGGTGGTGCCGCCGGCTCGGAGGAGGGCCTTGAGGGCGTCCCGGTGGGTGCGGTCCGGGGCCAGCAGGACGGCCGTCACTCCCGCGCCGCGCTTGGCGAGGCGGGCGCCGGCGTAGAGGGTGTCGCCGCCGTTGTCCCCGCTGCCGGTGAGGAGGACGACGCGGCTGCCGTAGACCCGGCCGAGCGCGTCCGCGCAGGCCGCGGCGAGACCGGCGGCGGCGCGTTGCATCAGGGCGCCGGGGGGGAGTTGGGCCATGAGGGCGCGTTCGGCTGAGCGGACGGTTTCTACGCGGTGGGCTGAGCGCATGGGGTCGAGTGTGCCCTGTTCTTTTGGCCGGGGGAGGTAGGAGGGGGTGAGCCTTGGGGTTGGGTGCGCGGTGGGGGGCGGGCGGGCGCCCAGTAGCTCGGGGGTGCGCGGTTCGTTGGCGGGTGCGGGTGCGTTGTGGTTTCTCGCGCAGTTCCCCGCGCCCCTGAAGGCTTGGGCCTGCGGCCCCGCTTTCAGGGGCGCGGGGAACTGCGCGAACGGCCCCCACCCACCCGCACCCGCCGAACAAACAGCGCACCCCCGAGCTGCTGGGCGCCCCGGCCTCAGCCCTCGGCGACCACCACCGCTGACGCCACCCCCGCGTCATGGCTCAGGGAGATGTGCCAGGACTTGACGCCGAGCGTGGCCGCGCGGGCCGCCACCGTGCCGGTCACCCGGAGGCGGGGCTGGCCGGAGGGCTCGACGTAGACCTCCGCGTCGGTCCAGTGGAGGCCCGCGGGCGCGCCCAGGGCCTTCGCGAGGGCCTCCTTCGCCGCGAAGCGGGCCGCGAGAGAGGCGATGCCTCGGCGTTCGCCGCTCGGGAGGAGGAGTTCGTCGGGCAGGAAGAGGCGTTCGGCCATGGAGGGGGTCCGTTCCATGGCCGCGCGGAAGCGGTCGATCTCGGCGACGTCGATGCCGACTCCGATGATGGGCATGGCCTGCACCCTACGGCGCGTCGCCCCCGGTAGGGGCGCCACACCGGGCCAGCCCCGCCCGGCGCCGGTGCCGGCGGCCAAATCCCTGCGCGCCACGCCCTGTTATCGGCTGGCCCGGCCGTACCGCGCGTCGAGATCATGTTGCGATTCGGCACCCACCACCCGGGAGAGGTCCTCGTGAAGAAGAACCGCATGACCGCCGGCTTACCCCTCGTCATCGGCTCCGTGATCGCCGCCGGCAGCGTCGCCCAGGAGAACTACGGCGGTGCCGTGTTCGCCGTGGTGGCCTGTGGCGCCATCTCGCTCGTCCTGCGGATCAGGGCGAATCCCGGCCAGGGCCGCTGAGGCGGTAGCCCCCGCTCCGCTCACTCCACCGTCACCGACTTCGCCAGGTTGCGCGGCTGGTCCACCTCGTTGCCGCGGGCCGTGGCCAGTTCGCAGGCGAAGACCTGGAGGGGGACCGTGGAGACCAGGGGCTGGAGCAGGGTGGGCGTCGCGGGGATGCGGATGAGGTGGTCGGCGTAGGGGGCGACCGTCTCGTCGCCCTCCTCGGCGATGACGATCGTGCGGGCGCCGCGGGCGCGGATCTCCTGGATGTTGGAGACGATCTTGTCGTGGAGGAGGGAGCGGCCCGCGGGGGAGGGGACCACGACGACCACCGGGAGGTCCTCCTCGATCAGGGCGATCGGGCCGTGTTTCAACTCGCCCGCCGCGAAGCCCTCCGCGTGCATGTAGGCCAGTTCCTTGAGCTTGAGGGCGCCTTCCAGGGCCACGGGATAGCCCACGTGGCGGCCGAGGAACAGCACCGTGTTCTTCGTGGCGAGGGTGCGCGCCAACTCCCGTACCGGCTCCATCGTTTCGAGGACGCGCTCGACCTCGCGGGAGATACGGGAGAGGTCGCGGATCACCGCCCGGATCTCGTCGCCCCACTTGGTGCCGCGCACCTGGCCCAGGTAGAGCGCGACCAGGTAGCAGGCGACCAACTGGGTCAGGAACGCCTTCGTGGAGGCGACGGCGACCTCGGGGCCCGCGTGGGTGTAGAGGACCGCGTCCGACTCGCGGGGGATGGTCGAGCCGTTGGTGTTGCAGATCGCGAGGACCCGGGCGCCCTGTTCGCGTGCGTGGCGCACGGCCATCAGCGTGTCCATGGTCTCGCCGGACTGGGAGATCGCGATGACGAGCGTGCGGTAATCGAGGATCGGGTCGCGGTAGCGGAACTCGCTCGCCAGCTCCACCTCGCACGGCACCCGCGTCCAGTGCTCGATGGCGTACTTGGCGATGAGGCCGGCGTGGAAGGCCGTACCGCACGCGACGATGACCACCTTGTCCAGCTCGCGCAGCTCCTGGTCGGAGATGCGGACCTCGTCCAGCGTCAGCGAGCCCGCCGTGTCGATACGGCCCAGCAGGGTGTCCGCGACCGCCTTCGGCTGCTCGGCGATCTCCTTGAGCATGAAGTAGTCGTAGCCGCCCTTCTCGGCGGCCGACGCGTCCCAGTCGACGTGGTACGAGCGGACGTCGGCGGGGCGGCCGTCGAACGTCGTCACCGTCACGCCGTCGCGGCGCAGCTCCACCACCTGGTCCTGGCCCAGCTCGATCGCGGAGCGGGTGTGGTCGATGAACGCGGCGACGTCCGACGCGAGGAACGCCTCGCCCTCACCGACGCCGACCACGAGGGGGGAGTTGCGGCGGGCGCCCACGACCACGTCCGGCGCGTCCGCGTGCACGGCGACGAGCGTGAACGCGCCCTCCAGACGGCGGCAGACCAGCCGCATCGACTCGGCGAGGTCGTCGCACGACGAGTACTCCTCGGCGAGCAGATGGGCGACGACCTCCGTGTCCGTCTCGGAGGCCAGTTCGTGGCCCCGTTCGGTCAGTTCGGCGCGCAGGGAGGCGAAGTTCTCGATGATGCCGTTGTGGACGACGGCGACCCGGCCCGCGTTGTCCAGGTGCGGGTGGGCGTTGGTGTCGGTGGGGCCGCCGTGGGTGGCCCAGCGGGTGTGGCCGATCGCGGTGGAACCGCTGGGCAGCGGACGGCCGACCAGCTCCTTCTCCAGGTTCACCAGCTTCCCGGCCTTCTTGGCGGCGGCCAGGCCCCCGTCGGCCGGGACCGCCACGCCCGCCGAGTCGTACCCCCGGTACTCCAGCCGCTTCAGCCCGGCCAGGACCACGTCGAGCGCGGACTGCGATCCGACGTATCCCACGATTCCGCACATATCAACCCCTGTGGTGTCCGGTGGTGTCCGGTGATGTCGTCCTGGATGGTGCTGCCGTGCTGGTGTCGCTGTCGTCTTCCGGTGATGCCGTCGCGCGCGACCTGTCGTGCGCCCTCTGTGACTGTACGTGACGATCGGGTCCTGGGTGAGCCCTCACATCGGGTGACCTGGCGCGCGATATTCGGGTGACCCGGCGCGCGCGGCGCACTCCCGCGCGTCTGGGCGGCACGTACTGCTGATCACATGACGAGCCGACAAACCAAGCGCGTGACCTTTCGCACGGTCGCCGTGCTCCTCGCCCTGGTGAGCGTCCTGCCGCTGGACAGCGCGACGGCCCAGGCGCCGTCGCCCGCCCCCGCGCCCGGCGGCGACCCACTCGTCCCCGGCGTGCCGCCCGGCCCCCATCAGCCCTGGCACCTCGACACGCCCGACCAGGTGCTCCCGCCCCGCGTGTACCGGCCGAGCCCGCTGGAGGAGGCGGTCGAGCCGAGGAGCGCGGCGGCCGGGACGTACGACCTCATCGAGTACGTCCCGCTGAGTGAGGCCGCGGCGGTCGCCGAGGCCAAGCTCACCTGTACGACGGCGACGGGGCCGTACCAGAAGCAGGTCGAGCGGTGGCTCAAGCTGAAGAACGCGAACGCGAAGCAGTCCAGGGCGGACTGCCTCGCCATCCGGGCGTTCCAGATCAAGCAGGGCATCAAGCCGGCCATCGGCTTCGCGGGGCCGGTGACCTGGGCGCGGATGCAGTACCTGTCGGCCCGCAAGAACCCCAACGCGGCGGGCAGGTGCCCGGTCCGCGCCCACCGGGTGGCGTGTGTGGACCTGACGCGGCAGCTGACCTGGGTGCAGAAGGGCAAGAAGGTGGTGTTCGGGCCGGTGCCGATGCGCAGCGGGCGGCGGCAGTACCCGACCCGGGCGGGCTGGCACACCGTGTACTGGAAGCACAAGAACCACTGGTCGACGCTCTATCACCAGCCGATGCCGTACGCCCAGTTCTTCAGCGGGGGGCAGGCGTTCCACGCCGTGTACGGGTCCATCTACACGGAGATCGGGTCGATGGGCTGCGTGAACCTGCGGCTGGCGGACGCGCGGACCCTGTGGGGGGTGCTGAAGACCAAGGACCGGGTCTTCGTCTGGGGGCGGCGGGCGGGGAAGTGAGCCCCCGGTCGTGGGGCGCCGTGGGGGTGTCCCGGGGCTCTGAGACACTGGGGCTGACATGAGTGAGACAGCGCCTTCGCGGACCGCGCCCCTGCGGGCCCGCGCCGAGATCGATCTGGATGCCCTGCGGGCCAACGTGCGGACCCTGCGCGCGCTGGCGCCGGGTGCCGCCCTGATGGCCGTCGTCAAGTCCGACGCGTACGGCCACGGGGCGGTGCGGTGCGCGCGGGCCGCGGTCGAGGCGGGCGCCGCGTGGCTGGGCACGGCCACGCCCGAGGAGGCGCTGGCGCTCCGCGCGGCGGGGCTGCCGGGGCGCATCATGTGCTGGCTCTGGGCGCCCGGCGGGCCCTGGCGGGAGGCGATCGAGGCCGACCTCGACGTGTCCGTCAGCGGTCTGTGGGCGCTGCGGGAGGTCACCGAAGCCGCCCGCGCGGCGGGCGCACGCGCGCGCGTGCAGCTGAAGGCCGACACGGGCCTCGGGCGGAACGGCTGCCAGCCGGACGACTGGGCGGAACTGGTCACCGAGGCGCTGCGCGCCGAGGCGGAGGGGCTCGTCACCGTCACCGGGCTCTGGTCGCACCTCGCGTGCGCCGACGAGCCGGGGCACCCGTCCATCGCCGCCCAGCTCGACCTGTTCCGCGAGATGGTGACGTACGCGGAGGCCCAGGGCGTACGGCCCGAGGTGCGGCACATCGCCAACTCGCCCGCCACGCTCACCCTTCCGGAGAGCCACTTCGACCTCGTCCGGGCGGGCATCGCCCTCTACGGCGTCTCGCCCAGCCCGGAGCTGGGCAGTTCGGCCGACCTCGGACTGCGTCCCGTGATGCGGCTGAGCGCCTCGCTCGCGCTGGTCAAGCATGTGCCCGGCGGCCACGGCGTCAGCTACGGGCACCACTACGTCACGCCGGGCGCCACGACGCTCGGCCTCGTCCCCGTCGGCTACGCGGACGGCATCCCCCGGCACGCCTCCGGCACCGGGCCCGTGCTCGTCGGCGGCAAGTGGCGGACGGTCGCGGGGCGTGTCGCGATGGACCAGTTCGTCGTCGACCTCGGCGGGGACGAACCCGCCGCCGGTGACGAGGTGGTGCTGTTCGGCTCCGGCGACGGCGGCGAACCGACCGCCGAGGACTGGGCGAAGGCGGCCGGAACCATCGCCTACGAGATCGTGACCCGCATCGGAACCCGCGTCCCCCGCGTCTACGTCGACACGGGTGGGCAGGCGTGAGGAGTCCCGTACCCGCGAACGGGTGACAGTGTGAGCTGCCCCGCTCGGGTGAACACGCCCGCGCCGCCGCGAGTACCACACGAGTAAGCGCGAGTACACCACGAGTAAGTGAAAGACGAACGAGACGGGAAACTCCGTACGGGTGTGCGGAAGGGCTAGGGCCCGAGGACCGGCGAAGAGGAGCGGGATGTGAGCGAGAGCAGCGCGGAGGCCGTGGAGGCCGTCGCGAGCGCGGCCGCCACAGCCGCGTCCGCCGCCACCGCCGGCGGGACCTGGCGCAGGGCGGGCGTAGCGGGGGCGGCGATAGGTGTGGTCGCGGCGGGCGCGGCCGCCGGTGTCGCCATAGAGCGGCTCACCGTGGGCCGCGGCATGCGCAGGAAGGCCCGGCTCGCGCTCGACTCCACGGGCCCGTACGGGACGCTGCGCGGCACCCCCGGCAAGGCGTACGCCGACGACGGCACCGAGCTGTACTACGAGGTCGACGACATCGAGCCGGAGGCCGGCCTCGCCCCCCGCAGACGCCGGCTCTTCGGCCGCAAGGCGCCCGCCCCCGTCACCGTCGTCTTCAGCCACGGCTACTGCCTCAACCAGGACTCCTGGCACTTCCAGCGGGCCGCGCTGCGCGGTGTCGTACGGACCGTGCACTGGGACCAGCGCAGCCACGGCCGCTCCGGGCGCGCCCAGGCCCTCGACGGGGATCCGGTCACCATCGACCAGCTCGGGCGCGACCTCAAGGCCGTGATCGACGCGGCCGTGCCCGACGGGCCCATCGTGCTCGTCGGGCACTCCATGGGCGGGATGACCGTCATGGCGCTCGCCGCTCACTACCCCGAGCTGATCCGCGAGAGGGTCGTCGCCGTCGCCCTCGTCGGTACGTCGTCGGGGCGGCTCGGCGAGGTCAACTTCGGGTTGCCCGTCGCGGGCGTCAACGCGGTGCGGCGGGTGCTGCCGGGGGTGCTCAGGGCGCTCGGGCAGCAGGCCGCGCTGGTGGAGCGGGGGCGGCGGGCGACCGCCGATCTGTTCGCCGGGATCATCAAGCGGTACTCGTTCGCGTCGCGGGACGTCGACCCGGCGGTCGCGCGGTTCGCCGAACGGATGATCGAGGGCACGCCCATCGACGTCGTCGCCGAGTTCTACCCGGCGTTCACCGAGCACGACAAGACGGAGGCGCTCGCGGCCTTCGCCGAGCTGCCGGTGCTGGTGCTGGCCGGAGTCCAGGACCTCGTCACGCCCAGCGAGCACAGTGAGGCGATCGCCGATCTGCTGCCGGACGCGGAGCTGGTGCTCGTGCCGGACGCCGGGCACCTGGTGATGCTGGAGCACCCCGAGGTGGTCACCGACCGGCTCGCCGACCTGCTGACCCGGGCGGGGGCCGTGCCGGCGGGGGCTACCGTAAGTGGTTATGGAAGCGCCAGCAGCACGGTACGTCCCGGGTGAGCCCGGGGTCGTCTCCTCAACGCCTTCGTCCTCGTCGTCCGGGACCTCCGTCGAGATCGTCGTGCGGTCTCCCGAGCAGATGCTGGAGTTGGGCCGTCGTCTGGCCAAACTGCTGCGTTCGGGTGATCTCGTCATGCTCAACGGGGAGCTGGGTGCCGGGAAGACCACCCTGACCCGGGGGCTCGGGGAAGGGCTCGGGGTGCGCGGAGCCGTCACCTCGCCGACGTTCGTCATCGCGCGCGTGCACCCCTCCCTGGGGGAGGGGCCGCCGCTCGTCCACGTCGACGCGTATCGCCTGGGCGGCGGGCTGGACGAGATGGAGGACCTCGATCTCGACGTCTCGCTGCCGGAATCGGTGATCGTGGTCGAGTGGGGCGAGGGGAAGGTCGAGGAGCTGACCGACGACCGGCTCCACGTCGTCATCCACCGGGCGGTCGGCGACACGACCGACGAGGTGCGGCACGTGACCGTCACCGGGCTCGGGGAGCGGTGGGCCTCCGTCGAGCTGGGTGTGCTCTCGGCCTGAGGCTGGGAGGGGGGCGCGTCTTGTGGGGGCGCGTCCTGTGTCGGTTCCGACAAGGTGTCGGCAAGATGTTGCTTTGGCGCGTCCGGCGTGGTCACATGGTAACCAGTCCTTGGTTAGGTCTGCCTAACTTGGTTCGCCGGTGGCAGCGGGAGGCGTCCATGCAGGGTTCGGAGCGACGGGATTCCGGTGCGGCGTCCGGTGTGACCTCCGGGGTCGCCGGGGTGTCGATGCGGGACCTGTTGGCCAGCTGTGCGGCGGCGAAGGCGGTGTCCACGCCGGAGGCCCCGCCGGTTCGGGCGGAGGGGCGGCGGCCCGCGGAGAAGCGGCACCCTCGGGCTGCGTAGAGGTTGCGCGCCGGGAGGGGTCCTGGGCCGTGTCGCGGCTGCGGGTGGGTGAGGGCTTGTCGCGCAGTTCCCCGCGCCCCTTTTGTGTGCCCCCTTGCTTCGACAGGCACCCCCTTACTCGACCACGACCACCTTTGTGCCGATGCCCGCGAACTGCCACATCGCCTTGCCGTCCTTGCGGGACTCCCGGATGCCGCCCGTCTTGACCGCGGGGTCGGGCTGGGGGGTGGAGCCGTCCACCGCCGCGCTGAAGCCGATGACCACGCCGTCGACCGAGGCGAAGCGGACGACGTGCTCGATGGGGGTGCCGTCCGAGCCGGTGATGGCGGCGGAGCGGGACGTGACCGTGTAGGTGGCGGGGGTGGGGTCCACCGCGCTGGGCGTGACCTCGAAGGTGCGGGTGACCTTCTCGTTCGCGCCGACCAGCCAGACGCGGTCCTCGTCGAGGGAGTAGACGACACGCTCGCCGGTGCCCGACCCCTTGGGCAGGAGCAGGTCGTCGTCCTTCTCCTTGCCGGCGGGCGTCTTGGACTTCTTGGCCGCCGGCGTCTCGGAGGCGGACGGCTTGCCGAGGTCGTCCGGCGCTTTCGCCGACGCCTGGTAGGTGAGGAAACCGACTGCGGCGATCGCCGCCGCCGTGAGCCCGGCCACGAATCCCGAGCTGCTGCTGGCCACCTTCTGCGCCCACCTCTCGTACGCACGTACGCCCTTGATGTACGTCTGTGCTGTGACGGTAGCAGCAGGGGGACGGTGCACCGGGTCGGCCGTGGCCCGGGCCGAAGCGCCGTAGGCTGTTTGCGTGCTCTTGCTCGCTCTGGATACCGCCACCCCCGCCGTCACCGTCGCGCTGCACGACGGGACGGATGTCGTCGCCGCGTCGAGCCAGGTGGACGCCCGTCGCCACGGGGAACTGCTGCTGCCCGCCGTCGACCGGGTCCTCGCCGAGGCGGGCGCCCGCCTCGACGCCGTCACCGCGATCGTCGTGGGCACCGGGCCCGGCCCCTACACCGGGCTCCGCGTCGGCCTGATGACCGCCGACACTTTCGGCCTCGCCCTCGGGGTCCCCGTCCACGGCCTGTGCACCCTCGACGCGCTCGCGTACGCGGCCGACGTCGAGGGCCCCTTCGTGGTGGCCACCGACGCCCGGCGCAAGGAGGTGTACTGGGCCCGGTACGAGGACCCGCGCACCCGGGTCACGGACCCGGCCGTCGACCGGCCCGCCGAGATCGCCGAAGCCGTGGCCGGGCTGCCGGCCGTGGGTGCGGGGGCGCTGCTCTACCCCGACACCTTCCCCGACGCCCGCGCCCCCGAGCACGTGACGGCGGCGGCGCTCGCCGCCCTCGCGGCGGAGCGGCTGGCCAAGGGCGAGGAGCTGGAGGCGCCCCGGCCGCTGTACCTGCGCCGGCCGGACGCCCAGGTGCCCAAGAACTACAAGGTGGTCACCCCCAAGTGACGACGCCGGTGCTGCGCGAGATGCGCTGGTGGGACATCGAGCCCGTCCTGGAGCTGGAGAAGGACCTCTTCCCCGAGGACGCCTGGTCCCGCGGCATGTTCTGGTCGGACCTGGCCCACGCGCGCGGGCCGGAGGCGACCCGGCGGTACTTCGTGGCCGAGTCCCCCGAGGACGGGCGGATCGTCGGGTACGGGGGCCTCGCCGCCGCCGGTGACGTCGCCGACGTCCAGACCATCGCCGTCGCCCGCGACCACTGGGGCACCGGCCTCGGCGCGCTGCTCCTGACCGAGCTGCTGCGGGCCGCGACCGCGTTCGAGTGCGCCCAGGTGATGCTCGAGTGCCGCGTCGACAACGTCCGCGCCCAGAAGCTGTACGAACGCTTCGGTTTCGAGGCGATCGGCTTCCGCCGCGGCTACTACCAGCCGGGGAACGTGGACGCCCTCGTCATGCGCCTCAACGACCCCTCCACATCCGTACAAGGAACCGAGATCAATGGCTGACGAACCCCTGGTCCTGGGGATCGAGACCTCCTGCGACGAGACCGGCGTGGGCATCGTCCGCGGCCACACCCTCCTCGCGGACGCGGTCGCGTCCAGTGTCGACGAGCACGCCCGTTTCGGTGGCGTGGTGCCCGAGGTGGCCTCCCGCGCCCACCTGGAGGCGATGGTCCCGACCATCGACCGCGCGCTGAAGGAGGCGGGCGTCAGCGCGAAGGACCTCGACGGCATCGCCGTCACCGCCGGTCCCGGACTCGCGGGCGCGCTGCTCGTCGGCGTCTCGGCGGCGAAGGCGTACGCGTACGCGCTCGGCAAGCCCCTCTACGGCGTCAACCACCTGGCGTCCCACATCTGTGTGGACCAGCTGGAGCACGGGGCGCTGCCCGAGCCGACGATGGCGCTGCTCGTGAGCGGCGGACACTCCTCGCTGCTGCTGTCGACGGACATCACCTCGGACGTCCGGCCGATGGGCTCGACCATCGACGACGCGGCCGGCGAGGCCTTCGACAAGATCGCCCGCGTGCTCGACCTCGGCTTCCCCGGCGGCCCGGTCATCGACCGCTACGCCAGGGAGGGCGACCCGGAGGCGATCGCGTTCCCGCGCGGGCTCACCGGGCCCCGCGACCCGATCTACGACTTCTCCTTCTCCGGTCTGAAGACCGCCGTCGCCCGCTGGATCGAGGCCAAGCGCGCGGCCGGCGAGGAGGTGCCGGTGCGGGACGTGGCGGCCTCCTTCCAGGAGGCGGTGGTGGACGTCCTCACCCGCAAGGCCGTACGGGCCTGCCGCGACCAGGGTGTCGACCATCTGATGATCGGCGGCGGTGTCGCCGCCAACTCCCGGCTGCGGGCGCTCGCCCAGGAGCGCTGCGAGGCGGCCGGTATCCGGCTGAGGGTGCCGCGCCCCAAGCTGTGCACGGACAACGGCGCGATGGTGGCCGCGCTCGGGGCGGAGATGGTCGCGCGGAACCGCGCCGCCTCCGACTGGGACCTGTCCGCCGACTCCTCCCTCCCCGTCACCGACCCGCATGTGCCGGGCGTCTCGCACACGCACGACCACGTCCACGAGGTCAGCAAGGAGAACCTGTACTCGTGACCGTCGCCCTGATGTGGGAGGCCCGGGCGCTCCCCGGCCGGGGCGAGGATCTCCTCGCCTGGGCCCGGGACCAGCGGCTCCCGGTACGGCCGCTGCGGCGCGAGACGTTCCGGGCGCCGCAGGACCGGGTGCTCGTCATCACCTGGTGGGACGCGGAGTACGACGCCGAGCTGCCGGAACTGCCGGAGCCCGACGCCGGGTTGGTCGGCCGGGCGGTCCACCGGTGGCGGTTCGAGTCGCTGGGTGAGTGATGTGGCTCGGGTGACGCGGCTTGATCCGCCGTGTCAGGCGCTGAGGGCCGTGCGCAGGGTGGTGGCCATCAGGTCGATGGCCTCCTTCCCCGCCTCCACCGGGCCGGTGTGCGTGAAGTAGTGGTCGACGCCCTCGAAGCAGCGGTGGGCGACCGGAACGCCCGCGGCTTCCAGCGCCTTGGCATAGGCGTCGCCCTCGTCGCGCAGCCGGTCGTGCTCCGCGGTGATGACCAGCGCGGGCGGCAGTCCGGTCAGGTCGTCGGCGAGCGCGGGCGACACCAGCGGATGCGTCAGGTCGGCGGGGTCCGGGACGTAGGCGGCGGTGAAGATCCGCATGAGTCCCGGCGCGAGCAGGGGCTTGGCGATGGGGGACTGCTTGGTGGCCGGGTCGGCGAGCTGGTCGAGCGGCGCCGAGTCGATGATCTGCAGGCGGGGCGTGAACGTGCCGCGGTCCCTGGCCGTGCGGCAGACCGCGGCGGTCAGATTGGCCCCGGCGCTGTGTCCGCCCACGGCGAGCCGCGAGCCGTCCCAGTTGTGGGCGGGGCCGTTCTCGGCCACCCAGGCGGTGACGTCGTACGCCTGGACGACGGGGGCGGGGTACGTCTGCTGCGGGGCGACACCGTAGTCCACGTTGATCACCACGCAGCCGGCCGTGGCGGCTATGTAGCGGCACAGGTGGTCGTCCTGCTCGGGGCGGGCGACCACGAAGCCGCCGCCGTGGAAGTTGACGTAGACCGGGGCGGGGTCGGGGGTCGTGGCGGGCGGGCGGTAGACGGTGCAGGTCACCGTCCCGGCGCCGGTCTCCACCTGGAGGGTTTCCGTGTGCTTCGGGATGTCGGTGAAGCGCAGGTCCTCGTGCACCCGGCTCATGATCCGGCCGAAGAGCAACTGGACGCCTCTGGCCTGCATCTGTGTCTTGAGTGGCACGGCGAGTCCCATCGCTACAAAGTTAAATCAACAGGAATCCTGATGATGGGGTCTCGTCGGGTGCGCACGCAAGAGGGAACGCGAGCCGATTGCCGCGACCCCGCGCGCCGCAGGCAACCTTCCTCGCCGCAAGGCGTCCTTCCCGGTGGCACGCCCAGGAGATCCCCCCGGGGGTGCGGCCACCTCGATCGTCAAGGACGGTGCCGTGATGTTGGACCCCTCCCGCTGCCTGGACGTCCCGGAAGGCTTCGACGACTCGGAGGAGGACAGCCAAGTACCGCGGCGAGGACGAGCCGTTGTGCCTGAGCGTGTACTTCGTGTTCGAGCCGCCCGACGAGGACGAGGACGAGGACGAGGGCTGAGAGGCCGGTGTCACGAGGCCCGGGCGGCCCGAGCCTCGCCGACGCGGTCCAGGGCGAGGAAGGCGACCGGGAGGCAGAGCAGCGGGACGCACAGGACCAGCAGGAACGTGTGCGTCGGCCGGTCGGTGAAGAGGAGCCAGCTGTCGAGGACGAACATCGCGACCGCGACCACCACGACGACGACGGCCGACCGCCGCCACGCCGTGCGTTGCCGCGCCCCGCGCTCGATCCGCGCGTCCACGTCGGGCCGCGTCTGCGGCGACACGAGCCCGAGCCGTACGGCGGTGGCGTACAGGTCGGCGACCTCGGCGATCGGGTCGGCCAACTGGTGCTCGTCGATGTGCGGGAGGCGGGCGCGGCGGCCGTCGGCCGCGTACAGATACCCCGACCAGCGAGGGAAGCCCCGCTTGTTGTCCTCGACCCGGATGCCGTAGACGTTGGACCAGGGCCAGGTACGGGTACGCAGCGCTCCGCGTACGGTGACGCCCTCGGCGGTGACGGACGTGCGCGCCCGCCACTGCTCCAGTACCGCCCGGCCGATGGCGACCGTCCAGACGGCGAGGGCGAAGCCGTTCCAGACCGATGCGCGGGACTCCGTCATCGCGAGCGCGGACGAGGCGCCGACCAGTACGCCGGTGGCCACCAATAGGACGGACTGGGCCGGCATCCGCCGGGTCCCGCGGTACTCCCGCGCTATGCCGCTGCTGTCCTGACCGCTCATCGCCACTCCGTTCACGTGCCCGCGTACTGGGAGGAGAGTACGCGGCGTTCGATGGACAGTACGGTGAGCGCCCCGTCACGCTGGGTTGATGGTGCACGGTGTTGAGTGGGCGTCACAGGGGCCGGGTGGTGAGCCCGAGTCGTCGGACAGCATGAAGGCGTTCGGTGCGGTGGTGCAGGCGCTGCGGGAGCACGCCGGGTTGAGCCGGGAGGAGTTCGGGGCGCGCGTCCATCTGTCCAAGCACTCGGTCGCCTCGATCGAATTGGGGCGCCGGTTGGCGGACCAGCGGTTCGTGGAGCTGGCGGAGGGGGTGACGGGCGCGACGGGGGCGGTTCGGGGGGCGTTCCGGCACATGAGCCGACAGCCGGGGCTGGCGGCTTGGTTCAGGACGTGGGCGAGGTTGGAGCGGGAGGCGGTGTACCTCGCCACGTATGAGTGCCGCCTGGCGCCGGGGCTGTTGCAGTCGGAGGGGTACGCGCGAGCGGTGTTCAGCAACCGTCTTCCGCCGCTGTCGGACGAGCAGTTGGAAGCGCAGGTCGCGGCGCGCATGGAGCGGCAGCGGATGTTTCGTGAGCGCCCCAACACGTCGTTCAGCTTCGTCGTGGACGAGCACGTCGTCCGGCGTCGGCTGGGCGGCGCCGAGGTCCTGCGGGGGCTTATCGATTACATGCTGGCGTGCGCTCACCTGCGCAACGTCGAGATCCAGATCGTTCCGCTGGAGTGCGAGGCGCACGCGGGGCTGGATGGTCCGCTGGCTCTGCTGGAAACACCTGACGGGCGCCATCTCGCCTATGCGGAGGGGCAGGAGACCGGGCGGCTGGTCGCCGACGCAAAAGAGGCCGCCGTACTGCACCGCCGATATGCGACACTCCGCGCACAGGCCCTCAATCCGCTGGACTCCGTGGGCCTGTTGGAGCGGATCAGAGGAGCGCTATGAGCACCACCGAACTGGCCTGGTTCAAGCCCAGTTACAGCGGTACCGAGGGCGACAACTGCGTCGAGGTCGCCCTGGAATGGCGCAAGTCCACCTACAGCGGCACCGCAGGCGACAACTGCATAGAGGTCGCCGCAACCCCCCGCACCATCCACGTCCGTGACTCCAAGGACACCACCCTCACCCCCCTCGGCCTCCACCCCTCCGCCTGGGCCGCCTTCGTTCCGTTCGCGGCGGCCCAGGCCGGCTGAGCAGCGCGTCAGTCGACCGCCCGGACCTCCGTCTCGCAGTGCAGGCGGCGGTCCGGGCCCACCTCGCGTACGGGGCCCTTCAGCGCGAAGCGCACCCCGTGGCGGACGTCGGAGCTGGACGCGGCCACGCGGAGTTCCAGGGTGCCCGGTTCCACCACGAGGCGGCCCGTGCGGTCGGCGAAGCACGACACGTCCGCGTGGAAGCGGAACCGCACGCGGCGGGCCTCGCCGGGCGCCAGGTCCAGGCGCTGGTAGGCGACCAGGCGGATGTCGGGGCGGGTCACCGTGGCCACCGGGTCGTGGAGGTAGAGCTGCACGACCTCCGCGCCGGGCCGGTCCCCGGTGTTGCGTACGGTCACCGCGACGTCGTACTCGCCGTCCGTGCCGATCTCCGGTACCCCGTCACCGCCGCCCTCGAAGTCGGTCCACTCGAACGTCGTGTACGAGAGGCCGTGCCCGAAGGGGTACAGCGGGGTCGGGTCGATGTTGCTCGCCCCGCCGAACAGGCCCATGGGCGGCTGGAGGTACGTCCACGGCTGGCCGCCGGGGCTCTTCGGGACGCTGACCGGGAGGCGCCCGGAAGGGGTGATGCGGCCCGACAGCACTCCCGCCACCGACGGGCCGCCCTCCTCGCCCGGGAAGAACGCCTGGACGGAGGCGGCGAGCCCGCCGTGCCAGCGGCCCAGCGCGTAGGGGCGGCCGGTGAGGAGGACCAGGACGACCGGCGTGCCCGTGGCGACGAGCGCGTCCAGCAGCTTCCCCTGGACGCCCGGGAGCCGGAGGTCCTCCGCGTCGCAGCCCTCACCGGAGGTGCCCCGGCCGAAGAGGCCGGCGCGGTCGCCGAGGACCGCCACGCAGATGTCGGCCTCGGACGCGCGGGCGACCGCCTCCGTGAACCCTTCCGTGTCGTCGCCGTCGACCGTGCTGCCCGGTGCGTAGGTGATCTTCGCGTCGGGCAGTTCGGAGCGCAGGGACTCAAGGACGGTCGGGATCTCGATGCCGAGGGCGGTGTCGGGGTGGGCGGGCAGGACGTGGGAGGGGAAGGAGTAGCAGCCCAGCATGGCCAAGGGGTCGTCCGCGCGGGGGCCGACGACGGCGATCCTGACGTCGGGGGCGAGCGGCAGCACGGCGTCGGGGTTGTCCAGCAGTACCACCGACTCCTCGGCGAGGCGGCGGGCCAGGGCGCGGTTGCGGGGCGGGTCGAAGTCGACCGGGGCGGTGGCCGGCTCGGGGCTCCAGTCCTCGTCCAGGAGGCCCAGCTCGCACTTCTGGAGCAGGACCCGGCGGGCGGCCACATCCACCAGGCACTCGGGGATCTCGCCGGCCTTCACGGCTTCGACCAGGGGCTCGCCGTAGCAGCGCAGGCTCGGCAGCTCCACGTCGATCCCGGCGGCCAGCGCGGCGTGCGCGGCCTCCGCGCGGCTGCCCGCCACCCGGTGGTTGGTCTCCAGGAAGCCGATGCCGAAGTAGTCGGAGACGACGGTGCCGGTGAAGCCCCAGTCGTTGCGGAGGAGTTCGGTGAGCAGGGCCCGGTCGGCGGACACGGGGATGCCGTCGGTCTCCGTGTACGCGGCCATGACCGAGCGGGCACCGCCCTCCCGCAACGCCATCTCGAACGGCGGCAGGACCACGTCCGCGAACTCGCGCACGCCGGCGCGTACGGGCGCGTGGTTACGGGCGCCCACGGACGCGGCGTACCCGGCGAAGTGCTTCAGCGTGGCCACGATCCCGGCGGACTCCAGTCCCCGGACGTACGCCGAGCCGATCGTGCCCACCAGGTACGGGTCCTCGCCCACGGTCTCCTCGACCCGCCCCCAGCGCGGGTCGCGGACGACGTCGAGAACGGGGGACAGGCCCTGGTGGACGCCGACCGACGCCATGTCCCGGCCGATGCTCCGGGCCATCTCCTCGACGAGGGACGGATCGAAGGTCGCGCCCCAGGCGAGGGGCACCGGGTAGGCCGTCGCGCGCCAGCTGGTGAAGCCGGCCAGGCACTCCTCGTGGGCGACGGCCGGGATGCCGAAGCGGTTCGCGGCCATGATGCGGCGCTGGAAGCGGGCCAGGACCCGCGCGCCCTCCTCGGGGTCGAGGGGGGCCGTGCCGAAGACGCGGGTGAGCTGCCCGAGGCCCCGGGTGATCAGCTCGTCGAAGTCGAACGCCTCCGTCATGCCCGCCTCGTCGGGGGCGATGTCCTCGCCGTTCGCGTCGTTCTTCACCCACACGCCGTACAGCTGCGCGGTCTTCTCTTCGAGGGTCATCCGGGACAGCAGGTCCTCGACCCGCTCGGCGGCGGGCAGGGCGCGGTCACGCCAAGGGGTGGTCATGAAACTCCTGTCGGTGGTCGGTGAGTTTCAGGGATGCGCAAAGGGCTCGCCTGCTCACTTGCCGCCCACGCCCATCAGCCCGCCCACCAGGGCCCGTCGCGCCACCAGGTAGACGGCGAAGATCGGGATGCCGGAGAGGACGACGGAGGCGAGCACGGCGGGGATGTTGACGCCGAACTGGCTGACGTAGTTGAAGAGGCCGAGGGTGAGGACCCGCGGCCCGTCGGACTGGGTGAAGATCAGCGGGAACAGGAACCCGTTCCACGCCTGGAGCGCCGAGTAGATCACCACGGTGCTGATGCCGCCCTTGGCCAGCGGGATCGTCAGCTGGAAGAGCATCCGCGTGGGTGAGGCGCCGTCCAGGGCCATCGCCTCGTACAGGTCCTCCGAGACGTCCCGCAGACTGCCGACCAGCACCAGCACGGACACCGGCATCGCGAAGGCCGCCGTCGGCAGGATGACCGCGAGCAGGGTGTCGTACAGGTCGAGCTTCGCGATCAGCAGGTACAGCGGGACGACGACCGCCTGGGCGGGGATCGCCACGCCGAGCAGGAACAGCCGGAACGCGGCGTTCGACCAGCGGTTCCGGGTGCGGACGGCCACGTACGCGAGCGGGATGGACAGGACGAGGACGATGCCGACGACCGCCACGGCGACGAGTGCCGTATTGGTCATCAGATGACCGAAGCCGCTGCTCAGGACCGTGTTGTAGTTGTCGAGCGTCGGGTCCGTGGGCGGCCTCAGCGGGTTGCCCGTCAGGGCGTTGTCCGTGCCCGTGAGGGAGGCCGACAGCATCGCGTAGATCGGGATCAGGACGATGACCAGCCAGACGAACGCGCCGAGGCCCGCGACCGGGTTGGGCCGCCGCGTCCAGTGGCGGCGCCGGCGGGTGGCCGTCGGCGGTTCTCCCCCGTCCGGGCGCCGGGTCTTCGCGGGGCGCGCCAACGTGTCGTGTGACATGGCGTCACATCCCTTCGCGGGTGCTGCGCATGGAGCCGAACCCGGTCAGCCGCACGAGGACCAGCGAGAGGCCCGTCGCGGCGATGACGAGGAACGTCGCGATGGCGCTCGCGTAGCCGAAGTCGTACTGCTTGAAGCCCGCCTCGTACATCAGGTACGGCAGGATCGCGGTGTCCGTGCCCGGGCCGCCCTTGGTGAGGATCAGGACCGTCTCGAAGTACGTCAGCGAGCCGACCACGATCAGGACCGTGGACGTGGTGATCGTGTGCCGCAGCTGCGGCAGCGTGATCGAGAAGAACTGGCGGTAGCGGCCGGCGCCGTCGATCGCGGCCGCCTGGTAGAGGACCTCCGGGATCTGCCGGGCCCCGCCCTGGTAGATCAGCGTGTGGAACGGGATGAACTGCCAGCCGCCGACGAAGACGATCGCGAGGAACGCGCCGCTCTGCGAGCCCAGGGTGTCCGCCTGGATGATGCCGAAGTTCGGGTCGAGCAGCGCGTAGAACAGGATCGCGATGGCCGTGGAGGAGAGCAGGAACGGCACGAAGAAGATCGCGGACAGCACCGCCCGGTTGCGCTGGCGTCCCGCCGCCCACACGCCGAGCAGCAGCCCCACGACCGTCTGGAACGCCCAGCTGGCCACGGTCAGGACCACCGTCAGCGTCAGCGACTGGGTGAGGCGGGGGTCGTCGAGCAGCTTCTTCCAGTTGTCGAGGCCCACCGGCCGGGGGTCGCCCAGGCCGTCCCAGCTGGTGAAGGACAGATAGAGCGCGAGGCCCATCGGCACGACGGCGAAGAAGGTGAAGAAGAGCACGGCGGGCAGGGCCCAGACGGCGTGCGGGCGGCCCACCCGCGACGCCTTCCCGGACCCCTGCCCGACCGCGGAGGTCTTCTGGACCGTCGCGGTCACTTCAGCCCCTTGCAGGCCGTCACGAACTCGCTCGGCGACGACTTCCCCGCGAACAGCTTGCCTATCTCCGTGTGCATCTTGGTGCCGAGCGCGTCACCGAGCGCCTGGTCCCAGGAGAGCGTGAACGCGGGCGCCTTCTCCACCAGGTCGTACTGGAACGCGGCGTACTCGGGGTTCGGCGCGGACGCCAGGAGCTTCTTCGCGTTGGAGGTGGTCGGCACGTCGCCGTTGGCGATCAGGTCCTTGGCGTACGCCTCCGACGCGCACTCCTTGAGGAAGCCGATCGCCAGGTCCTTGTTCTTCGTACGGGCGTTGATGGACCAGTAGTTGGTGGGGTTGCCGACGACGTTGCGGACGTCGCCCGTGCCGCCCTCCACGGTCGGGAACGCGGCCCAGCCCAGGTTGCTCTTGGCGAAGTCCGGGAACTTGCCGAGCTGCGTGGAGTACTCCCAGGAGCCCATCAGGTGCATGGCCGCCTTGCCCTTGGCGAAGACCGCCGGGGCGCCGCCGTTGACGTACGACACCGAGGTGAACTTGGAGCCGAAGGCGCCGTCGTCGACGAGCTGCTTGACCAGTTCGGCGGCCTTGAGGACCGCCGGGTCGCCCCAGCCCTCGGAGTCGCCGTCCTGGATGCGCTTGAAGACCTCGGGGCCGCCGAGGCGGTCGACCAGGTACTCCAGCCACATCAGGTTGGGCCAGAGGTCGGAGCCGCCGAGCGCGAACGGGGTGATCTTCGCCTTCTTCAGCTTGGCGTTGATGTCGAGGAGCTGGTCCCAGGTGGTGGGCGGCTGGAGCTTGTGCTCGGCGAAGACGGACTTGTTGTAGAAGAGGATCACCGGCTGCATCCCGCGCATCGGGATGCCGTAGTGGCGGCCCTTGAGGTCGCCGGCGGACAGCACGGACGGCAGGAAGCCGCTCTTGAGGACCGGGTCGTCCGCGATGATGTCCGTGAGGTCGACGAGCTTGCCGGCCTCCTCGTACGTCCTGATGGAGCCGCCGCCCCAGTTGAAGAACACGTCGGGGGCGCTCGGGGAGCCCATGGCCGTGCGGAGCTTGGGGGAGTAGTCGGAGCCGGGGACCTTCTGGAGCTTGATCGTGCCGCCGGCCTTCTTGGCGGCGGCCGACTTGTTGTAGCGGTCGACGGCGGCCTGCTGGACCTTCACCGCGTCGTCGCCGTAGACGAACGCGGTGACCGTCTTGCCGTCGCCGGCCCCGGAGCCGCCGGAGCCGCAGGCGGTGAGGCCGGCGCCGAGTCCCGCGGTGGCCAAGGAGGCGGTACCGGCGCCGAGGAACCAGCGCCTGCTGAACGTCCGCCCTCTGTTCGACTCCATTGACAAGCACCTCTCACGAACGTTTCGGATGTATCGGCCGTGCGGTTGTGCGGGTGGTGCACGGTGGTACGGCTGCGCCGCGCACCGTGGTGCGGGGTGGTGCGGATGTGCGGTCCTGCGAATGTTTCGTCTGTCTCTTCGAATGTTCCGGGAACGTATGGCTGTCGAAAGGGTTCGTCAAGGGGTCGCGCAGGGATACGATCCGGCCCATGAACTCCGCGAAGCCAGAGGAAACCCAGACAAGAGCGCGCGTGTCGCAGTCCACGCAGACCGCGACGCTCGCTGAGATCGCCCGTCAGGCCGGCGTCTCCGCTCCGACTGTTTCGAAGGTGCTCAACGGCCGTGCGGATGTCGCCCCCGCCACCCGCACCCGGGTCGAGGAGCTCCTGCGCGAGTACGGCTACCGGCGCCGACGGGCCGAGGCGACCCGGTCCCCGCTCATCGACCTCGTCTTCCACGAGCTGGAGAGCGCCTGGGCCATGGAGGTCATCCGGGGCGTCGAGAACGTCGCCCGCGAGGAGGGCCTGAGCGTCGTGCTCTCCGAGAGCGCGGGCCGGCTCACCCCCGGCCGGACCTGGGCCGACCAGGTCGCCGCCCGCCGCCCGCACGGCGTCGTCCTCGTCCTGTCCGGGCTCGACGAGTCGCAGCGCGCCCTGCTGACCAGCCGCTCCATCCCCTTCGTGGTGATGGACCCGGCGGGCGACCCCGGCGCCGACGTGCCGTCGATCGGCGCCACCAACTGGCAGGGCGGACTGGCCGCCACCCGGCACCTCGTCGAGCTGGGCCACCGCCGCATCGGCGCGATCACCGGGCCCTCCCGGATGATGTGCAGCCGGGCCCGCGTCGACGGCTACCGGGCTGCCCTGGAGACCGCCGAGCTGCCCGTCGACCCGGGGCTGATCAGGGCCGGGGACTTCCACCACGAGACGGGGTACCGGCTGGGCCTGGAGCTGCTGCGCCGCCCCGACCGGCCCACCGCCGTCTTCGCCGGGAACGACCTCCAGGCGCTCGGCCTGTACGAGGCCGCCCGTGAGCTGGGGCTGCGCATCCCGGAGGACCTGAGCGTCGTCGGGTTCGACGACCTGCCGGTGGCCCGCTGGGTGGGGCCGCCGCTGACGACCGTACGGCAGCCGCTGATGGAGATGGCGGAGGCGGCGGCCCGGCTGGTGCTGGACCTCGGCCGGCAGGACGGCGCCTCGTCGGCGACCCGGGTGGAGCTGGCGACGAGCCTGGTGGTGCGCAGCAGCACGGCGCCGCCGCCGGAGGCGTAGGGCGGCTCCGGGTCGCCTCGGGGTGCCGTCGGGCGGTTGTTCCGCGTGTTCCGCGTGTTCCACGTGTTCCGTGCGTATTGACGTGGGTTCCGGGCGCCCCCACACTGCTCCGCAGTCAATCGGTTGCACGACCGAAACTTTCGGAGGCACCCGCAATGAGAACCTCCCCGAGCACGTCCCCCGGAACCCGGCGCCCGTCTTTAGGGGCCCGCCTCGCCGCCCTGTTCACCGGCGTGTCCGCGGCCGCCGCCCTGCTCGTCGCCGCCCCCGCCGCCCACGCCGCCGACACACCGCTGCGCGACCTCGCCGCCGCCAAGGGCAAGGCGATCGGCACCGCCGTGACCGGCTCCAAGCTCACCGGCACCTACGGCGCCATCGCCGGCCGGGAGTTCAACTGGCTCACCCCCGGCAACGCCATGAAGTGGGGCTCCGTCGAGCCCAGCCGCGGCAACTTCAACTGGACCGAGGCGGACCAGATCGTCGACTTCGCCGAGGCCCACGACCAGGACGTACGCGGCCACACCCTCCTCTGGCACAGCCAGAACCCGGACTGGCTGGACAAGGGCACCTGGACGCCCGCCCAGCTGCGCCAGCTGATGACCGACCACATCGCGCTCGAAGTGGGCCGCTACAAGGGCCGCCTCGCCGCCTGGGACGTGGTGAACGAGCCGTTCAACGAGGACGGCACCTACCGCCCGACCCTCTGGTACAACGGCCTCGGCGCCGACTACATCGCCCAGGCGCTGACCGCCGCCCGCGCCGCCGACCCGGCCGCGAAGCTCTACATCAACGACTACAACGTCGAGGGAATCAACGCGAAGTCCACGGCCCTCTACAACCTGGTCAAGGACCTCAAGGCGCGCGGCGTCCCGATCGACGGCGTGGGCCTCCAGGCCCATCTGATCCTCGGTCAGGTCCCGTCGACCTTCCAGCAGAACATCCAGCGCTTCGCCGACCTGGGCCTGGACGTGGCCATCACGGAACTCGACATCCGGATGCAGACGCCCGCCACCGACGCCAAGCTGGCGCAGCAGCGCACCGAGTACGAGGCCGTGTTCAAGGCGTGCGTGGCCGTGCCCCGCTGCACCGGCGTGACCGTCTGGGGCTTCACCGACTCCGACTCCTGGATCCCGGAGGTCTTCCCCGGCGAGGGCGCGGCCACCCCGTACGACGAGAACTACCGGCCCAAACCCGCCTACTACGGCATCGTCTCCGCGCTAGGCGGCACGGTCACCGAGCCCCCGCCGCCGACCGGCTGCTCGGCGTCGTACAGCGTCCAGAGCCAGTGGAACACCGGCTTCACGGGCTATGTGACGATCAGCTGCGCCGCCGGGTCCTCGCTCTCCTCCTGGCGGGCCAACTGGACGTTCGGGGCGGGCCAGCGCATCACCACGGCGTGGAACGCGGTCTGCACCCAGACCGGGGCGACGGTCAGTTGCTCGAACGCGTCGTGGAACGGGAGCGTGCCGAGCGGCGGTTCGGTGATGTTCGGCTTCAACGCGTCCTGGAGCGGCAGCAATCCGGTCCCGACGGTGACGCTGGGCTGAGCGGTCCCCCGAGAGTCGCTGCGAAAAGTATGAGAATTTACGAAGGAATGGGCGCAGGAGTTCACGCTCGTCATAATTCGGACGTACGTTCCTGTGTGTGAAGGGTGAAGAAGACGAGGAGTACGAGGGCGCGGGCAGACGGCCGCGTTGGCTGAAGATCGCCGGAGGCACGCTCGCCGGCGTCCTCGTACTCGGTGCCGCGGGCGCGGGCTGGGCGTTCTGGCGGCTCAACGACAACATCCGAAGCGTCGACATCAACAGCGCGCTCGGCGACGACCGCCCGGCGAGACCCACGCCGACCGCGGCTCCTTCGGCGTCCGACGCCGCCGAACCGCTGCCGAGCGGCGCCCTGAACATCCTGGTCCTCGGCTCCGACTCCCGCAGCGGCAGGGAGAACGCTGAGCTGGGCGGCGGCGGCGAGACCTCCGGTGCCCGCTCCGACACCGCGATGGTCGTCCACATCGACGAGGGCCGCACCGCGGCGACGATCGTCAGCATCCCCCGCGACACCCTGGTCACCCGCCCGTCCTGCCCCCTGGAGTCGGGCGGTTCCACGGCGGTCGCGTACAACGCCATGTTCAACAGCGCGTACGCGGTGGGCGGTCCCGTCTGCGCCGTGAAGACCGTCGAGTCCCTGACGAACGTCCGCATGGACCACTACATCGAGATCGACTTCGCGGGCTTCGCCGAACTGGTCGACGCGCTCGGCGGTGTCACCGTCACCACGGACGAGGACATCGACGACGAGGACAGCCACCTGACCCTGGAGGCCGGCACCCATCACCTCGACGGCACACAGGCCCTGGCCCTGGCCCGGACCCGTCACGGCATAGGCGACGGCAGTGACCTCGGCCGCATAGGTCTCCAGCAGAAGCTGGTGAAGGCCCTGCTGGACCAGATCTCCGCCACCAGCCTCCTGACCGACCCCGCCGAGCTGTACCGGGCCGCCGACGCCGTCACCGGCAGCCTCACCACCGACACCGGCCTCGACTCCCTGAGCGACCTCGTCAGGCTGGGCCAGAGCCTGAAAGGGCTGTCGTCCGACGCGACGAGGACGGTGATGATGCCGGTCGTCCCCGCCCCCTACGACCCCAACCGTGTCGTCGCGGACGAGCCGGAGGCGAAGGAGCTGTGGGACTCGCTGAGGTGAGCTGAGCTGAGCTGAGCTGTGGTGACGGCGCGGCGGACCCGTCAAAAAAATTCCTCGAAGAAGTTCGGCTCGCGTGTCGATCCGGTGTCTCCTCGTTCGACGCAAGGGGTGAGAGGCGGGGAGAGACCCCGCCGCCCCTGCCGAAGGAGCCACCATGCCGCGCTATCTGTCGATGGTCCGGATCGACGAGTCCACCGCCCCCGCCGAGGGCCCGAGCCCCGAGCTGATGCAGCGGATGGGCGACCTGCTGGAGGAGATCACCAAGGCCGGGGTCATGCTCGACACCGCCGGGCTGCTGCCCAGTGCCCAGGGCAAGCGGGTCCGCTGGTCGGGCGGCGAGCTGTCGGTCACCGACGGGCCGTTCACCGAGACCAAGGAGGTCGTCGGCGGCTACGCCCTCATGCAGTGCAAGGACATGGACGAGGCCGTCGAGTGGGCCACCCGGTTCGTGAAGGTGCACGAGGAGCACTGGACGGTGACCTGCGAGGTGCGGGAGATCGCGGAGGGCTGAGGGGTCCCGCTTGGCCGGGGCGCCCCGCGGGTGTCTGATGGTGGGTTGTGACACCACAGCCCACCATCGGCACCGGAGGCGCGGGGCGCGCCCCGGCGGACCCCCGCAAGGCCATCGAGACCGTCTTCCGCATCGAGTCGCCCCGTATCATCGCCGGGGTCGCCCGGATCGTGCGGGACGTCGGGATCGCGGAGGAGCTGGCCCAGGACGCGCTCGTCGCCGCGCTGGAGCAGTGGCCGCGCGACGGGGTCCCGGACAACCCGGGCGCCTGGCTCACGACCACCGCCAAGCACCGGGCGATCGACCTGGTGCGCCGCCGGGAACGCTACGCGCGCAAGCTGGAGGAAGTCGGCCGGGACCTGGAGGCGGCGAACCCGGCGGGGCAGTACCTGGACGCGCCGTCCGACCCCGACGACATCGACGACGACCTCCTGCGCCTCGTCTTCACGGCCTGCCACCCCGTGCTCTCCGCCGAGGCCCGCATCGCCCTCACCCTCCGCCTCCTCGGCGGCCTCACCACGGCGGAGATCGCGCGCGCCTTCCTCTCGCCGGAGGCCACCGTCGCGCAGCGCATCGTCCGAGCCAAGCGGACCCTCGCGCAGAAGGGCGTCCCCTTCGAGGTGCCCTACGGCCCCGACCGCGAGGCCCGCCTCGACTCCGTCCTGGAGGTCATCTACCTCGTCTTCAACGAGGGGTACGCCGCCACCGCGGGCGACGACCTGCTGCGCCCCGCGCTGTGCGAGGACGCGCTGCGGCTCGCTCGCGTCCTCGCGGAGCTGATGCCGAAGGAACCCGAGGTGCACGGGCTGGTGGCGCTGCTGGAGCTCCAGGAGTCACGGGCCGCCGCCCGCACGGGCCCGAGCGGTGAGCCGGTGCTCCTCAAGGACCAGGACCGCCGCCGCTGGAACCGCCTCCTCATCGCCCGCGGCTTCACCGCGCTGGGCCGCGCCACCGCCGCGGCCCACGGCAACCCCGGCCCGTATACGCTCCAGGCCGCCATCGCCGCGTGCCACGCCCAGGCGTACACCTACGAGGAGACCGACTGGCCGCGCATCGCGACCCTGTACGCCCTGCTGGCCGCCCGTTCGCCGTCGCCGGTGGTCGAGTTGAACCGCGCGGTCGCCGTCTCGATGGCCGACGGCCCTGCCGCCGCGCTGGAGATCGTCGACCGCCTGGCCGCGGAACCGGCCCTGCGGGACTACCACTTGCTCCCGAGCGTCCGGGGCGACCTCCTCACCCGCCTGGACCGCGGCGACGAGGCCCGCGAGGAGTTCGAGCGGGCGGCAGCCCTCGCCCGCAACGAACGAGAACGGGAACTGCTGCTCACCCGGGCGAGGAAGACAGGGGAGGGCAGCGGGGAAGGAGGGCAGCGGGGAGGACAGTGCCGCCCCCTGACCGCCGGGCCCCTCGGATGACCGCCGGGTCCCTCGGATGACCGCCGGGTCCCTCGGATGACCGCCGGGCCCCTCAGACCGGACGGCCGATCAGCATGGTCGGCGCGCCCGCCACCCGGGTCAGGAAGACCGTCGCCGAAGCGGTGCCCTGCGGCTTCGGCAGGGCCTTGCGGCGCAGTTCCTCCGGCTCGACGGCCGACCCCCGCTTCTTCACGGTCAGGACGCCGACCTCCCGTTCCCGCAGCAGGGCCTTGAGCTTCTTGACGTTGAAGGGCAGGACGTCGGTGATCTCGTACGCGGTCGCGTACGGGGTGACGTGGTGCTCGTCGGCGGTGATGTACGCGATCGTGGGGTCGATCAGCCCGCCCTCCAGATCCTCGGCGACCTCGGCGACCAGATGCGCGCGGATGACGGCGCCGTCCGGCTCGTACAGGTACCGCCCGACCGGCCGGACCGCCGGGTCGGGCAGCATCGTGGCAGGTGAGGCGTAGATCCCCGCCTCCGAGGGGAGCAGTACCGCCCGCCGCGCCCCCGGTGTCCCGTCGGGGCGGAACCACAGCACGGCCTCCTTCACGTCCCCGCCGTCCGAGATCCACTCGGCCTCGGCCTCCGGCGGGATCGCCTCGTGCGGAATGCCCGGTGCGATCTTGAGCGCGCCGAGCGGCGCCTTCAGCGCGGCCGACACGGCCCACGACAGCGGCGGTGAGTACGCCTCCGGGTCGAAGATCCGGCCGCGTTTGGCGGAGCGCCGGGCCGGGTCGACGAACACGGCGTCGTACCCGGCCGTGTCCACCTCCGTCACGTCCGCCTCGCGCACCTCGATCAGATGGGCGAGCCCGAGCGCGTCGGCGTTGGCGCGGGCCGCCGCCGCGGTCAGCGGGTCGCGGTCGACGGCCAGGACCCGGATACCGGCCCGCGCGAACGCGATCGCGTCCCCGCCGATCCCGCAGCACAGGTCGGCGACCGACCCCACGCCGAGCGCCTGGAAGCACTCCGCGCGGTACGTCGCCACGCTCGTCCGCGTCGACTGCTCGACCCCGTTGGGCGTGAAGAACATCCGCGCCGCGTCCTCGGCCCCGAACTTCGCCACCGCCCGTTGCCGCAGCCGCGCCTGGGCGATGGCCGCCGAGACGAGGTCCGCCGGGTGCGTACGGCGCAGCCGGGTCGCCACGGCCAGCTCCCGCGCCGGTTCCACCCCGCGCACCTCGTGGAGGAGGGCGCGGCCCTCGGGGGTCAGCAGGGGGGCGAGGAAGGAGTCGGTGGAGTCGGGGGAGAGGTCGTTCACCGGGCCATTGTGGGCCACCCGGTGGACGGGCGTGCCGGTGGTGGCGGTGTCGGGCCGGGGCGCTGGGCGCGCCCTGCGAGGATGCGGCGCCATGCGACTCGTACGACAAAATGATGAAACGAGGGTGAAGCGGACGAGTTTCAGGGCGCAGGCCGGCGGCAGACGACGGGCCGCACGCACCATGCCCGCGCTGCTGCTCGCCGCGTCAATCATCGCGTCGGGGTGCGCCGGGGGCGACGGGAGCGCTGGGGGCGCTGGGGGCGCCGTGGGTGGCATCGGGGGCACCACGTCGCGGGACGGCACGCCCACGACGAGCTCCACGGAGAGCGGACAGCAGGGGACGGCCCCGGTTCACGGCCACGCCGCCCCACCGCCGGGGCATGGCGCCGACCTGCCCGGCCACCCCGCCCCGCCGTCGGGGCGTCGCGTCGATCCGCCCGGCCACCCCGCCCCACCGTCGGGGCGTCGCGTCGATCCGCCCGGCCACCCCGCCCCACCGCCGGGACGTCGCGTCGATCCGCCCGGCCACCCCGCCCCGCCCTCGGGGCATCGCGTCGATCCGCCCGGTCGTCAGGCCGAGCCGGCCCGTCGCCGCGCGGGGCGGCCCCAGGCCACGGCCCGGCCGCCCGCGTACCGTCGCTGGGGGCTCTCCGACCCGCTCGCCCCTGCCCCGGCGAACCCCGACCGGCCGCCCGCGCCCCGGGGCGCACGCCCCGGGCTGGCTCCCGTCGTCGAGCGCGTGGCCACCCGCGACAAGGTGGTGTTCCTGACGTACGACGACGGAGTGGAGAAGGACCCGCGCTTCGTGCGGATGGTGCGGGAGTTGCGGCTGCCGGTCAGCGTGTTCCTCACGGACAGCGTCGTCGGCCCGGGCTACGCCCACTTCGCCCGGCTCCGCGCCGTCGGCGCCACCGTGCAGAACCACACCCTCGACCACACCGCCCTGCGCGGCCTGCCGTACGCCGGCCAGCGGGCCGAGATCTGCGGCCAGCAGGACAAGCTGAGGCAGCGCTTCGGTATCCGCCCCACCCTGTTCCGCCCGCCCTACGGCGTCCACGACACCACCACGCTCCGCGCCGCCGCCGACTGCGGCGTCACCGCCGTCGTGCTGTGGCGCGCGTCCATGGGCCTCGACGGCTTCCGCCCCGCCGCCGGCGACCGCCTCCGGCCCGGCGACATCGTCGTCGTCCACCTCCGGGGCGCGGGCCCGCCGAACGGTGCCACCCTCACCCACGTGACCACGACGCTCCTGCGCCGCGTGCAGGAACAAGGTCTGACGGTGGGTCGTTTGGAGGATTACCTCTGAGGAGCGCCTCCGCGGGCGGAACCTCACGGCAACCCGGGGTCCCGCACCACGCCACGCGGCCGCAATTAGCAGTCCGCTTGACCGAGTGCTAACCACGGTCATAGTCTCAGGTCTGGCACTCCCCCCTGGAGAGTGCCAACCACGCGACGGGCAGGTCCGGCACCCGCGACGACGGATCCACCTGGTCGCCACCTCAGACAGTTAACCCCGTGAGATCTCCGAAGGGGGAGGTCGGATCGTGACGACCACCAGCTCCAAGGTTGCCATCAAGCCGCTCGAGGACCGCATCGTGGTCCAGCCGCTCGACGCCGAGCAGACCACCGCCTCTGGCCTGGTCATCCCGGACACCGCGAAGGAGAAGCCCCAGGAGGGCGTCATCCTCGCCGTGGGCCCGGGCCGCTTCGAGAACGGCGAGCGCCTGCCGCTCGACGTGGCGGTCGGCGACATCGTGCTGTACAGCAAGTACGGCGGCACCGAGGTGAAGTACAACGGCGAGGAGTACCTCGTCCTCTCGTCCCGCGACGTGCTCGCGGTCATCGAGAAGTAAGACCACCTCAGAAGTTTTCGAGCTGCGCCCCTGGCCCCCGCGAGCACCAACAAGCCGGGCGCCCGGGGCGCAGTTTCTTTTCCCCTAGATTTCCGAGAGGGCTCACGCTCCCATGGCGAAGATCCTGAAGTTCGACGAGGACGCCCGTCGCGCCCTCGAGCGCGGCGTCAACAAGCTTGCCGACACGGTCAAGGTGACGATCGGCCCCAAGGGCCGCAACGTCGTCATCGACAAGAAGTTCGGCGCCCCCACCATCACCAACGACGGTGTGACCATCGCCCGCGAGGTCGAGATCGAGGACCCGTACGAGAACCTCGGCGCGCAGCTGGTGAAGGAGGTGGCGACCAAGACCAACGACATCGCTGGTGACGGCACCACCACCGCCACCGTGCTCGCCCAGGCGCTGGTGCGCGAGGGCCTGAAGAACGTCGCCGCGGGCGCCTCCCCGGCCGCCCTGAAGAAGGGCATCGACGCCGCCGTCGCCGCGGTCTCCGAGGACCTCCTCGCGTCGGCCCGCCCGATCGACGAGAAGTCCGACATCGCCGCCGTCGCCGCGCTGTCCGCCCAGGACCAGCAGGTCGGCGAGCTCATCGCCGAGGCGATGGACAAGGTCGGCAAGGACGGCGTCATCACCGTCGAGGAGTCCAACACCTTCGGTCTGGAGCTGGACTTCACCGAGGGCATGGCCTTCGACAAGGGCTACCTGTCGCCGTACTTCGTCACGGACCAGGAGCGCATGGAGGCCGTCCTCGACGAGCCCTACATCCTCATCCACCAGGGCAAGATCGGCGCCATCGCCGACCTGCTGCCCCTGCTGGAGAAGATCATCCAGACCAACTCCTCGAAGCCGCTGCTGATCATCGCCGAGGACGTCGAGGGCGAGGCGCTCTCCACCCTCGTGGTCAACAAGATCCGCGGCACGTTCAACGCCGTGGCCGTCAAGGCCCCCGGCTTCGGCGACCGCCGCAAGGCGATGCTGCAGGACATGGCCGTCCTCACCGGCGCCACCGTCATCTCCGAGGAGGTCGGCCTCAAGCTCGACCAGGTCGGCATCGACGTGCTCGGCACCGCCCGCCGCGTCACCGTCACCAAGGACGACACCACGATCGTCGACGGCGCCGGCAACTCCGAGGACGTCCAGGGCCGCGTCGCCCAGATCAAGTCCGAGATCGAGAACACCGACTCCGACTGGGACCGCGAGAAGCTCCAGGAGCGCCTCGCGAAGCTGGCCGGCGGCGTGTGCGTGATCAAGGTCGGCGCCGCCACCGAGGTGGAGCTGAAGGAGAAGAAGCACCGTCTGGAGGACGCCATCTCCGCGACCCGCGCCGCGGTCGAGGAGGGCATCGTCTCCGGTGGTGGCTCCGCGCTCGTCCACGCCGTGAAGGTCCTCGAGGGCAACCTCGGCAAGGACGGCGACGAGGCCACCGGTGTCTCCGTCGTCCGCAAGGCCGCCGTCGAGCCGCTGCGCTGGATCGCCGAGAACGCCGGCCTGGAGGGCTACGTCATCGTCTCCAAGGTCGCCGAGCTGGAGAAGGGCAGCGGTTACAACGCCGCCACCGGCGAGTACGGCGACCTGGTCAAGGCCGGCGTCATCGACCCGGTCAAGGTCACCCGCTCCGCCCTGGAGAACGCCGCCTCCATCGCCTCCCTCCTCCTCACGACCGAGACCCTGGTCGTCGAGAAGAAGGAAGAGGAGCCGGCCGAGGCGGGCCACGGCCACGGTCACGGCCACGCCCACTGAGGCAGCCGCCGCCCACCGGGCAGCCAGGTGAGAAGCCCCCGTTCCGCGCGCCGGAACGGGGGCTTCTCCCGCGTCTACTTCTCCAGTCCTTCCAGCACCCCCAGCTGTCCCATCAGCGACAGCCGGTCGTACTGCCACCAGCCCTCGGTGAGCTTCCCGTCCGGCGCGCAGCGATGGAATGTCATCCCGGTCATGGAGACGTTCCTCCCGGTGGGCGCGATACCGAGGAACTCGCCCTTGTGCGTGGCGTTCCACGTCCACCGCGTGCACACGCGGTCGCCCTGGGCCAGCTGGTCCTCGATCGTGAACGAGAAGTCGAAGCCCGTCCGCCACATCGCGAACTCACGCCGGGCCGCGTCCATGCCGATGACGTCCTGCGGGTTCGCCGGGTCGTGGTCGTGATAGTCCTCCACCAGCAGATCGTTCATCGGCGGCAGCTCACCCCGCGCGCCCAGCGTCTCGAAGAACCTCCGTGCGGTGTCCGCGTTCAGCTGCTCGTCGCGCACCACGTCCAGATCCGTGAAGGTCGGCATCTCGTCGCAGAGCGCCACCATCTCGTTGAAGATCCGGTCCGTCTCCGGCAGCTGGGAGTTCCGCATGGCCTCCTCGTACGACGGGAACTCCACGATCTCGACGAAGTGCGCCTCGTCGGACCGGTCCCTGCCGATCATGCTGTGCGTCGCGGTCCGCTTCCCCTTGGTCTGTTCGACCCACCTGTCCATCAGCCGGTCCATCTCGTCGAACCGGCTCGTCCTGCAGTCGATGAGCTGCACAAACGTCACAAGACCACCTCCGGCCCCCCTGGGTCCGGTCGGACAGCTCCATTCTCTCCCCGCACCGCCTGCCGCTCACCCGCTGCCGCTGGACGACGAGCCCGCCCCGGCCCGCCCGGCTACTGGGGCCCGTACTTCCGCCCCGTCTTCGAACTGACCCCGCCCAGCAGTCCCCGCGGCAGCACCTTCACCACGCCCATCAGGGTCTTGTAGCGCGGATCGGGGATCGACACCGTCTTGCCGCGGGAGAGGTCGGTCAGGGCCGCCGTGACCAGTTTGTCGGCGTCGAGCCACATCCACCCCGGGATGTTGTCCGTGCCCATGCCCGCCCGCTCGTGGAACTCCGTGCGGACGAAGCCCGGGCACAGCGCCATCAGACGGACACCGCTGCCGGCCAGGTCCTTCGCCGCGCCCTGGGTGAACTGCACCACCCACGCCTTCGACGCCCCGTACGTCCCCCGCGGTACGAAGGCCGCCACCGACGCCACATTGACGACACCGCCCCGGCCGCGCTCCCGCATGGCCTCGGCCGCCGCGGAGGTCAGCCGGAGCACCGCCTCGCAGTGCACCTTGAGCATCTTCAGCTCGTCGGCCATCGAGACGTCGAGATAGCGGCCCTTGTTGCCGAACCCGGCGTTGTTGACCAGCAGATCGACCGGGCTCTTGCGGTCGGACAGCCGCTTCGCCACCGCCTCGATGCCGTCGTCCGTCGCGAGATCCGCCGTCAGGACCTCCGCCTCGATGCCGTGCCGGTCGTGCAACTCCGTGGCCTGCTCCCGCAGCCGTTTCGTGTCACGCGCCACCAGCACCAGGTTGTGCCCGTCCGCCGCCAGCCGCCGTGCGAAGGCCGCGCCGATACCCGCGGTCGATCCCGTAATCAGAGCCGTTGTCATGGCGCAAGGGTAGTGACCCGGACCGCGCTGATCCGCTTGCCCACGGCGCCGGAAGTCCCGGTGGCACGGCAGGGGCGGCGGGCAGCCGGGTGACGGGCGGAGACGGTCGGCCGCCCGACTCCGGACGTCGAAGGTGTCGTCGCCCCCGCCCGTCGTCCGGATACCGCCTGGGCCGCAGTCGTGCGGTGGGCCCGACGGTGCCTCAGCGGACCCGGGTCATCGACCAGTTGGGGCGTCGCCCGCGCCCTGCCGGCCGGCGTACTTCCGTGCCGACTCCAGGATCTCCGAATGGAGTGCCTCGCCCGCGGCCAGCAGACGGGGCAGCAGCTCGCGCTCGTTCATCGTGGCCCGGAAGGCGAGCGCGACGGTGACGTCGTGGTCCGGGCGGTGGACGATCTCGATCGGGTCGCCCGCCCGGATCTCGCCCGGCCGCACGACCCGCAGATACGCCCCGGGCTCCCCCTTCCCCGCGAAGCGCTTGACCCAGCCGCGCTCACCGAGGTGCCGCTGGAAGTTGAGACACGGAACGCGGCCGGAGGTGACCTCCAGGACGACCTCGTCGCCGATCCGCCAGCGCTCCCCGATCAGAGCGTCGGAGATGTCCAGCCCCTCCGTCGTCAGGTTCTCCCCGAACGACCCGCTCGGCAGAGGTCGCCCCAGCTCGCGCTCCCAGGCGTCCAGATCCTCGCGGGCGAACGCGTAGACCGCCTGGTCGTTCCCCCCGTGGTGCTGCCGGTTGCACACCGCGTCACCGGCCAGTCCGCTGCCGCCCACCCCCTTGGGGCCGGGCGCGGCCACCCGCACCGGCCCGGTCACCGGCCGCTTGTCGATCCCTGTCACGCTCTTCGACTCCTCGGGGACGTCGACCGCCGAGGGCCGCCCGAGGTTCAGTGACAAAAGCTTCATACAGGCACGCTAGGCGAGCGACAGTCAAAGCGTCGACACGATATTCGCCGCCACTTCCAAGCCGCCCTTATGCTCGACCCGTGATCGAGGCCCGTCATCTCCGCGTCCTGCGTGCCGTCGCCGCCACCGGATCCTTCTCGGCGGCCGGCCGCGAACTCGGCTGCACCCAGCCCGCCGTGAGCCAGCAGATGAAGGCGCTCGAATCGTCCGTCGGCACACCGCTGCTGGTGCGCGGCGGCCGCGAGATGCGGCTCACCCAGGCGGGCGAGGCGCTCGTACGGCACGCGGCCGGGATCCTCGCCGGTCTCACCGCGGCCGAGGAGGAGGTCGCCGCGATCGCGGGACTGCGCGCCGGACGGGTCCGCCTGGTCTCCTTCCCCAGCGGCAGTTCCACCCTCGTGCCCACCGCCCTCGCCGCCCTCCGCGCCGCCCACCCCGGCACCCGGGTCTCCCTGGAGGAGGCCGAACCGCCCCGCTCCGTCGAACTGCTCCGCGAGGGCGACTGCGACATCGCGCTCGCCTTCCGCTACGAGGGCGCGGCGGGCGCCGAGGAGTGGGACGACCTGGTCGTACGCCCCCTGCTCACCGACCGTCTCGTCGGCCTCGTTCCGCAGGGGCACCGGCTGGCCCGTGCGGGATCCATCGGCATCGGGGAACTGGCGGGGGAGTCCTGGATCGCCGGCTGCCCCCGCTGCCGGGGCCAGCTGGTGCGGGTCTGTGAGAGCGCCGGGTTCACCCCCCGGATCGACTTCGCCACCGACGACTACCCGGCGGTGGTCGGTCTGGTGGGCGCGGGCCTCGGTGTCGCGGTCCTGCCGGAGCTGGCCATCGAGTCGGTGCGGCCCAAGGGCGTACGGATGATCACGGTGGAGCCGGCGGTGCACCGCGAGATCGTGGCGCTCACCCTGCCGGACCTGGCCCAGGTGCCCACGGTCGCCGCGACGCTGGACCAGCTGGCGAGGGCCGCCACCCGGTAGCCGGTCCGGGCCGAAGTCGGATCCCTCCCTGGGCGACCGCCGAGTCGTGGAGCGGTCGTACGCGCTGTCGTGGCGTCCGCGCGGGACACCTGCTGAAACGTTCCTTCAGTTGTTCGAACCGGCGTCGCCCGCAGGCGCGGACGCCGACACCAGGCGGTGCCGGGCGCGCCCCATGAGCTCCTCGCGCTCGTCCTCGGTCAGCCCGCCCCACACGCCGTACGGCTCACGGACCGCCAGGGCGTGGGCCGCGCACTGGGCGCGTACCGGGCAGCGCATGCAGACCTCCTTGGCCGAGTTCTCACGAGCGCTCCGCGCCGCACCGCGCTCTCCCTCGGGGTGGAAGAACAGTGAGCTGTCCACCCCGCGGCAGGCCGCGAGGAGCTGCCAGTCCCACAGATCAGCGTTCGGTCCGGGAAGGCGGGAGAAATCTGCCATTACGTGTCCCCTTGTAGCCGTTCTGAGAGGGATCGGTGCCCATGACCGTACATGGACTATCTAAGGAGATGAAAATATGACTCATTGCGAATCTAGCTCCAGACACCAGCAAATAGGAACAAAAGCGGCTGAATGGGGCATAGGTTGTGATGAAACGTTGAGGGTCTGTTGTGCATGTCTGCACCGTGTCCGTGCCCTCACGTAGAGTGCCGAAGGTGACCAGCCATCCCGTAACTCTTTCGAGTGACCGTCGTTGAGAGGTCGGAGGCGGTTGAAGGAATAAGTGCTCGGGCAGGCGTTCGTGTCCGCTCGTGAGTGTCGACCGCACAGGTGACGATTTCGTACCAGCCTGGAGGCTCAAGGTGACGCGCATCAGCTGCGGAGGACGGCCATGACATCCGTCCTCGTCTGCGACGACTCCCCGCTTGCCCGAGAGGCGCTGCGCCGCGCGGTGGCGACCGTGCCCGGCGTCGAGCGCGTGACCACGGCGGCCAACGGCGAGGAGGTCCTCCGCCGCTGGGGGGCCGACCGCTCGGACCTGATTCTGATGGACGTACGCATGCCCGGCCTGGGCGGCGTCGAGACCGTTCGGCGGCTGCTGTCCGCCGACCCCGGTGCGCGCATCATCATGCTCACCGTCGCCGAGGACCTGGACGGCGTGGCGCTCGCCGTCGCCGCCGGCGCCCGCGGGTATCTGCACAAGGACGCCTCCCGCGCGGAGCTGCGCGCCACGGTGACGCAGGCCCTCGCCGACCCCACCTGGCGGCTCGCCCCGCGCCGGCTGCGCTCCGCCGAGATGGGCGCCGCGCCCACGCTCACCGCGCGGGAGATCCAGGTGCTGGAGGGCATGAGCCACGGCCGTTCGAACGCGGAGATCGGGCGTGAGCTGTTCCTCTCCGAGGACACCGTGAAGACCCACGCGCGGCGGCTGTTCAAGAAGCTCGGTGCCTCGGACCGGGCGCACGCCGTGGCGCTCGGCTTCCGCTGGGGTCTGGTCCGCTGAGTTGAGCCGTGACGGGGGTAGGAGAATCCCCGCTCACCACCAGGTGGGCGGGGGTGGCCGAGCGGTCCACCGGATGCCCGCTGCTCGTTTCGCCGCGGATGCCGCATCCTTGAGGTGTGGAGTTCCTCGGGGAGCAGTCGAACGAGCGGGAGGGGAGGGCGCAGGAGATGAGTTCCGGCGCGCCTACTCATAACGCTTCGGTGCACAACCATGGACGTGGCGCCACGGACCGGACGGCCGCAAGGCACCATGGACCGATGCGCGACGACGAGACGACGGTGATCGGTGCGCTCGTGCATCGCGCCGTCGACGGGGACGAGCAGGCCACCCACGATCTGCTCGCCCATGTCCACCCCTTGGCCCTGCGCTATTGCCGCACCCGTCTGTCCCGGCTGCCCGGTGACGCGCGGCACTTCGTGGAGGACCTGGCGCAGGAGGTCTGCGTCGCCGTCCTCCTCGCGCTGCCCCGCTACAAGGACACCGGACGGCCGTTCGAAGCCTTCGTCTTCGCCATCGCCGGCCACAAGGTGGCCGACCTCCAGCGCGCCGCGATGCGCCACCCCGGCTCGACGGCGGTCCCCTCGGACGAGATGCCCGAGCGCCCCGACGACTCCCTCGGCCCCGAGGAGCGCGCCCTGCTCAGCAGTGACGCCGAGTGGGCCAAGAAACTCCTGGCCAACCTGCCCGAGAACCAGCGGGAGCTGCTGCTGCTGAGAATCGCCGTCGGGCTCACGGCCGAGGAGACGGGACAGATGCTCGGCATGTCGCCCGGCGCGGTCCGCGTGGCGCAGCACCGGGCGCTGAGCAGGCTCAGGGCACTGGCCGAACAGTAGGAACCACGCTGGCCGAGCAGTAGGAACCACGCTGGTCGAGCGCGCGGGCCGGCGTTCTTGCCGGCGGCTGGGAAGGCGCCCCGCATGAACAGGCGGGGCGCCTTTTCCGTATGACGTACGTACGAACATACGAAGCCCGGGATGACTTCGTACCGTGGAATGTGTGCTCCGCGCTTCCCGTTAGCATGGACATCCGCACCGATCAAGGCCATTTGGGGAAGGTGTCATGACTGCCAACGTCGACGGAGTGCCCGAAAAATTCGCGACGCTCGGGCTGACCTACGACGACGTGCTGCTGCTGCCGGGCCCGTCGGACATGGCTCCCGACGAGATCGACACCGCCTCGTACGTCTCCAAGAACGTGCGGGTGAACATCCCGCTGCTCTCGGCCGCGATGGACAAGGTCACCGAGTCCCGCATGGCCATCGCCATGGCCCGCCAGGGCGGCGTGGGTGTCCTGCACCGCAACCTGTCCATCGAGGACCAGGCCAACCAGGTCGACCTGGTGAAGCGCTCCGAGTCCGGCATGGTGGCCGACCCGATCACCGTGCACCCGGACGCCACGCTCGCCGAGGCCGACGCGCTGTGCGCCAAGTTCCGCATCAGCGGCGTTCCGGTGACCGACGGCAACAAGAAGCTGCTGGGCATCGTCACCAACCGTGACATGGCCTTCGAGACGGACCGCTCGCGCCAGGTCCGCGAGGTCATGACGCCGATGCCGCTGGTCACCGGCAAGGTCGGCATCTCCGGCGTCGAGGCCATGGAGCTGCTGCGCAAGCACAAGATCGAGAAGCTGCCGCTGGTCGACGACTCGGGCATCCTCAAGGGCCTCATCACGGTCAAGGACTTCGTGAAGGCCGAGAAGTACCCGAACGCCGCGAAGGACGGCGAGGGCCGTCTCCTCGTCGGCGCCGCCGTCGGTGTCGCCGGTGACGCCTTCGAGCGCGCCCAGGCCCTCATCGAGGCGGGCGTCGACTTCATCGTCGTCGACACCGCGCACGGCCACTCCCGCCTGGTCGGCGACATGGTCGCCAAGATCAAGTCGAACTCGACCGGCGTCGACGTCATCGGCGGCAACATCGCCACCAAGGACGGCGCCCAGGCCCTCATCGACTCCGGCGCGGACGGCATCAAGGTCGGTGTCGGCCCCGGCTCCATCTGCACGACCCGTGTCGTCGCCGGCATCGGCGTCCCGCAGGTCACCGCCATCTACGAGGCGTCCCTCGCCGCCAAGGAGGCCGGCATCCCGGTCATCGGCGACGGTGGCCTTCAGTACTCGGGCGACATCGCCAAGGCCCTGGTCGCGGGCGCCGACACGGTGATGCTCGGCTCGCTGCTCGCGGGCTGCGAGGAGTCGCCGGGCGAGCTGATGTTCATCAACGGCAAGCAGTTCAAGTCGTACCGCGGCATGGGGTCGCTCGGCGCCATGCAGTCCCGCGGCGACCGCAAGTCGTTCTCCAAGGACCGCTACTTCCAGGAGGGTGTCGCCTCCGACGAGCAGCTCGTCCCCGAGGGCATCGAGGGCCAGGTGCCCTACCGCGGCCCGCTCTCCTCGGTCGTCCACCAGCTGGTCGGCGGTCTGCGCCAGTCGATGTTCTACGTCGGCGGCCGGACGGTCCCGGAGCTCCAGGCCAACGGCCGCTTCGTGCGGATCACCTCCGCGGGTCTGAAGGAGAGCCACCCGCACGACATCCAGATGACCGTCGAGGCGCCGAACTACAGCCGTAAGTAGCCAGCCGTAGTCAGGCAATGGACCTGGTGGGGGCGGTCCCGGTGCATCCGGGGCCGCCTTCGTCGTGCCCGTCGGCGATACTGGAAGACGCTGAACGCTTCAGGGAAAGGCCACACACGTGACTGAGATCGAGATCGGGCGCGGCAAGCGCGGCCGCCGGGCGTACGCCTTCGACGACATCGCCGTCGTCCCCAGCCGTCGTACGCGCGACCCGAAGGAGGTCTCGATCGCCTGGCAGATCGACGCCTACCGCTTCGAGCTGCCCTTCCTGGCCGCCCCCATGGACTCGGTCGTCTCCCCGGCCACCGCGATCCGCATCGGCGAGATGGGCGGCCTCGGCGTACTGAACCTCGAAGGTCTGTGGACGCGGTACGAGGACCCGCAGCCGCTGCTCGACGAGATCACCGGCATGCCCGACGAGGCCGCGACCCGCCGCCTCCAGGAGATCTACGCGGCTCCCATCAAGGAGGAGCTGATCGGGCAGCGCATCAAGGAGGTGCGCGACTCCGGAGTGGTCACCGCGGCGGCGCTCTCCCCGCAGCGCACGGCCCAGTTCTCCAAGGCCGTCGTGGACGCGGGCGTCGACATCTTCGTCATTCGCGGTACGACCGTGTCGGCGGAGCACGTCTCCGGCTCGCACGAGCCGCTGAACCTGAAGCAGTTCATCTACGAGCTGGACGTCCCGGTGATCGTCGGCGGCTGCGCCACGTACACGGCGGCCCTGCACCTGATGCGGACCGGCGCGGCCGGCGTCCTCGTCGGCTTCGGCGGCGGCGCCGCCCACACCACGCGGAACGTGCTGGGCATCCAGGTCCCGATGGCGACGGCGGTGGCCGACGTGGCCGCGGCTCGCCGGGACTACATGGACGAGTCCGGCGGCCGGTACGTGCACGTCATCGCCGACGGCGGTGTCGGCTGGTCCGGTGACCTCCCCAAGGCGATCGCCTGCGGCGCCGACGCGGTGATGATGGGCTCCCCGCTGGCCCGCGCCACGGACGCGCCCGGCAAGGGGCACCACTGGGGCATGGAGGCGGTGAACGAGGAGCTGCCGCGCGGCAAGAAGGTCGACCTCGGCACCGTCGGCACGATCGAGGAGGTCCTGACCGGGCCCTCGCACACGCCCGACGGCTCGATGAACCTCTTCGGCGCGCTGCGCAGGGCCATGGCCACCACCGGGTACAGCGAGCTGAAGGAGTTCCAGCGCGTCGAGGTGACGATCGCGGACTCGCAGCACAAGCGGTGAACTGACACCGCGCTCGACTTGAGCGGAGGGAGGGGCCCGGTCACCCACGGGGGCGACCGGGCCCCTCTTCGTGTGCCCAAAGGGGCTGGTGGGGGCGTGGGTTGCGGTGGGGGCGCGCAGTTGCGTTCGGGGTGAATGTGGGCCAAATGGGCGAAGAGGGCCGATAGCGTTCGTGATCGGCGCCCCAGTTCTTCTGGGGCCCCCTTCCAAGGACACGGTCCGGACCCCGCCCTCGGGGCCCGGCCCGATCTCCGACGAACCGTCCACCGGGCTACTGGGCGGTGTCGTGGAAGGGGGCGCCCATGGGACGTCACCGCAAGCCCACCCGCTGGGACCGACTCCGTCTTCGGATGGTGCAGTGCCGGAGGAGGTGGATCTTGCGGCTTTACGGATGGTGAGCGGCCGCCCCCAGGAAGACTAGGGGCGGACACTCCGTGAACCATCCAGGAGCCTGCCGCAGTAGCCGCTGCGGTGGGCTCCACCTTCTTTTGTGAGGCGGTGGGCGGCCGCCCCCACGAAGACTAGGGGCGGACACTCCGTGAACCATCCAGGAGCCTGCCGCAGTGCCCTCTGCGGTGGGCTCCATCTGTTTGTACGGTACCGGGCGCCGGACCGCGGCTGCCACCGGTGCCGGAGTGTCGGGCGGCGGCGTGCGCCCCGTTCACAACCTGTGCGCCGCCCCGGTGGGCGTGGCTCCGCGGGTGTCCAGGAGGAGCTGGGCCTTGACCGACAGGCCCTGGAGGTCGTAGGTGCGGTGGTGCTGGAGGAGGATCGTCAGGTCGGCGTCGGCGGTGGCCTCGTAGAGGGAGTCGACGCGGGGGACCGGGCGGTCGAGGACGCTCCACGCGGGGACGTGCGGGTCGTGGTAGCTGACGTGCGCGCCGAGTTGGAGGAGCCGGCGGGCGATCTCCTCCGCGGGGGTGCCCTGTTGGTCGGGGACGTCGGGCTTGTAGGTGACGCCGAGGAGGAGGACGCGGGCTCCGCGGGCCGACTTGCCGTGCTCGTTGAGGAGGGTGGCGGCGCGCTGGACGACGTACTGGGGCATGCGGTGGTTGACCCGCTGGGCCAGTTCGACCATGCGCAGCGAGTGCGGGGCCTGGCCCGACAGGTCCTGCGCGAGGGCGTGGCCGCCCACGCCGGGGCCCGGGCGGAACGCCTGGAAGCCGAACGGCTTGGTCTCGGCGCAGCGGATGACGTCCCACAGGTCGACGCCGAGGTCGTGGCAGAGGACGGCCATCTCGTTGACGAGGGCGATGTTGACGTGCCGGTAGTTGGTCTCCAGCAACTGCACCGTCTCGGCCTCGCGCGGTCCACGCGCGCGTACCACCTTGTCGGTGAGCCGGCCGTAGAAGGCGGCCGCCGACTCGGTGCAGGCAGGGGTGACGCCGCCGATCACCTTGGGGATGTTCGCGGGACCGAAGTCGCGGTTGCCCGGGTCGACGCGGGCGGGCGAGTAGGCGAGGTGGAAGTCGCGGCCCGCGCGCAGCCTCGACCCTTCTTCGAGGAGCGGGCGCAGGAACTCCTCGGTCGTGCCCGGGTGCACCGGTGACTCCAGGATGACCGTGGTGTGCGGGCGCAGCCGGGCGGCCAGGACCCGGGCGGCCTCCTCCACCTGGGTGAGGTCCGGCGCTCCGTCGGCGCCCATGGGCACGGGGACGCAGATGACCGCCGTACGGACCCGGCCGAGTTCCGCGGGGCTGGTGCCGGGCTTGAAGCCGCGGGCGAGCATGCGGCGCAGTTCGGCGGGGGTGAGGGAGCCGCGTTCGGGGCCGGTGCGGTAACCGAGCGTGGGGATGCCGGCGTCGACGGCGGCCTGGGCCAGCGGCAGGCCGAGCTGGCCGAGTCCGATGACGGCGAGATCTGCGGGCATGGCGTGAGCCGTCCTTCCCAATAACCGAAGCGGGACAGACGCGCAAGCCCTGTGGACTGGATGAGCGAGCGCAATGTCAGACTAGGAGTAAATATGACCGATCTGCTGGATTGGGCAGGGTATGTCGTCGCGCGTCCCGGAGAGTTGTCCACAGGCTGGGGGCGGGTGGTGGCCGATGTCGGGCAACACGGTCAGAATTCTGGGCAGGGGGATGTGAGCAGGGTCTTGCTTGACGGGCATCGACAGGTGGGACCGGCGCGACAAACAGCGGGAGGCAGCGGTGAGGACAGCGGCACTGGGACCGGCACAGCGCGCCGAGTCACTGGCGGGTATGGCCGAGCGCGAGCTGGACGTGCTGGTCGTGGGTGGTGGCGTGGTCGGTGCGGGCACGGCCCTGGACGCCGTGACACGCGGCCTGTCCACGGGCCTCGTCGAGGCCCGTGACTGGGCGTCGGGCACGTCGAGCAGGTCGAGCAAGCTCATCCACGGCGGCCTGCGCTATCTGGAGATGCTCGACTTCGCCCTCGTCAGGGAGGCCCTGAAGGAGCGCGGGCTGCTCCTGGAGCGCCTCGCACCCCATCTGGTGAAGCCCGTGCCGTTCCTCTACCCCTTGCAGCACAAGGGCTGGGAGCGGTTCTACGCGGGCTCCGGCGTCGCCCTGTACGACGGGATGTCGATGGCCCGCAGCCACGGCCGGGGCCTGCCCCTGCACCGCCATCTGAGCCGCCACCGCGCCCTGCGCGTCGCGCCCTGCCTCAAGAAGGACGCGCTGGTCGGAGCCCTCCAGTACTACGACGCCCAGATGGACGACGCCCGCTATGTCGCCACCCTGGTGCGCACGGCCGCCTCGTACGGCGCGAAGGTCGCCAACCGCGCCCGCGTCACGGGTTTCCTGCGCGAGGGCGAGCGGGTCGTCGGCGCCAAGGTGCAGGACGTCGAAGGGGGCGGGGAGTACGAGATCCGCGCCAGGCAGATCGTGAACGCCACCGGGGTGTGGACCGACGACACCCAGGCGATGGTCGGCGAGCGCGGACAGTTCCACGTACGGGCGTCCAAGGGCATCCATCTGGTCGTACCCAAGGACCGCATCCACTCCACGACCGGGCTGATCCTGCGGACCGAGAAGTCCGTTCTCTTCGTCATCCCCTGGGGACGGCACTGGATCGTGGGCACCACCGACACCGACTGGGACCTGGACAAGGCCCACCCCGCGGCGTCCAGCGCGGACATCGACTACCTGCTGGAGCATGTGAACTCCGTCCTCGCGGTGCCGCTCACCCGAGACGACGTACAGGGCGTGTACGCCGGGCTCCGGCCGCTGCTCGCCGGGGAGTCGGAGGCCACCAGCAAGCTCTCCCGCGAACACATCGTCGCCCACCCCGTACCGGGCCTGGTGGTCGTGGCCGGCGGCAAGTACACGACCTACCGGGTCATGGCCAAGGACGCGGTGGACGCCGCCGTGCACGGGCTCGACCAGCGGGTCGCCGAGTGCGTCACCGAGGACGTGCCGCTGCTCGGCGCCGAGGGATACCGGGCGCTGTGGAACGCGCGAGCGCGGATCGCGGCGAGCACCGGGCTCCATGTGGTGCGCGTGGAGCACCTGTTGAACCGGTACGGCTCCGCGACCGAGGAGGTGCTCGACCTCATCGCCGGCGACCCCTCCCTGGCCGAGCCGCTCCAGGGCGCCGACGACTATCTGCGCGCCGAGGTCGTGTACGCCGCCTCGCACGAGGGCGCGCGCCACCTCGACGACGTGCTCACCCGCCGTACCCGCATCTCCATCGAGACCTTCGACCGGGGGACGCGCTGCGCCCGGGAGACGGCGGAGCTGATGGCGCCGGTGCTCGGCTGGGACAAGGACCAGATCGAGCGGGAGGTCCAGCACTACGAGAAGAGGGTCGAGGCCGAGCGGGAGTCGCAGCGTCAGCCGGACGACCTGACGGCCGACGCGGCGCGGCTGGGGGCGCCGGACA
This sequence comes from Streptomyces sp. NPDC030183, assembly GCF_055573455.1. Classification (NCBI taxonomy): domain Bacteria; kingdom Bacillati; phylum Actinomycetota; class Actinomycetes; order Kitasatosporales; family Streptomycetaceae; genus Streptomyces; species Streptomyces sp. NPDC030183. The sequence continues at coordinate 145,342 of NZ_JBVIBK010000008.1, forward strand.
TCGTGCCGTTGTAGGGGGCGAGTGGCATCGCCGTGCCCGTGGCCCCTACCGGCTACCGGCTGCGGGGCAGAACTCCGCCGCCAGCAGCGCCGGTTCCAGGTCGGGGTCCGCGGGCGCGTCCGTGTTCACGCGGTAGGTGAGGACGTGACGGCCGTCGACGGTGGCCGCGGTGCGGACGTAGCTGCCCGCGATCCGGCCGTTGTGCCCCCACACGGTGGTGCCGCACGGGAGCCTCACGGGATAGAGGCCCATGCCGTACGCGCCGTGTGCGGCACGGGTGTCGAGCATCTCGCGCAGCTGACGGGGCGGCAGGAGGTCGCCGCCGAGCAGGGCACCGTAGAAGCGGTTCACGTCGGCGAGGGTGGTGACGAGTTCGCCCGCGGCGCCGGCGACGCGCGGGTCCAGGGCGGTGACGTCGGAGCCGTCGGCGGAGTAGGCGGGGCCGTGCGGGTCGGGCAGTGAGGAGCGGGCGCCCGGGAAGGACGTGCCCGTCAGGCGGAGGGGAGCGATGACGCGGCGCTCGGCCTCGGTGGCGTACGAGTTGCCGGTGACCTGCTCGATGACCAGGCCCAGCAGCACGTAGTTGGTGTTCGAGTAGAAGAAGCGGCCGGGGGCGGCCGGGGGGAGGGAGAGCGCGATGCGCACCGCCTGACGCGGTGTCACGGGGACGGTTCCGTCGGTGGCCGCGGTGAAGTCCGCGAGGCCGCTGGTGTGCGTGAGCAGCGCGCGCAGCGTGATGCGGCGGCCGTCGCCGCCCTCGCCCCGGACCAGGTCCGGCAGATGGTCCTCCACCGAGTCCGACAGCGACAGCCGCCGTTCGGCGGCCAACTGGAGCACGACCGTGGCGAGGAACGTCTTCGTGATGCTGCCGGCACGGAAGTGGTCGTCACGGCGCAAGGGCTCGGGCACCCCCTCGTCCCGGTCCTCCGCCACGGCCGCCCACCGGCCGTCCGCCTCGGCGTGGGCGTAGCGGGAGCCGGACGGGTCGTCGGCGAGCAGGGCGGCGGCGGGCGCGTGGCCCCGGGTGACCAGGAGGGGGAGGACCGCGTCCGTGGTCGCCGCGACATGGGCCCGGGAAGCCGTCGGGGCCACGGCCAGCAGGAACAGGGCCACGGGGACGGCCAGGTGGGCCAGGGGCTTCCTGGGTGTCACGGGCATGGGCGTCCTGGTCGGTGGCATCGGCTCTCCCTGTCGCGGCCCATCATGCGGGACGGACTCGGACGCCGCCCGAGCGGGGCCCCGGCTCCGGGGGCTCCGGTGGGTGACCCGACGTGCTCCGTCTCCGCTGGCTGGTTCTCGTCGTCCTGCCCCGTCGTTCCGACCCGCTCTCAGAAGACGTCCGCCGCACCGGCGCCCGCCGCCTCAGAAGCCCTTTCTCGCACGCCGCACGGGGTGTGGGAACCGGGCCGACGGGGCGACTATGCCCGACCCGGCTGTGAAGTGTGGGTGGGCGCAGTGAGGGTCCGGGGAGAAGCGGTGGCTGGTTGAGGGCACCCTGGGCGAGGGGCGCTTGGCGGGTGGGTGACAATGGAGGCTCTGTCAGGGCGGGTTGCATGAGGGGACGCATGTCGGAGGCGGAGCGGGCTGGGGAATCCCGTCAGGACAAGGACGCACGTCTCCTCGCCGGGCGGTACCGGCTGGGAGGGGTGCTCGGTCGAGGCGGCATGGGCACGGTGTGGCGTGCCGAGGACGAGACGCTGGGCCGTACGGTCGCCATCAAGGAGCTGCGGTTCCCGTCGAGCATCGACGAGGACGAGAAGCGGCGGCTGATCACGCGCACACTGCGTGAGGCCAAGGCGATCGCACGGATCCGCAACAACGGCGCGGTGACGGTGTTCGACGTCGTCCACGAGGACGACCGGCCCTGGATCGTGATGGAACTCGTCGAGGGCAAGTCGCTCGCCGAGGCCATCCGTGAGGACGGCGTGCTCGAACCGAGGCGCGCCGCCGAGGTGGGGCTCGCGATCCTCGACGTGCTGCGCGCAGCGCACCGCGAGGGCATCCTGCACCGGGACGTGAAGCCGTCGAACGTACTGATCGACAAGCATGACGGTCGCGTCGTCCTCACCGACTTCGGTATCGCGCAGGTCGAGGGCGACCCGTCCATCACCTCGACCGGCATGCTCGTGGGCGCCCCCTCGTACATCTCGCCGGAGCGGGCGCGCGGGCACAAGCCCGGCCCCGCCGCGGACCTGTGGTCGCTCGGCGGTCTGCTGTACGCGGCGGTCGAAGGTGTGCCGCCGTACGACAAGGGGTCGGCCATAGCGACGCTGACCGCGGTGATGACCGAGCCGGTCCCGGAGCCCAAGCGCGCCGGGCCGCTGAAGGACGTCATCTTCGGGCTGCTCACCAAGGACCCCGAGCGGCGGCTGGACGACGCGGGCGCGCGGGCGATGCTCAACACCGTGATCCACGCGCCCGACCCGAAGGACGCGGCGCCGCTGGACGCGACGCAGCTCGTGCCGCTGCCCTTGGTGCCCGAGGAGCGGCCCCGAAAGGGCGGCTTCGGCGGGCTCGGCGCCAAGCGGGGCGACGAGGCCGGGGAGCGGCCTCGCGCGCCTCGCTGGTCCATGCGCAAGGGCGCGCCCGAGGCGGGGGCGGCCGCCGCCGCCACCGCCGGGCCGAGCACGACCGGCAGCGCGTCCGGCGCGGCCGCGGCCGCTTCGACGGCGCCCCTCAAGCCCGCGAGGCCGGCCGTGCCCGCCGAGCCGGCCACTGCCGCCGAGCCCGCGAAGCCGGCCGCTGTCACCACGCGGTCCGCGTCGGTCGGGCTGTCGTCCGGGGCGGCCACCGGCGGCGCGGCCGGTGCGGCGAAGGCCGGGACCGCCTCGGGCCCGAGCGCCGGCAAGCCGGCCTCCGGGGCGCTCGGGGCGCGGGGTGCCGACACCGGTACGGGCGGCTCGACCCCCTCGGGGTGGCCGCGGGTGCCGCCGCCGGACCTGCCGCCGCGGCCCGTGCCCAGGGCGCCGATCACCGACGTGGTGTCGCGGCGGACGCTGGCGGTCATCGCCGTGGCCGTGGCGCTGGCCGTCCTCGGGACCGTACTGGCGTTCGCGTTCAGCGGCGACGACGGCAGCGCCGACAACAGCAAGGGCGCCGGCACCAAGGCCGCCGTGTCCGCCGGAGCCTCCTCGGACAGCGGAGCCAAGGGGGAGGACGCGGACAAGGGCACGGGCAAGGACGCGGACAAGGGCTCGGTACCCAGCCCCGACGGCGAGACCTCCGAGGAGGCCACGGGGTCGGGCGACTCCGCGAGCAACTCGCCCGACACGGACTCCGGCGCGTCGAGCGGTTCGGGCGGCGGCTCCGGGTCGTCGAAGGACATCTCCGCCGAGACGTACAAGAGCGGCCAGGGCTTCTCCATCGGACTGCCCGAGGGGTGGAAGTACCAGTCGACGGGCGCGGCGGGCGCCCGGTTCGCGGGGCCCGACGGGCAGAAGCTGCTCGTGGGGTGGACGAGCACGCCGAAGGACGACCCGGTCGCCGACTGGAAGAACCAAGAGCAGTACATGACCCGCTCGCAGTACCGGCGGATCCGCATAGAGGCGGTGGCTTACCGGGGCTGGAACACGGCCGACTGGGAGTTCACCTACGCGGAGGGCGGGACCAAGTACCGGACGATCGACCGCGGATTCGTGGTCGACGACCGGCAGGGCTACGCGCTGATGTACACGGCCAAGGCGTCCGACTGGAGCGGCGAGCTGCGCAAGAACACTTGGAAGACGTTCACCAAAACGTTCCGCCCCAAGTCGTGAGGCGCCGGCTGCGCCGCTGAGTGCCACGGGCCGTCCCGGCGCTCCCGGTCGGCGCGCGGGAGGCGCTCCGAGGCATGCGGGACGCGGTCGGCGCGGCGGGTGTGATGACGTGAGTCCGCGGCGCGCCGGGGCGGTTCGGGCACCGGTCGACGAGCGGTAGCGGGTGCGTCGGCGGGTGGTTCGGGCGTGCGGCGGCCGCTGTTGTGCGCCGGTGCCCATCTCGTTATGGAGCCGTGAGGATGCCGCTCCGACCCGATGCGCCGTACGGGGGCGTGCGGGGGCACGGGATGGTGTGAGCTCGCCCGATGCGAGTTCGGCTGGGGGAGTTGTGCCCGCCCGGTGAGTTCGGGGACGGGTGTTCCGGGGAAGATCGATGGCGTTCGAGCGCATTCGAGACGGGTGAGATATCGCATCCCCTCAATGCGGGTTGCCTCAGGCACGTATCGTGAATGGCTGCGGACCGTACGCATCCAGAACGGAACGGGTCGCCGGGCGAACGGAATTGACCAACCAGGCGGTCGGGGGAGGGCATCGTGGACGAATACGCGGGACGAGTACTCGCGGACCGTTACCGTCTGCCACTCCCGCCCTCCGACGACTACGAGTTCGCCGAGAGCCGGGCCTTCGACACCTACAGCGGCCAGGAAGTCCTCGTACGGCAGGTGCCGTTGCCCGAGGTCGTCGAGGCCGAGGTGCTCGACGCGGACGGACTGCCCGAGGGGTACGTGGCCCGGGACCGCGGGGCACGCCGAGGCGGAGGGCGGCCCGCGCGCGGGGCCACCGACCCGGCCGTACGGCGGGCGATCGAGGCCGCGCAGGCCGCCGCGCAGATCCCCGACCACCCACGGCTCGACCAGGTCTTCGACGTGTTCGCCGAGGGCGGTTCGCTGTGGATAGTGAGCGAACTGGTGCCCGCGCGGCCCCTCTCGGCCCTGCTGGCGGACCAGCCGCTCACCCCGTACCGGGCCGCCGAGGTCGCCTCCGACGTGCTCACCGCGCTGCGGGCGCTGCACGCGCACGGCTGGGTGCACAGCAACATCACCGAACGGACCGTGCTGGTCTGCGACGACGGCCGGGTCATGCTCACGGGGCTGGCGGTCGGGGCCGCGGAAGAGGCCCTGTGCGGGTACGACCCGGTGCCCGCGCGGGACTTCGAGGACGGCACCGGCACACCGGGCGGTGGCCCGGGCGGCGCGGGCGGTGTTCCGGGGGTGCCGGGCGGGGGTCCGGTCGTGCCGGGTGGCCGTGGTCCGGGCGGATCCGGGGCCGGTTACGGAGGCGTCACGGGAGCCGCGGGGCCCGGTGTCGGCGGTGGACGTCAGGTTCCGGGGGCGCTCGGGGCCGGGGGTGCCGGGGCGCGTGGGGCGTCCGCGCCCGGCGGCGCTCTGCCGGGCGGTTCCTACGGTGGCCAGGCCCTCGGCGCCGGGGCCGGTGCGGCGGCCGGGGACCCCGAGGCGGCACGCCGGGCCGCGATAGAGGCGAGAGCGGTCACCGACCCCTCGGAGGCACAGCGGGCCCTGGACGCCGGCGGAGACGTCCGGGCGGCGCGGGCGGGCGCGATCGCGGCGTACCGGGCGGGGGCCCGCGCGGCGGCCCGCGTCCAGGACGACCGGCCTGGCGGCCCCGGCACCGGGCTCCCCGCACAGCGGCCGGCGCCCGGCGCGGCCCAGGACGGCCCGGCACCGTCGGCCACCGGCCGCGACGACGGCCTCCCACCGGGCCTGGAGACGACTCCCGTGCCCCCGGGGCAGATCGCCGACCCGTACGGCGTCCGCGCGGGCGGCGGCGCGACGACCGCCTGGCACGGCGCGCAGCCCCGCGGCCCCCTGCCCGCCCCCGGCACAAACGGACGGAACGACCCGGCTCCGCGCGACGCGCGCCCCGGCGGTGCGCCCGGCGACGGCGCCCTCGTGAGCGACACGCCGCTGCCCGCTCCGGCGGTGGACGCCACGCCGTGGGACCGGGCCGCCCGGACGGCACAGGGACGGGGACCCGCCACGGCCCTCGCCGCCGAGCGGGCGCGGCAGGCGCGGATGGCCGTCGTGGGACCGGTCACCGAGCGGTGGGCACCGGAACAGGCCGGGCCCGTGCACGAGAACTGGCAGCTGGCGGCGCCGATCGGACCCGCGACGGACCTGTGGGCGTTGGGGGCGCTGCTGTTCCGCGCGGTGCAGGGGCACGCCCCCTACCCGGAGGAGAACACCGCCGAGCTGGTCGAGATGGTGTGCTCGGAGCCGCCCGCCTTCGCCGAGGAGTGCGGACCGCTGCGGCCGGTCGTGGAGTCGCTGCTGCGTCAGGACCCCACCGAGCGACTGGACTTCGAGGAACTGCGCGGCTGGCTGCGCTCCCTCGTGCGGTCGGCGCCGGAGCCCGAGGCCGGGACGCACGTCGTGTCCGCGCCGCCCGTGAACGCGAGCCGCCTGCCGATCGTCCGGCGGCGCGGCGAGCTCGTCCGCAGGCGCCGCGCCGGACTGCCCGCGACCAGCGCCCACGCCCGCCACCGGCGCGCCCGGCAGGAGAAGGCCCCGCAGCCCCGCAAGCTCGGGCGGAACCTGCTCCTGCTGATCCTGCTCGCGCTGGCCGCGGCGGTCGCGTACGCCATGGTGTTCATGCCGAAGGCCGAGCCGAGCAGCGACGGCGTCGGCAACGGCGGGCGGACCGACGCCGCCGGGCAGCCGAGTGCCGCGCCGGAGGCCAGCAGCCAGTCCCGACCCGACCAGAACTCCAGTTCGCCCGACGGGGGCGAGGAGGGGGAGGGGCAGGCGAGCCCGTCGGAGTCGTCCGGCTCGGAGGAGACCCAGACCGGCGGCCCCGAGGTCGCCCAGGGCTTCACCCTGCGCAAGGACGCCGAGGGCTTCCAGGTCGCCGTCGCCAAGGGCTGGGACCGCAGCCCCAGGAACGGCCGCGGCCAGGTCGTCTACTCCCGGGGCAGCTTCGAGCTGATCGTCGTACCCGGCCGGGACAGCACCGCGACGTACGGCAGCGATCCGCTGAAGTACCAGCGGGAGGGCGAGCGGGAACTCCAGCCGTTCCGCGACTCCACCTGGGCCACCTCCGCGGGCATGCGGCTGGTCGAGGTCGGCGGGGTCACCATGGCCGAGGGGCAGTTCACCTGGCAGGACGCCCAGGGGCGCGGCGTCTTCGTACGGAATCTCGCGATACTCCTCGACGGCAAGTACCACGTGGTGCAGGTGCGCGGCCCGGAGGCCGAGCGCGACGAGGTGACACGGCTGTACGAGCAGGCCGCGGACACCTACCGGGTGTCCGGCTGACCCTGCCACGCGGGGGAGTCGGGCGCCCGGACCACCATGGTCGGCGGAAGGTTGCGCTCCGCTCGCGGAAGCGAGAACCGTCACAGTGCTGTCTCTGTGCGGTCGTGCCGGTTTCCCGGCGGGAGCACCGCTCCTTAACCTGACCCTGTCAAGAGCATTGCGGGGCAACGTGAATCAGATGCAGGGCCGGCTCATCGCCGAGCGCTACCGGCTCGTCGACGTCATCGGCAGCGGCGGCATGGGCAGGGTGTGGCGCGCCCGGGACGAGGTGCTGCACCGGGCCGTGGCCGTCAAGGAGTTGACGGCAGCGCTGTACGTCTCGGAGAACGAGCAGGCCGTCCTGCTGGCCCGGACCCGGGCGGAGGCGCGCGCGGCGGCGCGGATCAACCACTCGGCCGTCGTCACCGTGCACGACGTGCTGGAGCACGACAACAGGCCGTGGATCGTCATGGAGTTGGTCGAGGGCGTCTCGCTCGCCGACGCCGTCAGGGAGCAGGGCCGCGTCGAGGCGCGGGAGGCGGCCCGGATCGGGATGTGGGTGCTGCGCGCGCTGCGGGCCGCCCACCAGGCCGGTGTCCTGCACCGCGATGTGAAGCCCGGCAACGTCCTGCTCGCCGAGGACGGCCGGGTCATGCTGACCGACTTCGGGATCGCCCAGGTCGAGGGCGACACGACGATCACGCGCACCGGGGAGATCGTCGGCTCGGTCGACTACATCGCGCCCGAACGGGTGCGCGGGCACGAGCCCGGGCCCGCGTCGGACCTCTGGTCGCTCGGGGCGACGCTGTACACGGCCGTGGAGGGCAAGTCGCCGTTCCGGCGCACGACTCCGCTCACCACGATGCAGGCCGTGGTGGGGGAGGAGGCCGCCGAACCGGTGGCGGCGGGCCCGCTCGGCCCCGTCATCACCGCGCTGCTGTGCAAGGACCCCGCCGTGCGGCCCGGCGCGCAGGACGCCGAGCTGATGCTCGCCGAGGCCGCGGAGGGCCGACGTCCGCGCGTCGCCGAGGCGTACGTGGCCACGCGGCAGCAGGCGACGGGCGCGGTGGGCGCCGTGGGGGAGGCGGGGGAAGCCGGTACGGATTCCGGTCAGCGTGTTCGGGACGCGGTGAGCGGGGCGGACGGAGCGCCTGAGACGGACTCCGGGTCCGCGAGCCGCTCGCGCGGGGCGGAGGGCCGGCTCGGGTCCGGCAGTGGGCCGGGTGGCGGGGACGGTTGGGCCGGCAGTGGGTCGCGTGGTGCGGATGGTTGGGCCGGCAGTGGGTCGCGTGGTGCGGATGGTTGGGCCGCGAGTGGCTCTTCCGGTGCCGACGGGGGATCCGGGGGCGGCGTTCGCGGGGCGCACGGGGGGTCGGGAGAAGGCGTCGGTCCCTACGGTGTGCGTGAGGGTGGTGCTGGTGGTGGCCACGCCGCCCCGGCGTACGGCGGGACCCGTGGCGGTGGGCCCGGCGGGGCCCCGGGCGAGGTGTACGGAGCCGGGCGTCCCGGTGGGGGCGCCGTGTCGCCCGGCGCCTTCGCCACACCGGCGGTCGCCTTCCCTCCCGGCGCCCAGGCGGTCGGCCACGCCCCCGCCACCCCGCCCGGCGGCGCCCCCCGGCGCGGACGCGGACGTACCGTCGCGCTCGTCGCCGTGCTGGCCGCGCTGATCGGGGGCGGTGGCGCCGCAGCGATGTACTACGCGGACGAGTGGCGGGCCACGCACACCTCCGCCACGGCCGGTACGACCGCCGGGACAGGCGGCACGACGACGGGGCAGGGCCAGCCGGCGACGGACAGCGTCCCCGAGGGATGGGTCCGCGTCGAGGACCCGGAGGGATTCAGCCTCGCCCTGCCCGAGGGGTGGAAGCGCCAGGTGGAGGGCGCGCAGATCGACTACACGCCGGACGGCGGCAAGCACTTTCTCCGGGTGGCCGTCGACGACTCCCCGGACTTCGACAGCCCGTACCAGCACCAGCTCGACCTGGAGGAACAGGTGGAGGGCCGGCTCCCCGCGTATCGGCGGACGAGCCTGAAGGAGAGCCTCTACCGCGACCGTCCGGGCGCGCTCTGGGAGTTCACGTGGACCGCCGCCCAGGACACCGACTTCCCCGGCCCGCGCCGGGCGATCGAGCAGACGTATCTCGCCCGCGACGGCGTCGAGTACACGATCTACATGTCCTCGCCCGCCGCGGACTGGGACACCGCGCGCGAGCAGTTCGACACGGTGCTGCGCAGCTGGCGGGAGGCGCGGAAGTGACCTGCCCGGCGTCGGAGTAGACCGGCCTCGACGGTCCCCGGCGCCGGGCGGACGCCATCCGCGCTGACGACGTCCGCGCTGACGACGTCCGACTGACGGTGTCCGCGCTGACGACGTCCGACTGACGGTGTCCGCGCTGACGGTGTCTTCGAGGATGGCGTTCTCGCGGATGGCGTCTTCGCGCACGTCGAGCGGAAGTTGACCGGTCAACGGCTCCGGGGTCCACGCACGGCGCGTGCGCGGCGCTCGTGAGACGCGCGTACGTCGCTTGTCGGCCAGCCCGGTTCCGCGGCACCGGAGGGTTTCGGTCCGGTGCGGCATGATGGGGCGCATGGGGACCGAGGGGGACAACGTCCGCGTCATAGCGGGCCGGTACCGGCTGGAGGCCAGGGTCGGCCGCGGCGGTATGGGCATCGTGTGGCGCGCCACCGACGAACTCCTCGGCCGGCGTGTCGCGGTCAAGGAGCTGGCCCTGGACCCCTCGCTCCCGGAGGAGACGTCCCGGCAGCTGCGCGAACGCACCCTGCGGGAGGCCCGGGCGGTGGCCCGGCTCGGACACCCGCACATCATCGTCGTCCACGACGTCGTCGAGCAGGACGAACGCCCCTACATCGTCATGGAGTTCGTCGACGGCGGCTCGCTCGCGGAGCGGGTCGCGGCCGACGGTCCGGTCGACGCGCGGGAGGCGGCCCGGATCGGGCTCGCCCTGCTGGCCGCGCTGCGGCGGGCGCACGACGAGGGCGTCCTGCACCGCGACCTCAAACCCGCGAACGTCCTGATGGAGAAGGGCACCGACCGGGTCGTGCTCACCGACTTCGGCATCGCCCAGGTCGCGGGGGCCACCACGCTCACCGAGAACGGGTCGTTCGTCGGATCGCCCGAGTACACCGCCCCGGAGCGGATGTCCGGGGTCCGTACCGGGCCGGAGTCCGACCTGTGGTCGCTGGGCGCGCTGCTGTGCACGGTGCTCAGCGGGGAGTCGCCGTTCCGCCGCGACTCGTTGGGCGGCATCCTGCACGCCGTCGTCTTCGACGAGATCCGGCCCCCGGCCCAGGCCGCCCCGCTGCTCCCCGTCATCCGCGGGCTGCTGGAGCGCGACCCCGACCGCCGGCTCGGCGCGGCGGAGGCGGAGCGGCTGCTGCGCGTGTTCCGGGAGACCGGCCGTACACCGAGACCGCCCAAGGGGCCGCGTGCCTCGACCGGTTACACCCCGACGCGGCACGACGTGCCGCGCACGCCCCCGCCGACCGCCCCGCCGCTCGCCCGGAGGGACGCAGCGGAAGCCGGGTACCGGGACCAGCCCGAACAGCCGGCCGGGTACGGGCAGTCCGGGCAGCCGGGTCAGCCCGCATACTCCGGGCAGCCCGGGCAGTACGGCGGGCTCGGGGACCACGACGTGACGGCGCTGCGGGAGCAGCCCACGCAGCCCCGACGGCCGCAGCCCACCCGGAGCATCCTGGTCGCCGCCGCGCTGGTCGCGGCGATGGCCGGGGCCGGGGTGTCGGCGGCCGCGCTGCTGCTGGGGGACGGCGGCGGCCCCGGGGGCGGCACACCGACGACCTCCGCGCCGCGCACACCCACCTCGCACGCGCCGTCCGGCACGACGAGTCGGCCGAACGGACCGGACACGCCCGGCACCGCCGGGTCGTCCGGCGCCTCGGGCGCGGCGTCCGGGACGTCGGGCGCGGCGTCCGGGACGACGGCGGGCACCTCGTCGGGCACGACGGGCGGCGCCGCGCCCACCGTGACGCGGTCGCGGGCGGCCACCGCGCCGACCGTGCCCTCCGGGTACCGGCTCGCCGAGGACGAGCGGGGCTTCGCCCTCGCCGTGCCGGAGGACTTCACACGGGAGCCGCAGGGGGAGCGGGTCTTCTACATGTCGCCGGGGCAGTCGATCCGGATCGGCGTCAAGGTCGACGACCCGGAGGAGGGCGGGCCGGTCGCCGTGATGCGGCGCGCCCACGAGAAGGGCCCCTCCACGAACCCCGGGTACCGGGACGGGCGCGTCGCCGAGACCAGGCACCAGGGGCGGCGCGCGGCGCTCTGGGAGTTCACCTGGGACGGCTTCAGCTCGGCGGAGGGGCCCCGCCACACGTACGACCTCTGCTGGGAGCGGGACGGGAAGCTGTACGACGTCTGGGTCTCGGCGCCGGTCGGGAGGGTGAGCGAGGCGAAGGAGTACTTCGACGTCGCGGTGGACACCTTCGAGGGTCCGTGAGGGGACGTCACCCTTCGCGAGCAAAAGGGAAATAAGGGGCTTCCCGCGTCACGGGTCTGTGACTGGGAAGCGGCCGGGCTGGAAGCCACGGGCTTGCCGCGATACAGATGAGCATATGAGCAGCAACGGGGGAGCCCCTTACGGATCCGGCGAGCCGACGAGTTTCGGTCTGCAACCGCCACAGCCCGCCGTGCCGTACCCCGGGAACCCGTACGCGCAGCCGACGCCGCCGACGCCGGACCGGGCGATGCCGCCGGCCCGGCAGCCGGCGCCGCAGCAACACCCCCAGGCGCAGCCGCACCCCCGACCCCAGCCGGACTCGCCGTCGTACTCCGCCTCGCCGGCCCCGCCCGCCCCGTCGCCTTCGCCCACCTCGCCCGCCCCGTCGGCGCACCCCGCGCGGGACCCCGGCGCCGGGCGGCTGATCGCGGGCCGCTACCGGCTGCTCGCCAAGCTCGGGCACGGCGGGATGGGCACGGTGTGGCGGGCCAAGGACGAGACGGTGGACCGCGAGGTCGCCGTCAAGGAGCCCCGCGTCCCGGACCACCTTCCCGAGCGTGAACGGGCCAACGCCTATGAGCGGATGCGCCGCGAGGCACGGGCCGCGGCCAGACTCGATCACCCGGCGGTCGTGAACGTGCACGATGTGGCGGTCGTGGACGACCGGCCATGGATCGTGATGGAGCTGGTGCAGGGGCGTTCCCTGGGCGACGCCCTCCAGGAGGGCACCCTCGGGGTGCGCGACGCGGCGAGGATCGGCCTGGAGGTGCTGGGCGCGCTGGAGGCCGCGCACGCGGCGGGCATCCTGCACCGCGACGTCAAGCCCGACAACGTCCTGCTCGGCCGCCACGACCGGGTCGTCCTCACCGACTTCGGCATCGCCCAGATCGAGGGCGAGACCAATCTGACGGACACCGGCGGTTTCGTCGGTTCCCCCGAGTACATCGCCCCCGAGCGCGTGCTGGGCCAGCGCCCCGGACCGGCCTCCGACCTCTGGTCGCTCGGCGTCGTCCTCTACGCCGCCACCGAAGGGGTCTCGCCCTTCCGGCGCAGCAACACGCCCGCGACCCTGCAGTCCGTCCTCAACGCCGCGCCCGCCGCGCCCGCGTCGGCCACGGGCCCGCTCGCCGAGGCCATCAACGGCCTGCTCCAGAAGGACCCCGCGCGCCGCCCGACCGCCGCCCGCGTCCGCGAACTCCTGGAGGCCGCCGCGAACCCGCCCGCCCCGGCGCCCACCCAGATCGTCCAGCAGATCGCCGCCCCGGCCGGGAGGGGACTGCGCCTCGGCCCCAAGACCCTCGCCGGCCTCGCGGCGGCGGTGGTGGCGGCCGCTGTCACGGCGTACCTGGTCGTGGCCGAACCCTTCGCGGGACCCCTGCCGGACGGCTGGGAGCAGCGGGATCTCGGGGGCAGGGTCGCCGCGAGCGTGGGCGTGCCCGGCGACTTCACGAAGGACAAGTACGAGCCGGACGAGGCGGACGACACGTACGCGTCGTACAGCGACCCGAGCGGGCTGATCCAGATCGCCGTGGACCGCGACATCAAGGCGGACGACAAGGAGAAGCAGATCCCGGCCACCGCGCTGGACAAGGCGTACGCCGACTGGGAGATGCTCAAGGACGGCGAGTACTCCTGGGGCATCGCCGACGACCCGGCGCCGAAGGGCAGGCCGAAGGAGGCCACGTTCCAGGAGCGCGACGCCGCCGAGAACACCATCGTGTACACGACCACCGACAGCGAGTCGCCGAGGCTGCGCGAGGCGCGGGTCCTCTACTACCGGGCGGACAACGGCGACACGTACCGGCTGTGGATCGACTATCCGGGCAAGGGGCACTTCACCGAGCAGGGCCGCGAGATCGCCCGTACGGCCGTCGAGACCCTGAAGATCGACAAGCTCTAGGCGTGCCGTAGAGGGCTAAGGGGGCTCCGAGGGCTCAGGGGTCGGTGCCGGTTTCGGGCATGGTGTCCGGCCGGGACAGGGTCACGGCCAGGTCGTTGGTGACGGTGAAGAAGAAGCGGGCCCGCGCGGACCCGCCCGACCGCGTGGGCAGTGTGACCGCCGGGTACTTGTCGGTGTCCTTGCGGTCCACGACGTCGCCGAACAGCCGTCCCAGGCGGATGGGTTCGGCGTCGGCGGCCGGGCGCAGGAAGAGGTCCCAGACCACCTTGCCGGACGCGGTCGGCTCCGGCAGGGACGGCAGCCGCCCATGGAACCGGCGCCCGTGGGGCGGTTGTCCGGGCCGCGGTTGTCCGTGGAGCGGGCGTCCGTGGCGCGAGTGGCCTGGGGGCGGTTGTCCGTGGGGTGGGTGGTCGGGCAGCGGTGGTCCGTCGGGCGAGGGCCCGTCGGCGGGCAGGGCCGGTGCTTCGAAGTCCTCCGCCTCTGTGCCCCGGGCGACGCCCATGAGCGCCGCGCCCGCGCCGAGTTCGGCGCCGTGCAGCACGCCCTCCACGGCCGCCGACCCCTCACCGACGGGCAGTGCGGTGACCTCGGCGTGGGCGGCGCGGAGGAACGTGCGCAGGGCGAGGTAGCCGTCCTTGGTCGTGTACGGGATCCACCACGTGACCGGGCCAGTACCGTCGGTGAACTCCGCGGCCAGCAGGTTCCGCTGCTCCACGAGCCCCGCGCGCAACCGGCGCCGAACACCGTCCCCCGCCCGCTCCGCGTACACATCCCAGCGCCCCTCGGAGAGGGGCGGACGGGTGCGGCTCAGCAGCGCGGTCCAGCCGTTTTTTCCGGCGCCGCCCGGCGACTGCCGAGGCGTCTGCCGCCCCAGCGGTACGCGGATCTCGTCGTCGCCGTGCCGATGGCGCAGGACCAGTACGAGGTCCTGCCCGCGCGTGTCGGCCCAGTCGACCGACACCCGTACGTCCTGCCCCGCCTCGACCCGGCAGTCGCCCCGTGGGCGGGACGGCCGGGGATCGGTCCGGGGCGTGGGCGCCGCCCCCTGCCGCTCCGCCCGCCGCCCCGGACCGGCTCGCCGTACCCACCGCGCCGGCGCGGCGAGGCCCGTGCCCCGGGCCCGGACCGGCGTCGCGAAGCCCAGCCACCGGCCCAGTCCCGCCACCCGGCCCGGACGGCGGGCGCCCAGTACCTCGGTGATGAGCCGCTCGTACTGGTCCGCGACGGCGGCCGGCTCGTACCGCTGGACCGTGGTGCGGCCGGCGGTGCCCAGGGTGTGGCGGAGAGCCGGGTCGTTGATCAGGCGGAGCAGTCCCGTGGCGAGGGCGTCCGGGTCGTCCGGGACGACGAGGAGGCCGTCGGAGCCGTCGGTGATGATCTCGCCGGGGCCGTGGGGGCAGTCGGTGGCGACCACGGGGACCCCGGCGTGCATGGCCTCCAGGATGGTCATGCCGAAGGACTCCCACGCGGAGCTGACGACGGCCACGGACGCCTTCGCCCACTCGGTCTCCATGGTGGTGTGCGGCCCCATCAGGAAGACGTGGTCGCTCAGGCCGTGCGCCGCGACGGCGGCGCGCAGGGGCGCGCGCTCCGGTCCCTGACCGTGGATCCGCAGCCGCCACTCGGGGCGTTCGGCGACGACCTTGGCGAATGCCTCGACGAGCAGGTCGTAGCGCTTGACCGGCACGAGCCGCCCGGCGGCCATCACGAGCGGCGCCCGCAGATCGGAGGGCTGGACGGTGGGGCGGGGCGCGGCGTTGGGAATGTCCGTGATCAGGGTGCGCGGACCGGGCAGCCGGCGGCGGTGGTCGGCGGCGTCCCGCGCGGAGACGGTGACGAACGCGTCGAGGCGGCCGATCGCCTCGTTCTGCGCGGCGCGCACCCCGGGCACGTGGTTGTCGTACGACAGGTGCTCCTGCCCGATGCGGACCGCGTGCCGCGGACCGTGCCCGGCGAGGACGACGACCAGCGCGGGACGGGTCGCGACGAGGACGTCGGCGTCGGTCGTGTCGAGGAAGGCGCGCAGGCGCGCGTCGGTCAGAGCGGTGTAGCGGTGGGCGAGGACCTCGGTGGGCGGGACGAGTGCGGAGGGCCGCGCCATCAGCTCGTGGCCGCCGTCGTACGCCGGGGAGTCGGGGCGCTCGTCGACCAGCGGGACCAGGCGGACGTCGCCGCCCACGCCGAGCAGCGGCTCCGCCGCAGTCCGGAACACGGAGACGATCTCGACCTCGTGCCGGGCGGCGAGCGCCCCGGCGAGGTTCAGGGTCGAACGGACCGTGCCGCCGATCGCGTAGGCGTTGTGCAGCAGGAAGGTGATCTTCATGGGTGCTCGGACTCCGCGTTCGTCGGCCACGCCGACTCGTCCAACACCCCGCCGCACGGTCAGGAACCGGCCCGCCTGCCGACCATGACCCCAATGGGGGTACGCGGGTCGTGGCGTCGTACGGCGCTCGGGAGCGCGTTCGTGACGGCGCCCGTGACGGCGCCCGTGACGGCGCTCGGGATACGTTCGGGAGCGCGTTCGGGAGCGCGTTCGTGACGGGGCTCGGGACACGTTCGGGAGCGCGTTCGTGACGGGGCTCGTGACGGCGTTCGAGCGGTTGATCGGAAGGTCATCGCCTTGGCCCGCCCCCTGGCCCTACCATGCCGTGTCGAGTGCATGATCGGCGCGGAGGGCGGGCGGGCGTGGGCATCGAACACCTGGACGTGCGGGCTCATGCTCGCCAGCGGTGGGCGGCACGGGCCGCCCTCGGCTGCGCGGCGCTGGCCGTCCTGCTGCCGATCGTCTACGCGCGCGAGGCGAGCCTGCTGCTGGTCGCGGGACTGCTGCTGGGCGCCGGTATCACGGTGGCCGCGCTGTGGTGGGTGCTGACCCATCGGGGCGCCGTCCGGGCGGCGGCGGCCACGCTGGCGGTGGCCGCGCCGGTGGGTGTCATCTGGTGGTTCGCGGTCGTCAACCTGCTGTGGGTGGTGGTCGTCTCGGCCGCGCTGTGGGCCGTGGCCGTCTGGTCCGGGAAGTTCGCGCTCAGCAGCACCAAGTCGCACCGGGTGGACGTGCCCGAGCACCGCGCGCCCGCCCCGACCCGGCCCTTCCTCATCATGAACCCCAGGTCCGGGGGCGGGAAGGTCGACCGCTTCCGGCTGAAGGAGCGGGCCGAACGGCTCGGCGCCAGGGTCCATCTGCTGGACCCCGATCGGCCGGAGGACGTCGCGGTCCTGGCCCGCGACGCCGTCAGGGAGGGCGCCGACCTGCTCGGCGTCGCCGGCGGTGACGGCACCCAGGCCCAGGTGGCCGCCATCGCGGCGGCGTACGACGTGCCCCTCCTCGTCATCTCCGCCGGCACCCGCAACCACTTCGCCATGGACCTCGGCCTCGACCGCGACAACCCCGCCGCCTGCCTCGACGCCCTCACCGACAAGGGCGTCGAACTCCACGTCGACCTCGGGTACGCCAGCGGCCACCCCTTCGTGAACAACGCCTCCTTCGGCGCGTACGCCGCCGTCGTGCAGAGCCCGGCGTACCGCGACGACAAGGTCCGCACCACGCTGGAACTGCTGCCCGAACTGCTCACGCACCAGCGCGGCCCCCGGCTCACCGCCCGGATCGGCGACGCGGTGATCGACGCGCCCCAGGCCGTGCTGGTCAGCAACAACGTCTACCGCAGCGACGACCTGGTCGGCCTCGGCCGCCGTGAGCGGCTGGACGCCGGGGTGCTGGGCGTGGTCGGCGTCCGGGTCGAGAGCGCGGCCGACGCCGCGAGCCTGGTCCTCGGGCCGAACGCGCCCGGCCTCAGCCTCCTCATCGCCGACGAGATCGTCATCGAGGCCGACCGGCCGGAGATAGAGGTCGGTGTCGACGGCGAGGCCCTCGTCCTGCCCACACCCGTCCACTGCCGGATCGCGCACAAGGCACTGCGCGTACGGGTGCCGCGCGACCGGCCCGGTGTCCCCGAGCCCAAACCGCCGCTGGACTGGCGCCGGCTGCGCAAGCTCGCCGCCGCCGTCGGCCGCACCGCCCTGCCCAAGCACCGCGAACGGTACGGCTGGGCGGAGGACCTGTGGAAGCACCGGCGTTAGGGCCCCTGCCTTCGTGCGTCGCCGTCGCCGTCGCCGTCGCCGTCCCCGCCGTGGCCGCGGAGCGTGGCCACCGTGGCCGTCCATCGACATGTTCCGGTTCGGCGGGGTACTGATGTCGCATGAGCGATGACGGTGAACTCCAGCACGACGTACGCCCGTTCGGCGGTCGGGTCGCCCAGTGCGACGATCGTGTGGTCGGCGGTCGCTACCGCCTCACCGAGCGCATCGGGTCCGGCGGCATGGGCACCGTGTGGAAGGCCGTCGACGAACTGATGGACCGTGAGGTCGCCGTCAAACAGCCCAGGCTGCCGGGCGACCCCGGCGACCCGGAGGACGAGGACCGCCGCCGGGCCGCCAACCGCCTCTACCGCGAGGCCCGCGCCGCCGCCCGCGTCGACCACCCCTCGGCCGTCACCATCCATGACGTCGTCATCGACGGCGGCCACCCCTGGATCGTCATGGAGTGGGTGCGCGGCGAATCCCTCCAGCAACGGCTGCGACGCGGCGCGCTCGGCCCCGCCGAGTCGGCCCGCGTCGGCCTGGCCGTCGTCGGCGCGCTGCACGCCGCGCACGGCGTCGGCATCGTCCACCGCGACGTCAAACCGGCCAACGTCCTGCTCGGCCCGCACGGCCAGGTCGTGCTCACCGACTTCGGCATCGCCCACGTCCAGGGTGAGGAGTCGCTCACCATGACGGGGGAGTTCGTCGGTTCTCTGGAGTTCGTCGCCCCCGAGCGCGTGTCCGGCCATGGTGTCGCCGGGCCGCCCTCCGACCTCTGGTCGCTCGGCGTCCTCCTGTACGCCGCCGTCGCGGGTGCGTCCCCCTTCCGCCGTACGTCCCCGGAGTCCACGCTCGCCGCGATCCTCGCCGCCGAGCCCCCCGAACCCGCCGGGGCGGGCCCCCTCGACGCCCTGCTCGAACGGCTCCTCGCCAAGAACCCGGCGGACCGCCCGGACGCCGGGGAGACCGCCAGGATCCTGGCCGCCGTGGCGGAGGGCCGGGACCCGGACCCACGGCTGCCCTCGGAGCCGAAGCGACTCGGCGCGGAGGAGGGGACGTTGCGGCTCGTGGGCGGACGGCCGGGGGAACTCGCGGGCCAACGGCCGGGGGAGGCCTTGCGCGAGAAGGCGGCACCCGAGGCCCCGCCTGCGGCCGAGCCCGACAGCCCGTCCCCGTCCCCGTCCCTGGTCCCGTCCCCGTCGGCCACACCGCCGGTGACCGTCGACGTGCGCCGGGCCGGGCCCGCCCGGCGACCCGGTGGGCGGCCTTCCCGGCGGCTGGTCGCGGTGGGGGCCGTCGTCGGAGTGCTGGTGGCCGGCGGGGGCCTCTGGGCGGGGACGATGGTCGGCGCCGAGGCCGGTGTCGAGACCGAGGCCGGTGTCGAGACCGAGACCGGTGCCGACACCGAGGCGGGTGCCGACACCGAGGCGGGTGCCGGTTCCGGTACCCGCTGGGTCGTCCACCGCGACAAGGGGATGAACGCCGCGCTGTCCCTCCCCGGCTCGTACGAGCGGGTCCGCCTGGAGAGCGGGGAGGGCGGCCGGTCGCGCACGGTCGCCTACGGCGGCGAGAAGGTCATCCGCGTACGGCTCACCCAGTGGGACGAGGCGCCCACGTCGCCCATGAAGCAGGCCAAGGACTCCTCGGACATCGTGGGCAGCGGCGTGAAGTCGACCGCGCGGTACACGAGTACGAGTTTCGACGGGCAGGAGGCGGTGCTCGCCGACACCACCCACTACGCGGACGGCATCCCCACACGCGTGTTGGAGCTGATCGTCCGCACCGACGACGGCCGGATGTTCGAACTGCGGGTGGACATGCCGAAGGGCACGCCGGACGAGAAGAAGGGCACCACGGTGTTCAAGGGGGCACGGGAGCGGCTGAGGATCCTCGCGGGGTGACCACGGCGCTTCCGCCGGGGTGAGGCCGGGGTTCCGCACGATGTGACCAAGTCGCGACCAGGGACGCACAACGCGCTGATCAGCGCGTTCGTGCCACTGATCACTGGCATGGTGTGTGCGGCCGGTGAAAGCCTGTTACCGCCGGGTACCCAAAGTCGTCCGCTCCGGAATACCCTGCGCGTCATGACGGACTCGCAGGCCCCCGAAAAGACCGGCACGACCGCCACGGGCACGACCGGCACGGTACGGACGACCGGCACCAACCCCCTCGCACCCGCCCCGGCGGGCGCCCGTACCGCCGCCGACGTGGTCACCCCCGAACTGGTCGCCCAGCTCACCAAGGGCGTGGTCGGCTCCGGCCGGACCGCCAACCACACGCCGTTCACCGGCGAGAAGCTCGCCGACCTGCCCGAGTCCACCCCCGAGGACGTCGAGAAGGCGTACGTGCGGGCCCGCGCCGCGCAGGAAGTGTGGGCGCAGGTGCCCGTACGCGAACGCGCCGCCGTCCTGCTCCGCTTCCACGACCTGGTGCTGGAGCGTCAGGCCGAGGTGCTCGACCTGATCCAGCTGGAGACCGGCAAGGCCCGGCTGCACGCCCACGAGGAGGTGCAGGCCGTCGCGGTCGCGGCCCGCCACTACGGCCGCAAGGCCCCCGCGTACCTCAAGCCCAAGCGGCACGCCGGCGCCGTACCGACCCTCACCAAGGTCGTCGAACTCCGCCACCCGCGTGGTGTGGTGGGCCAGATCGCCCCTTGGAACTACCCGCTCGAACTCTCCGTCGGCGACGCCATCCCCGCCTTCGTCGCGGGCAACGCGGTCGTGATGAAGCCCGACACCGAGACGTGTCTGACCGCCCTGTGGGCGCGTGACCTGCTCGTCGAGGCCGGTCTGCCCGCCGAGGTCTTCCAGGTCGTCCTCGGCGAGGGCCCGGTCATCGGCCCGGAGGTCGTCAGGCACGCCGACTACGTGTCCTTCACCGGCTCCACCCGCACCGGCCGCGAGGTCGCCCAGGGCGCCGCCGCCCGCCTCGTCGGGGTCTCCCTCGAACTGGGCGGCAAGAACGCCATGCTGGTCCTGGAGGACGCCGACATCGAGAAGGCCGCCGCCGGAGCCGTCCGCGCCTGCTTCTCCTCCGCCGGTCAACTCTGCATCTCCATCGAGCGCCTGTACGTCCACGAGTCCGTCGCCGACGCCTTCCTGGAGCGCTTCGCCGCCCGCACCAAGGCGATGCGCCTCGGCACCTCCCTCGCCTACGGCGCCGACATGGGCTCCCTCGTCGGCGACCGCCAGCTGGAGACGGTCACCCGGCACGTGGACGAGGCCGTCGCGAAGGGCGCCAAGGTCGTCGCCGGCGGCGTCGCCCGCCCCGACATAGGCCCCTACTTCTACGAGCCGACCATCCTCGACGGCGTCACCGAGCCCATGGCCGTCTGCTCCGAGGAGACCTTCGGCCCCGTCGTCTCCGTCTACCGCTTCACGGACGA
This sequence comes from Streptomyces sp. NPDC030183, assembly GCF_055573455.1. Taxonomy (NCBI): domain Bacteria; kingdom Bacillati; phylum Actinomycetota; class Actinomycetes; order Kitasatosporales; family Streptomycetaceae; genus Streptomyces; species Streptomyces sp. NPDC030183. The sequence continues at coordinate 166,185 of NZ_JBVIBK010000008.1, forward strand.
GGACGCGGCCATCGACGAGGCCAACGCCACGGCGTACGGCCTCAACGCCTCCGTCTGGACCAAGGACGGCCGCCGCGGTCTCGCCGTCGCCGCCCGCCTGCGCGCCGGCACGGTCAACGTCAACGAGGGCTACGCCTCCGCGTACGGCAGCGTCCAGTCCCCGATGGGCGGCATGAAGGACTCGGGCCTCGGCCGCCGCCACGGCTCCGAGGGCATCCTCAAGTACACCGAGGCCCAGACGGTCGCCCAGCAGCGCCTCCTCCCGATGGCCCCGTCCTTCGGCATGGACGACGAGAAGTACGCGCAGTTCATGAGCACCAGCCTCAAGGTCATGAAGGCGCTCCGGCTGCGCTGACAGCCGCGCCCCTCCGGCTGCGCTGACACCCGCGCCCCTCCGGGGGCGCGGTACGCACCGTTCTCGATGAGGAGAGCACGTGTCATACGACTACGACGTCATCGTCGTCGGCTCCGGCTTCGGCGGCAGCGTCACCGCCCTGCGCCTGACCGAGAAGGGCTACAGGGTCGGCGTCCTGGAAGCGGGGCGCCGCTTCACCCGTGACTCCCTGCCCAAGAGCTCCTGGGACCTGAAGAACTACCTCTGGGCCCCCGCCCTGGGCATGTACGGCATCCAGCGCATCCACCTGCTCGGCAACGTCATGGTGCTCGCCGGGGCCGGAGTGGGCGGCGGCTCCCTCAACTACGCCAACACCCTGTACGTCCCGCCGAAGCCCTTCTTCGAGGACGCCCAGTGGAAGGACATCACGGACTGGCAGGAGGAGCTGAAGCCGTACTACGACCAGGCCCGCCGCATGCTCGGCGTACGGCTCAACCCGACGATGACCCCGTCCGACGTGCACCTGAAGGCGGCCGCCGAGCGGATGGGCGTCGGCGACAGCTTCCACATGGCCCCGGTCGGCGTCTTCTTCGGTGACGGCGAGGACGCCGACGGCAAGGCCAAGGCCGCGCCCGGCGAGCAGGTCCCCGACCCGTACTTCGGCGGCGCGGGCCCGGCCCGCAACGCCTGCACCGAGTGCGGCGAGTGCATGACCGGATGCCGCCACGGCGCGAAGAACACCCTCAACGAGAACTACCTCCACCTCGCCGAGAAGGCGGGCGCGGTCGTCCACCCGATGACGACGGTCGTCGCCCTCACCGAGGACTCGCAGGGGGGCTTCGCCGTGACCACCCTGCCCACCGACCAGCGCCGCAGGGCGGGCCGGGGCGGGGGCGGGGGCAGGGGCGGTTCCGGGGGCCGTGTCTTCAAGGCCCGCCGGGTCGTCCTCGCCGCCGGCACCTACGGCACCCAGACCCTGCTGCACCGGATGAAGGCCAGCGGCCGGCTGCCCCACGTCTCCGACCGCCTGGGCATGCTGACCCGCACCAACTCCGAGGCCCTGGTCGGCGCCCAGACCGACGACCGCCGCTACCGCAAGGCCCATGGCGCCGACGTGGACTTCACCCGGGGCGTGGCCATCACCTCGTCCATCCACCCCGACGAGAACACCCACATCGAGCCCGTCCGTTACGGCAGGGGCTCCAACGCGATGGGTGGTCTGTCGATCCTCCAGGTCCCGTACGCGGGGAGCACGGCGTCGGGCGCGTCGCGCGTGTTCGGCTGGCTGTCCCACGCGGCCAGACATCCGCTGCTGGTGGCCCGTTCGCTGTCCAACCGCCGCTGGTCGGAGCGGACCATCATCGGCCTGGTGATGCAGTCCCTGGACAACTCGCTGACGACGTATCTGAAGCCGAAGGGTCCCGGCAAGGGCCTGCTGACCGCCCGGCAGGGCCACGGCGCCCCCAACCCCAAGCAGATCGAGGCCGCCTCGGCAGCCGCCTCCACGATCGCCGCCGAGATCAACGGTTTCGCCGGCAGCAACGTGGGCGAACTGATGGGCACCCCGCTCACCGCGCACTTCCTCGGCGGCTGCCCCATCGGCGCCACCCCCGAGGAGGGCGTCATCGACCCGTACCACCGTCTCTACGGCCACCCCGGCATCTCGGTCGTGGACGGGGCCGCGGTCTCCGCCAACCTGGGCGTCAACCCGTCCCTGACGATCACGGCCCAGGCGGAGCGCGCGATGTCGTACTGGCCGAACAAGGGCGAGCCCGACCGCCGCCCCGCCCCCGGAGCGGCGTACGAACGACTCCTCCCGGTGGAGCCGGTGAACCCGGCGGTCCCGGCGGACGCCTTCGGCGCGCTGCGACTGCCGCTGATGCCGGTGCCGACGGTGCCGCCGAAGAAGTAGGGCAGTCGGCCGCCGAAGCAGCGGGGCTGCCGTTCGGCGAGAAGCGGAGAAGGACCCGCACCCCCCTCCGAGCGCGGGTCCTTCTCTCGTGTGCCAGGTGTGACCAGCGAGGCATGCGAAGGGTTGCCCTCCGGATCACGATTTCTTGGAGTGACGTGAGTCACATGTGAATGTGGCCGGAGTGACGCAACGAATTCCTGGGTCTGGCTGTCACATACATGTTCGATGGGTCCGGTGGGGCCCGTGTGAGTCATGAGAAGCGCAAGGCGTAAAGGGTGGGGGACATGAAGTCGAAGATGTCGCGGGCAGCGGTGGCCGTCTCGGTCGTGGCCACGCTGGGTCTCACCGCGGCGTGCGGTGGCGGCGGTGACGACAAGGACGCCGAGAAGAAGCCGTCGGCGGGCTCCTCCGCCCCGGCCGACAAGCCGAAGGAGCCGGCGGGTCAGGGCGCCCTGACCGAGGCCCAGCTGCAGAAGGCCGCGCTGGCCAAGGGTGACGTCAAGGGCTACACCATCGCCGACATGCCGGCGGATGACATGCCCGCCGAGACCGTTCCCGCGGAGCCGGCCGCCTGCCAGCCCATCGCGAACATGTTCTTCTTCACCTCGGACCCGCAGGCCAAGGCCCGCGCCGGACGCACGGTCACCCCGAAGGACGAGCTCTCCGGCAGCGTCATCTCCCTCGCCCTCGCCGCGCATGAGCAGAGCGACGCCGAGAAGGTGATGGCCGACCTGCGCAAGGCGACCGAGAACTGCACGAAGTACGAGCACGTCGGCAACAAGTACTCCGGCATCGAGGCCCTTCCCGCCCCCGAGCAGGGCGACGAGGCCGTCTCCTACAAGATGAAGGGCGACATCGAGGGCGCCAAGATCCCGATGTCCTTCACCGTGGTCCGCAGCGGCTCGACGCTCATCGGGTTCTACTCGATGAACATGCTCGACGCCGACAAGGCGAAGGTCCCGGCGGAGGTCCTGGAGGCCCAGGTCGCGAAGCTGGAGAAGGCGGCGGGCTGAGAAGCGGCGGGCTGAGACGGCGGTCGGCTGACAAGCGGCGGGCTGACAAGCGGCGGGCTGACAAGCGGCGGGCTGAGAAGCGGCGGGCTGAGACGGCGGTCGGCTGAGAAGCGGCGGGCTGAGAAGGCGGCCGGCTGAGAAGTCGGCGCGCTGAGACAGGCCGGTGCGACACCGGCCCGGTGGGGGCGCTGCGGCGCCGCTGCGGTCGTGACATGGTGAAGGGCCCCGCGGGTTTCGTCCCGCGGGGCCCTTCACCGTCAGCACCGACGTCAGGGCAGCGCCGGTGCCTCGCAGCGGCGCCGGGGGGTCGCGCCGCTGGTGGGGGGTGGATGTCGGACCGCGCACGGGGCGCGGTACCTGGTGTCGGCCCTGGGGTGCGGGCTGCTCCTGCATCGTGGGGGCGGCTGACGGCCTCCGAAACCGTGTCGCCGCCCTCGGAACAGTCCGCCGGTCGGCCCCGGGCGTCCCCGGAGCCGACCGTTCTCTTGAGTGACCGGGCTGCTGTCCCCTGCGGTCCGGTCACAACCCTGGAGCGAGGTCCCACGGCGCACGGCACGATCCGTACGCCTCATCGCTCCAGCGGAGCCACGCGTGGTTCTTTCGGACCCGGACCTGGCTGGCACGGGCACCGGGACCAACGAAGCGCGCCGTGCGGCGGTCACGCGCCGTACGGGTGAGTCGGCAGGCGTACGTACGTGCGCCCTGCGTGCGCCGTGGCCGTCGCCGGGGGTGCGCGTGGGACGGGCCGGGGGCGGCCCAGGGAACGCGTGGGAGAACGGCCCAGGGATGGGCGGGGGCGGGGCGTCGGGTGAGGGCCCGGGACCTGTGGCCCGGCGGGTCAGATGCGGCCCCGGCACAGCTCCAGCAGGGTCATCGCGAGGGCGGTGCCCGGCTTGCCCAGGGCGTCGCTGTAGTGGGTGAGGACCTCCATCTCCCGGGAGAGGTTCACGCGCCGGCCGCCCGACTCGATCCGGGCCTTCTGGATCACGGCAGACACCGCCATCCGTTCCTGCACCAGTCCGATGATCCGGTCGTCCAGTGCGTCGATCCGCTCGCGCGCGCCACCGATCAGGCCCGCGGCCTCCGCGGTCCGAGCGCCGGTCCTCTCGGTGGCGGTGGCCCTCGGGACGCCCGCGGTCCTCTTCGTGGCGGCCGTCGTCTCCTCCGCGGTGGGGGTGGCGGCGGGGGGCGGGGTGGTTGCGGTGGCGGCGGTCGTGGCGGCGGCGGTCATGGCGGTGGCGGCGGTCGTGCCGGTGGCGGTGGTCTTCTCGGCGGTCGGGGTGGTCATCGTCGGAACTCCTCGTGTCCTGTCCGGTCCCGCACCCCGCTCCGACAGTTCCCGGAAACGTCAGGCGCCCCGGACCTTGTCGGCCCGGGGCGCCTGGGGAAGTCGCTTGTCAGTAGCTCAAGCAGCACGACCATGGCAGCCGGTGGGCCGGTTGCCATAGGTAAAGACGAAGGTCGAGTGCGCGAACATGGGCGCCAGTATGCCACGGCTCCGGAAGACCACGGTTTCCGCTGGGGCCAGGGCGCGGGGGCGGCCGGGGTGTGGGCGGGCAAGGGTGAGGGCGGGATCCGGGGTCCGGGGTTCGGTGTGGGCCGGGGTTCGGTGTGGGCCGGGGTCCGGTGTGGGCCGGGGGTCCGTTGGTGGCCGGGGGCGGAGCCTCCGGTGGGCCCGCACGACGACAGCGCACCCCGGTAGACTCGGCCACACAGACCCCCGCCCGACCCGCCGGAAGGCACCCCGTGTCATCAGCGACCTCCGCTGCCGCCGCCCCCGACACCGTCCTGGTCGTCGACTTCGGCGCGCAGTACGCCCAGCTCATCGCCCGCCGCGTCCGCGAGGCCCGGGTCTACAGCGAGATCGTGCCCAGCACCATGCCGGTCGCGGAGATGCTCGCCAAGAACCCCGCGGCGATCATCCTCTCCGGCGGCCCCTCCTCGGTCTACGCCGAGGGCGCCCCTCGCCTCGACCGCGAGCTCTTCGAGGCCGGCGTCCCCGTCTTCGGCATGTGCTACGGCTTCCAGCTCATGGCCACCACCCTCGGCGGCACCGTCGACAACACGGGCGCCCGCGAGTACGGCCGTACGCCGCTGCACGTCACCAAGTCCGGCTCGACCCTCTTCGAGGGCACCCCGGACGAGCAGTCGGTGTGGATGTCGCACGGCGACGCCTGCTCCGCCGCCCCCGAGGGCTTCACCGTCACCGCCTCCACCGACGTCGTACCGGTCGCCGCCTTCGAGAACGACGAGAAGAAGCTGTACGGCGTCCAGTACCACCCGGAGGTCATGCACTCCACGCACGGTCAGCAGGTGCTGGAGCACTTCCTGTACCGGGGCGCCGGACTGACCCCGTCCTGGACCACGGGCAATGTGATCGAGGAGCAGGTCGCCGCGATCCGCGAGCAGGTCGGCGACAAGCGCGCCATCTGCGGCCTCTCCGGCGGCGTGGACTCCGCGGTCGCCGCGGCCCTCGTGCAGAAGGCCATCGGCTCCCAGCTGACCTGCGTGTACGTCGACCACGGTCTGATGCGCAAGGGCGAGACCGAGCAGGTCGAGAAGGACTTCGTCGCGGCCACCGGCGTCCAGCTGAAGGTCGTCGACGCGGAGGAGCGGTTCCTCAAGGCGCTCGCCGGGGTCTCCGACCCCGAGGAGAAGCGGAAGATCATCGGCCGCGAGTTCATCCGCGTGTTCGAGCAGGCGCAGGCCGAGATCATCGCGGACGAGGGCCCGGCGGTGGAGTTCCTGGTCCAGGGCACCCTGTACCCGGACGTCGTCGAGTCCGGCGGTGGCACCGGCACGGCCAACATCAAGTCCCACCACAACGTGGGCGGCCTCCCCGAGGACCTGGAGTTCCAGCTCATCGAGCCGCTCCGCAAGCTCTTCAAGGACGAAGTCCGCATGGTCGGCCAGGAGCTGGGCCTGCCCGAGGAGATCGTCCAGCGGCAGCCGTTCCCCGGGCCCGGCCTCGGCATCCGGATCGTCGGCGAGGTCACCAAGGACCGCCTCGACCTGCTCCGCGAGGCCGACGCCATCGCCCGCGAGGAGCTGACGGCGGCCGGCCTCGACCGCGACATCTGGCAGTGCCCGGTGGTCCTCCTCGCCGACGTCCGCAGCGTCGGCGTCCAGGGCGACGGCCGCACCTACGGCCACCCCATCGTCCTGCGCCCGGTCTCCTCCGAGGACGCGATGACGGCCGACTGGTCGCGACTGCCGTACGACGTCCTCGCCAAGATCTCGACCCGCATCACCAACGAGGTGCGGGACGTCAACCGCGTGGTCCTGGACGTGACGTCCAAGCCGCCGGGCACCATCGAGTGGGAGTAGCCCTCCTCGGGTGAGGAAGGGTCCCGACTCGGGTGGGCGAGCCGCCCTCCTCGGGCGGGCACTCAGGTCCGTTTGAGAGTGCGCACCGGCGCTCCGGGCTTCCAGACCTGGACGACCAGATACGTCTCGTCCTCGACGTAGGTCCGTACGACCTCCGTCAGCTCGGTGCGGAAGAGGTGGAACGGCTCCGGCGGTTCCACCTCTTCGCCGTACGCGGCCTTGACGGCCGGATCCTCGACCTCCACCGCTCGCCCGCTGATCCGCACGTCACCTCCGCCCATCCCGGTACCGGGACCGGGGTTGGCCTGCAACGCGAACCGGGGGTCGCGGCGCAGGTCGAGTGCCTTCAGCGAGTCCGGCATCATCCCCAGCCACAGCTGTCCTCCGGTGAACCTGACCTCCAGTCCGGTCGTGCGCGGCGAGCCGTCCCGGCGGAGGGTGGCGAGGACGTGATGGGTGAAGGCACCGAAGCGGGCCTCCACGGTCCGGGCGAGATCGGGTTCGGCGGCGGTGAAGGCGGCCCAGTCGGCGGCACCCTCCGCCGGGACGGCGCGTGGTGTGTTTCCTGGCATGGGACGAGTCTGACGCGGATACCCGACAACCACTGTCCGGTTACCCCGAGCGACTGACGGCTCATCCCTGGGTGGTGTCCGACCGATGGGACGCTGGCGCGCTTCTGTGACTTGCGTAACGGTTGCGCACTCTCTTCAGGGAACGGACCTGTTCCGTATGGGCGACCGACGGTAACTTCCGCTTCGTAAAGGAAGTCAGTCTGGAGGACACATGCACGGGCCCACACCGCCCCTGCCCCTACCCACCGACCAGCTGCGGTTCGCCATGCCGCCGATGCACGAGTCGGTGGAGGACGAGCGGCGGCACCGCAAGGAACGGCTGGCCGGGGCCCTGCGGATCTTCGGACGGCTGGGGTTCGAGGACGGCGTCTCGGGGCACATCACCGCCCGCGATCCCGAGTTCAGCGACTGCTTCTGGGTCAACCCCTTCGGGATGTCGTTCAAGCACGTCACCGTGAGTGACCTCGTCCTCGCCAACCAGGACGGCCAGGTCATCGAGGGCCGCTACCACGTGAACCAGGCCGCCTTCACCGTCCACGCCCAGGTCCACGCCGCGCGCCCCGACGTCGTCGCCGTCGCCCACTGCCACTCGGTGCACGGCCGCGCCCTGGCCGCGCTCGGCGAACTGCTGGAACCCATCACCCAGGAGTCCTGCGCGTTCTACGAGGACCACGCGCTCTACGACAACTACACGGGCGTCGCCGTGGACGCGGACGAGGGGCGGCGGATCGCGGCGGTGCTGGGCAGCCGCAAGGCCCTGGTCCTGCGCAACCACGGTCTGCTGACCGTCGGCGACTCGGTCGACGCGGCGGCGTGGTGGTTCCTGTCGATGGAACGCTCCGCGCAGGTCCAGCTCACCGCGAAGGCCGCGGGCCGCCCCCTCCTCGTCGACCACCGACTGGCCGTCGCGACACGCGAACAGGCGGGCGGTGACCTGGTGGCGTGGATCAACTACCAGCCCCTGTGGCAGGACATCAGCCGAAGCGAGCCGGACCTGCTGAGCTGACCCACCCTGGCCCACCCTGGCCCACCGGGGAGGTGGGGGCGGTCAGAAGTCGCGCAGCACCGCCACCTTCGTGGCCGCGAACTCCTCGTCCGTGAGCAAGTCCGCGACCGCGTCCGTCTCCACGTCGGCGGGGGCCACTCAGACCCCGTCGCGGTGCAGCTCGCCCAACTCGCGCAGCCGCCGCAGCAGCACGTCGTGATGGCCCGGGACGGGGGGCGGGACAGGGGCGACGGCTGCTGCCGTCTGCTGCGGGAGCTGTCCCGGGGCGGAGGCGGGGGCCGTCCTCTGCGGCGGGAGGGGTGCCGCGGCTTCGACCGCCCCGGCGCTGTCCGTGGGGCTGTCGGTCCTGGTCGACGGGTGGGGAAGGCGGCGTCACGGCCGCCGCCACCAGCGCCGTCAGCAGATCACGGCGCGCGCTGCCCCAGAGATCGAGCGCGTACGGGTCCTTCTCGGGCGGCAGCTCGGAGAACACTGTCTCGCGGGTCACGAACCGCAGGAACCCGTCCTCGTATCCGGAGTTCGGCAACCACTCCACCTGCGCCAGATCGCCGATGCCGATGATCCGAGGACCGGTCGCCCGCTTGACCCGCAGTCGGCCCCGCCTGCGCTCGGGCTCGTAGACGACCCCCGACACCGCTTCCAGCGGAACCGTGACCTCCCCGTACGTCTGCCGGAACAGCGCGACGGAACGGTGCAGCCCCGGCGTGATCCGGACCGTGCTCCCGTCGAAGGCCCAGGTCCCGTCCCGCTGGATGATCTCGGCCATAGGGAGATTCTCCCAGCCGGGTCAACAGGACGACCCGTACTTCACCCCGCGCTCTCCTTGCACCTGATGCCCCTGCCGGGCACGGGCCGCCCTCCGTACGGCACAATTCGCTGTCATCGCGAAGCACTTGTCCGGCCGCACGCCTGTGGTAGTGAGCGGATGTACGGACGGCGCCCCGCGACGGCGGTGACGGCTTCGATGACGGTTGACGGCGTCACGACGGTGACAGCTTCGATGACGGTGACGGCGAATGCCGAGGACAGCGGACGCAGAGGCGTGCGCGGCGCGGGGAAGGCGGGCTCGGGCGTGGCGGTGCAGGAGGCGAGAGGGGGCATGGGCTCGGGTGCCCATGAGGGCGGATGCACGTGCGGGGACTGCCCGCACGGCGCGCGCACGGGACACCGTCGCGCGGTCGCCGAGTTCCTGCTGAAACGCGAGGAGTTCGCCTCCGGGCAGGGCCTGCCCGCGGCGGTCGCCCACTCCGCGTCGGCCTCCCGCCAGTGGGTCTCCGACGAACTCACCCAGTCCGCCGCCGTCGTCGCCGAACGCGGCCGCGTCGAGGGCGAGGCATGGCTCGGCCGGCTCTGGCTGCGCACGGCGCTCGTCGTCTGGGCCGCCGTCGTGGCCCTGCTCCTCGTCCAGGCGCTCACCGCGATCGGCGCGGGCTGGACCGTCGCACGCACAGCCGGGCTCGTCGCCGCCCTGCTGGTCGCCGTGGCGCTCACCGGCGCCGGCTATCTGCACCGTGCGCGTGGCGGAGCCCTCGCCCCGGTCATCGGCGAGGACAACCGCCTCTCCACGTCCCGCGCGATCGCCGCCGGCTGGGTCCTCTTCGTCGTCTTCTGCGTCCTCGTCCTGGTCGGCCGTCTGGCCGGGGCCTCCGACCACCGTGAACGCGACGCCCTCATCGCCGGGTTCGAACTCGCCCGCGGCGCCGGCATCGTCACCGTCCTCGCCGTGGTCTGCGGCATCGCCGTCCTCGTACGCCGCGTCGTCGGCCTCCGTGTCCTCGGCCAACGCCTCCAGAAGGTCCGCGCCCACCGCCCCCGCGCCGCCGACCTCCTCACCGACGACTCCTGCCGGGGCAGCTTCACCGACATCCAGTACGTGACCATCTGCGCCGTCGCCCTGGTCTTCGCCGCGGTACGCCTGGCCCGCCGCCCCGACCAGCTCCCCGACCTCCCCTGGGGCCTCGCCCTCCTCGTCCTCGTCTCGGCTGCCACCTACGTCGCCGGCAAGTACGCCGAGGGCGGCCGCCCCGTCATCCTCTCCGTCGTCCGCGCCCGCGAGGCCGGCGACCTCGACGCCCCCATCCGCAACGGCGACGACATCGAGATCCGCGGTGCCGGCTTCGTCCCGCCCGGCGCCCAGACCGCCGACCGCCTCTCCCGCATGGTCGTCCGCATCGGTCCCGTCCACGTCCACGTCCCCCTCGTCCCGGTCACCGGCGGCTTCAGCAACCCCACCGACGCGGTCCTCACCGTGCCGGTCCCCGCCGACGTCGAACCCGGCAAGGTCGACGTCCAGGTCGTGACCGCGGCGGGCGTGGAGACCAACCGCTACACCATCGAGGTCTCAGCCGACTGAACGGTCACGGGCACGCGCGCTTCGGTGTCCGCCGGGCGCGCTCCGAAGCCACCGCCCGCTGGGTCGGCGGCGCCGAGGGCCTGCCTCTTGTGGCCTCCCCGCCCTGGACGCCACGACCGGGGTCGCTGGGGGCGTGTGTGGGAGGTGAGGGGGAGTGGCGTGAGGGGGGAGGGGCCTGGGCCGTGGGGCCGCCTCCCTCGGGACGAGATCACCCAAGCCGGAAAAACTGCTCCGCGTCCTTGAGCCTTCCCACCCCTCCGAACGTATCGTCTGTTGAGGGGTCAACGGCACGGCGGACAAGAGGCGGCGCAGACTGATGACTCACGGTACTCGCACGGACTCCCACACCCCCTACCTCGACGGCGGCCACGACTGGCGAGACGCGGCCACCCGCTACGCCCTCCTGCCCCTGCGCGTCTTCCTCGGCGTCACCTTCATCTACGCCGGCCTGGACAAACTCACCGACAGCGCGTTCATGGCCGAGTCCGGCTCCGGCTCGATCGGCGACATGATGAGCGCCGCCCGCGACGCCTCAGCCATCCCGGCGTTGATCGACATGGCCCTCAAGAACCCCGTCGGCTTCGGCTACGCCATCGCCATCGGTGAACTGGTCGTCGGCATCGGCACCCTCATCGGTCTCCTCGCCCGCCTGGCCGCCTTCGGAGGCGCCCTGATCTCCCTCAGCCTGTGGCTGACGGTCAGCTGGTCCTCCAGCCCGTACTACTACGGCAACGACCTCCCCTACCTCATGGCCTGGATCCCCCTGATCCTCGCCGGCGCCCCCATCCTCTCCGTCGACGCCGCCCTCCGCTCCCGCCGCACCAGGCACCGGGTCGCCAACTACCGCTGACCCTCGCACCGTCCTCGCGGCCGACTTACGGTCCTGATCTTTTGGACCTCCTGCACTCCTGCTCCGGCGCCACTTGCGGTCGCCGATAGCCGCCGTCCCCGTGGTGTCCCCCCAGGCATCGATCCGCACAGAGGCCCAGCGACGCGGCCCGTTCAGCGAGGACCCCCGGCCCGTTGTCGAGGGCCGCGACACGGCCTTGGCCTGCGCACCACGTGGGCGGCCGGGGCGGCGGTGACGGGCCAACGCCTTGATGATCCGCTCGCGCGGTGCCCCACCCTTGCCCCACCGCCCCCGTGCCGGCCGGGTCAGCCCAGTCCACCCTCACCCGGCGACTGCCTGTCTCCGGGTATCTGCCCCGTCGATCCCGCAGACCTCGCCGATCCCGATCCGGCCAGTCCTCCCCTTCCCGCCCGGCCGGACGCCCGATGGCCCCGTATCGAGTGGTGTATGGAGGCCACGGCGCCCGCGAGGCACAGGCCGCCGAAGGTGAGCGGTAGGACGACGAACCACGGTGTCTCCCACGCGCCGCCCGCATCACCGAGGTAGATCACGCCGGCGGCGGTCACGAAGAGTCCGCCGACCAGCTTCCCGGGCTGGAAATCATGCCGCAGCACGGGCCACCTCCGCCTGTCCCAGACCGACCTCCAGGTCGAGGGTGATCGTCCCGCCGCTCCCTGAGCCCTTGGCCGGTGACAGTGTCAGACGATCGCTCTTGTCCGGCGCCACATCCACGTCCTCCTTGCCTTCGCCCGGCAGCTGGATGTCACCGAAGCCCACCTGGACGTCGAGCCGTACTGTCACGTCCGACGGGACCACGACCTTCACCTTGCCCGCCCCCACTTCCACACTCGTGGACAACGTCTGGCCCTTCGCCAGGTCCACCCGCGTCAGATCCAATGTGCCCACCCCCGTCCCCAACTCGTACCTCGCTGCCACGTCCGCGGCCTTCCCGGGCGCCCACTCGGTGCGGGCCCAATTGGTGGTGATGTTCGACGGGAGCGCCGCCGCGCACGCCAGCAGCCCCGCGGTGACAAGGGCCAGGAAGACCGACCCGGCTCCCGTCCGGCCCAGGAAGGCGCTCACCGCCATGCCCAGGCCGAACACCACCAGCGCGCAGGCCAGCCCCGTCTGCACACTGGCCGCCAGCGTGTGGTCCCCCCACGTCGCGGTGGTGCCGAGACCACCGGCGAGCAACGCCAGCAGGAAGACCCAGCCGCCTATCCAGCGCGGCCCGGGCGGCTTCGGCGCGCCCATGGTGCGTATGTCCTGCCGGGAGGGAGCGCCCCGGGCGATGTTGACCGCCGCGGAGATGTCCCGCCCATGGGTCTCCCAAGGGCCCCACAGATAGCCCGTCCCGCCGACGTGGGTGCCGTCCTTGACTATCGGATCCCGCCACCACGACGGGTAGGAAGCCGCCACGGGGGGCGCCTGGGCCTCCGGCGGTGCGTCGGCGACGGCCTGGGCCGCCAACGGGTCGGGGTCGGGAGTGCCGCGCTGACGCGACCAGTACCCCGCCCCGGCCAGGAGGAGGGAGACGATCACGGAGAACGTCAGGACGGTGCTGTTGCCCAGCATCGTGAGGAACACGCCGCAGCCGACGAGCGCGAAGAGCACGGCTGCCAGAGCCTGACCGTCGACACGGCCCGTGAGCAGCTTCCTCACCTCGTTCTCCTCCTCGTCGTCGTACGGCACGAACAGCCAGGCGAAGCCGTAGAAGATGAGGCCGAGCCCGCCGGTCGCGGAGAGCACCGCGAGCACGATCCGGAAGATCACCGGGTCCATGTCGCACTGCCGCCCGAGGCCGGCGCAGACACCGCCCAACATCTTGTACTTCCGGTCGCGGCGGAACCCCTGAGGAGTGAGCGGGGCGCCGACGGCAGCGCCGGGAGCGGCCTGGTTCGTCGGACCGGCAGAGCCGCCGGGAGCGGCTTTGCCCTTCGGACCGGCAGAGCCGCCGGAAGCGGCTTGGCCCTTCGGACCACCTTCACCCGGGGCACCTGGACCACCTGGCCCGGCCGGGGCACCTGTCCCATCCTGGCCACCCCGGTCGTCCGTGCCCTCGTGCGCGCGCGGCTCCTCCTCCGCCGTGCCCGGTGGGGGCACGGCGTCCTGCGGCTCGTTGGTCGGCCGCTGGGAGTCGGGGCCCGAGCTGGGTCCCGACTCCGATGCCGCGTGCTGGTGATCCGTCATGCGTCCATCGTGACCGCCGTGCCGGTTCGACGGCAGTCGGGATGACCCTGGTCGAACCCTGATATCCGCCCGGGGATGTGTTCGATCATGGCCCGGCCGAAGATCAGGGGCGTCTCGGGGATCGACCCTGATGCCTCGATCGGCCGTGCGTGTGAACATCGATGGCATGCCGGAAGCCGCAGCACTGCCCATCGACACTCCGCGGCCCCCGCGCAAGCTCTACCGCAGCAGCGACGGTCGCTGGCTGGGCGGGGTGGCGCGAGGGCTCGCAGGGCATCTCGGGCTGCCTGTGACCTGGGTCCGGCTCGTGTTCGTCGGCCTGTTCACGGCAGACGGCCTGGGCGCGCTGGTGTACGCGGCGTTCTGGTTCTTCGTGCCACTCGGCGTCGGCGGGGTCGACAATCAGCGGCCGTCGGCCATCACCTCCGAGACGTCCCCCGACGGCCGCCGCAGACTCGTCGCCCGCCGGCCCGACCGGGGTCAGATCGTCGCCCTTCTCCTCATGGTCGTCGTGGCCATGGTGTTCGTCGGCAATGTGAATCTGGGTGACGGTGCCAGGGCGTATCTCTGGCCGACGGTGCTGGTCGCCGCGGGTGTGGCCCTCGTCTGGCGTCAGGCGGACAACGCGCGGCGCGCACGCTGGGCCGAGGTCGGCCGCCGTCGGCGCACCCTCACCCTGCTCCGCTCGGTGGCCGGAGTCCTGCTGGTCACCGCCGGCGTCTCCGGGATATTCGTCCTGCAAGGCTCCGCCGCCCACCTCGGCTCGGTGTTGCAGGCAGCGCTCGCGGTCCTCGTGGGGATAGCGCTGCTGGCGGGCCCCTACCTCGTCAGGATGACGCAGGACCTCTCCGAGGAGCGCCTGATGCGTATCCGCGCCCAGGAACGCGCGGAGGTCGCGGCCCATGTCCACGACTCGGTGCTGCACACCCTGACGCTGATACAGCGCAACGCGGACAACCCCAACGAGGTCCGCCGCCTGGCCCGCGCCCAGGAGCGGGACCTGCGCAACTGGCTCTACAAACCCGAGGGCACCGGCAAGGACGAGGACGACGAGCCCGACACCCTCGCCGAGGCCGTGCGGCGCAACGCGGCGGAGGTCGAGGACAAGCACGGAGTCCCCATAGAGGTGGTCGTCGTCGGCGACTGCCCCCTCGACGAGGGACTGACCGCGCAGATGCAGGCCGCGCGCGAGGCGATGGTGAACGCCGCCAAGTACGGTGGCGAGGGCGGCGCCGTACAGGTCTTCGCCGAGGTCGAGGGAAGGACGGTCTTCGTGTCCGTGCGTGACCGCGGTCCCGGCTTCGATCTCGACGCGATACCCGCCGACCGCATGGGCGTCAGAGAATCGATCATCGGCCGCATGGAGCGGAACGGCGGTACGGCACGGCTCCGCGCCGTACCGGGCGGCGGCACGGAGGTCGAGCTGGAGATGGAGAGGGCGGAGACGACGTCATGAGTGACGCGAACGGGCCGAACGACCTTGCCAGGCAGACCGGTTCGGGTACGGAACCGACCGCGGGCCGGGGAGGCGACGGGGTCGCGCAGGGCCCCGGACCCGCCGGTGGCGAACCCGGTACGGCCGCGGGCCAGGAGGAGTTCGGAGGCGCCGGTGTCTCCGACGCGTCCGCGCCCGGCGGCGGCTCCGTCGGTCCCGTGGCAGGGGGAGAGCCGGCGGCCGCGGCGTCCGGGCCCGGGCGGCATGTTCGGGTTGTACTCGTCGACGATCACCGTATGTTCCGTACGGGAGTGCAGGCCGAGATCGGGCAGACGGAGCGCACGGGGGTCGAGGTCGTCGGGGAGGCACCTGATGTCGACCAGGCGGTCTCGGTGATCACGAGCACCCGTCCCGAGGTGGTGCTCCTGGACGTCCACCTCCCCGGCGGCGGTGGAGTGGAAGTCCTGCGCCGCTGCTCGGCTTTGATGGCGGACACCGAGCGGCCGGTTCGCTTCCTCGCGCTGTCCGTGTCGGACGCGGCGGAGGACGTCATCGGGGTGATCCGGGGAGGCGCGCGGGGCTATGTCACCAAGACGATCACCGGCACCGATCTCGTCGACTCCATCTTCCGGGTCCAGGACGGGGACGCCGTGTTCTCCCCGCGGCTGGCCGGCTTCGTCCTCGACGCCTTCGCCTCCACCGACGCCCCGCCCGTCGACGAGGACCTCGACCGCCTCACCCAGCGTGAGCGTGAGGTGCTGCGTCTCATCGCCCGTGGCTACGCGTACAAGGAGATCGCCAAGCAGCTCTACATCTCGGTGAAGACGGTGGAGTCCCATGTCTCCGCGGTACTCCGCAAGTTGCAGCTCTCCAACCGGCATGAGCTGACGAGATGGGCGACGGCACGACGGCTGGTGTAGGGGCGGGCGACCCACCGGCAGGGCCGCTGCCCCAGCCGCGACCACGAACCGCCCCACCTCTCAGCACCGCTCCGCCACTGGCCACCGTGCCGCCGACGGCTCCTGCGGCTCCGACGGCCCGGCCACTCGGCGGTGCTACCCCGCGCGGTAGCACCGACCCGAACCTAGTCTGACCCGAACCCGGGGGTGCCCCGAGGCACCCCGCCCCAGCCCTCCCTCTCACCCAACTCCTCAGCTCAACCCTCCGTCCTCGCTCAAGCCACCCGCGTGGCGCCGGTGAACGGCATTTCGTCGAGGGGGGCCACGCGTACCGGGGCCGAGGGGTTCGGGGCGTGGATCATCTGGCCGTTGCCCACGTAGATGCCC
The DNA here is from genome assembly GCF_055573455.1 of Streptomyces sp. NPDC030183. Lineage (NCBI taxonomy): Bacteria > Bacillati > Actinomycetota > Actinomycetes > Kitasatosporales > Streptomycetaceae > Streptomyces > Streptomyces sp. NPDC030183. The sequence goes on from NZ_JBVIBK010000008.1 coordinate 182,463, forward strand.
ACGTGACTGATGCCGGAGTAGAAGAAGACGAGGTCGCCGGGGAGCAGTTCGGAGCGGGAGACGCGGCGGCCGGTGCCGATCTGGGCGTACGTGGTGCGGGGGAGGGAGACGCCGGCGGAGCGGTAGGCGGCCTGGGTGAGGCCGGAACAGTCGAAGGCGTTGGGGCCGGTGGCCCCCCAGACGTAGGGGCTGCCGAGCTTGGAGTACGCGTAGGAAACGGCTGAGGCGGCGCGGGGGTTGGGGGCGTCGGAGGTGGAAGAGACCGGTGAGACCGGGCCGGTGACGGTGCGCGGGGACGAGAGGGAGGAGCGCGAGGCGTGGCCCGTACCGGAGCCGGGGGTGCCCAGGCGGGTGCGGTCCTCGGGGGCGAGGCGGTCGAGGAGGCGTCGTGCCTCGGTCAGCTTCGAGGTCACCGTCTTCTTGTGCTGCTTGACCTCCTGCTGCTTGGTCCTGAGGGTGCCCAGTTCGACCCGGGCGGCCCCGCGGAGCCGTTCGATCTCCAGCAACTGCTGCCGTACACCTGCCACATCGGCAGCCTGGCGGCTGCCGACGCGTTCGGCGAGGGCGGCGTTGTCGAGGTACTGGTCCGGATCACCGGAGAGGGTCAGCTGCCAGGACGGGTCGATGCCACCGCTCCGGTACTGCGCGGTGGCCAGTGACCCCAGTTGCTCGCGGGCGGAGTTGAGCCGATCGGTGCGGCGGGCTGCCTGGTCGCGCAGCTCCTCCAGGTTCTCCTGCGCCTTGTCGGCCTTCTCCTTGGCGCCGTTGTACTTGTCGGTGGCGACCTCCGCCTCCTCGTACAGCTTGTCCACCTTCGCCTTGATCTGCTCGGGCGTGAGGTGGGGTTCGGCGTACCCGGTACCGTCGAAACCGGTCGCGGTCGCCGCGCCCGCGAGGGCGAGGGTCGCGGCCGTGCGGACCGTCGGGCCGCCGAGCGAGCGCTGTCTGGGCTTGCGGTGCGCTGCCACGTGGGACTCCATGTCCTCTCGTACGACCGCCGTCCGTACGTCGGAGCGCACAGACCGCCTGGGGGAGCGGTTACGCATCCGGCGGCGGCCCGCACAGGGGGGAGCGGGACGCCGCCGGACTTTCTCGGCGGTGGTGTCCGACTGCCGCCCCTGGCCCGGGCGGCGGTGGGGAGCCGGTCACCTGAGGGAGGACGCTAAACCTCACTGTGTCGGCTCGGTAACGCGTTGTACGGAAGTGGCGTGCACCGACCGCGAGGTGACCGTATGTGACCGTGGCCGCGCCTCGACGCCGCCGCAATCACGCTGTGCAATGACCGATGCGTCGATTCCTGACCGGAGCTGGGTGAGGCGGTGCTATGGGGCGCATATATGCAAGATCATCCGGGCTCTGACGGCCGCCCCTGCACGCGCCGCGCCCCCGGGCGCCGAGGCACCCGCCCCCGGTGCCCGGCCGGTCGACGCCCCCTCAATAGGCTCCGCCCATGGACGTACTCATCCACCTCTTCGTCGGGCTCCACATCATCGGGATCGCCGCTCTCCTGGGCGGTTTCCTCACCCAGATGAAGGCCATGGGCCAGGGCACCGCCCGCTTCGTCCCCGCCATGCTGCACGGCGCGCTCACCATGCTGATCACCGGAGCGATCCTCGTCGGGCTCAACCAGGCCGACGACCAGCCCGTCAACAACATCAAGATCGGCATCAAGATGGCGCTGCTGATCGTGATCCTGGGGCTGGTGTACGTGAAGCGCGACGAGGAGAGCGTGGACAAGTCGCTGTTCGGACTGGTGGGCGCCCTCACCACGGCGAACATCTTCATCGCGGTGCTCTGGACCTGAGCCGACCCGCCTCCCGGCGAACCCGCCGCTCGGACCTGTCGCGCCTGTAGGACCTGTCGTGCCTGTCGCGCGACCGCTACGCCGGCCGAACCACGCTGTGGATCGAGGACTCGCCGTCGTAGAAGATCGACTCCTCGCGGACGTAGGTCCCCGGCTTCGGGGCGTGGATCATCATGCCGTTGCCGATGTAGAGGCCGACGTGGCCGATGTTGTCGTAGAAGAAGATCAGGTCGCCGGGGCGGGCCGCGGAGAGTGAGACGGTCGTGCCGGCGTTGACCTGGTCGTAGGTGGTGCGGGGGAGGTCGACGCCGGCGGCCTTCCAGGCGGCCTGGGTGAGGCCGGAGCAGTCGTAGGAGCCGGGGCCGGTGGCGCCCCAGACGTACGGCTTGCCGATCTGCGCGCGGGCGAAGGCGAGGGCCTTGGTGGCCTTCGAGGCGTACGTCGCGTCCTCGACCGTCGTCGTGGTCCCGGTGGAGGGGGGTGTGGAGGTCTCCTGAGGGGCCTCCTGGGTTTGCTGGGTCTCCTGGGGCGCCGCGGTCTCCTGGGCCGGCTCGGCCCGTGCGGCCGTCGCCGCCTGCTGCCGTGCCAGCTCCTCCGCCTTGCGGTCGGCTTCCTCCCGCTTGCGCTGCTGGAGGTCCGCGAGGCGGGCCTTCTCCTCCGCGGTGAGCTGGGAGAGCAGTTCGCGGGCCGCAGCGAGCTTCGCCTGGACCTTGGCCTTGCTGGACTTGAGGGCGTTCTGCGACTCGGTGAGCTGTTCGAGGCCGTCGGACGCCTCCTGGCGCCGCTTCGAGGTCTCCGCCTGCTGTGTGACGTACTCGTCGACGGCCTCCTGCTGGCGGTCCGTCAGCCGGTCCATCAACTGGTTCTGGGCGAAGTACTCCTGCGGGTCGTCCGCCAGGAGCAGGGCCGCCGTGTCGGGGGCGGCGGCCCCCGTGCGGTACTGGGCGGCGGCGTACGAACCCAGCTCCTCGCGCGCTTCGTTGAGCTTTTCCGTCCGCTTCGCGACGTCGTCGAGGAGGTTGTCGACCTGTTTCTTCTGTTTTGTCGTCTTCTCCTTGGCCGAGTTGTACTTCTCGGTCGCCGTCTCCGCCTGGCGGTAGAGGTCGCCTACCTTCTTCTCGACCTCCTCCAGGCTCGGCTTGTCGTCGGTGGAGGGGGCGGCGGTGGCCGTCTGGGAGAGAAGGGCCACGGAGGTGAGGGCGGCGGTGGCGAGAGCGGGGGTACGTATGCCCGCGCGCGTTCGGACGGCCGGACGCGGCTTGCGGTGCGGCGCCATGGTTCGGCGACTCCTTCCGTGGTCCGCCTACCGAGTTAGCTGTCGGGTTCGGGCGCAAGCTTTCGGAAGGTTTGCCCTACGGCCCTCGCCGCGTACGGCGGTCGGGCCGATTCACCCCATGAGATCGGTGGGTCCCCGGCTCCGGCTGCCGTGAGGGGCGTGCCGGACTCGGCGGAGGCCGTGCGGCCCGGCGACGTTCGCCGGTTGGGTCGTACGGCCTGACCCAAGACGCTAGCCAACTGGTGTGGTCCGTGTGAAGGTTGATGTTCGATATGCCCGATACGTTTTCGTGACCTTGGCCTCGCGGGCGCGATAGGTGCTACGTTCGATCGCTCACCGTGATGGGCTGGGTGCGACTGGTGGCCGGTGGTCCCGAGGGGCGGCCCGGAGCGTGCCCGGTACGGACTTCCCGGGGCGGCCCCTCGCTGTCAGTGGGGGCGCCTAGACTCGGAGAGCGATGAGCAGCCTCTTTGACGACAGCTTCCTGGCGGACCTCCAGGCCCCCCGCGGCCGCGGCGAGGAGCCCCCGCCGCCGCCCGAGGACGATCATGTGCCGGAGTCGATTCCGGACGATCTGTTCGGCGGGAAGTTCGACGTGCCGCCGGACCGGGACGCCTACTACCGCGACGGCGCCCCACGCCCCGCGATCGACGCGGCGGCGCTCCTGGACGGGCTGAACGAGAACCAGCGCGCGGCCGTCGTGCACGCCGGCAGCCCCCTGCTCATCGTGGCCGGCGCCGGCTCCGGCAAGACCCGGGTGCTCACCCACCGCATCGCCCACCTGCTGGGCGAGCGGAATGTCCACCCGGGCCAGATCCTCGCGATCACCTTCACCAACAAGGCCGCGGGCGAGATGAAGGAGCGCGTCGAACAGCTCGTGGGGCCCCGGGCCAACGCGATGTGGGTCATGACCTTCCACAGCGCCTGCGTCCGCATCCTGCGCCGCGAGAGCAAGAAGCTGGGCTTCACCTCCTCCTTCTCGATCTACGACGCAGCCGACAGCAAGCGTCTGATGGCCCTGGTCTGCCGTGATCTGGACCTCGACCCCAAGCGTTTCCCGCCCAAGTCCTTCAGCGCCAAGATCAGCAACCTGAAGAACGAGCTGATCGACGAGGAGGACTTCGCCGCCCAGGCCACCGACGGCTTCGAGAAGACCCTCGCCCAGGCCTACGCGCTCTACCAGTCCCGCCTCCGCGAGGCGAACGCGCTCGACTTCGACGACCTGATCATGACGACGGTCAATCTGCTCCGCGCCTTCCCGGATGTCGCCGAGCACTACCGCCGCCGGTTCCGCCATGTCCTCGTCGATGAGTACCAGGACACCAACCACGCCCAGTACGCCCTGGTCAGGGAACTGGTCGGCACCTCCGAGCACCCGGTCGACGTGCCCCCCGGCGAGTACGACATCCCGCCCGCCGAGCTGTGCGTCGTCGGTGACGCCGACCAGTCGATCTACGCCTTCCGCGGTGCGACGATCCGCAACATCCTCCAGTTCGAGGAGGACTACCCGAACGCGACGACGATCCTGCTCGAACAGAACTACCGCTCCACGCAGACGATCCTCTCCGCCGCCAACGCCGTCATCGAGCGCAACGAGTCCCGCCGCCCCAAGAACCTGTGGACCAACGCGGGCGCCGGCGCCCAGATCACCGGGTACGTCGCCGACACCGAGCACGACGAGGCCCAGTTCGTCGCCGACGAGATAGACCGCCTGACGGACGCGGGCGAGGCGAAGGCCGGGGACGTCGCCGTCTTCTACCGGACCAACGCCCAGTCCCGTGTGTTCGAAGAGGTCTTCATCCGCGTCGGCCTGCCCTACAAGGTCGTCGGCGGTGTCCGCTTCTACGAGCGCAAGGAGGTCCGGGACGTCCTGGCCTACCTGCGCGTCCTCGCCAACCCCGAGGACTCCGTCCCGCTGCGCCGCATCCTCAACGTCCCCAAGCGGGGCATCGGCGACCGCGCCGAGGCGATGATCGACGCCCTCTCGCAGCGGGAGAAGATCAGCTTCCCGCAGGCGCTGAAGCGCGTCGACGAGGCGTACGGCATGGCCGCCCGGTCGACGAACGCGGTCAAGCGGTTCAACACGCTCATGGAGGACCTGCGTACCGTCGTCGAGTCCGGCGCCGGCCCGGCGACCGTCCTGGAGGCGGTCCTCGAACGCACGGGCTATCTGGCCGAGTTGCAGGCATCCACCGACCCCCAGGACGAGACCCGTATCGAGAACCTCCAGGAACTCGCGGCCGTGGCCCTGGAGTTCGAGCAGGAGTCCGCCGCCGGGGAGGGCGAGGGCGCGACGTCCGCGGGTCTCGCCGAGTTCCTGGAGCGGGTCGCCCTGGTCGCCGACTCCGACCAGATCCCCGACGAGGACGAGGACGGCTCGGGCGTCATCACGCTCATGACCCTCCACACCGCCAAGGGCCTGGAGTTCCCCGTCGTCTTCCTGACCGGCATGGAGGACGGCGTCTTCCCGCACATGCGCGCCCTCGGCCAGACCAAGGAACTGGAGGAGGAGCGCCGCCTCGCCTACGTCGGCATCACCCGCGCGCGCGAACGGCTCTACCTCACCCGGTCGTCGATGCGCAGCGCCTGGGGCCAGCCGTCGTACAACCCGCCGTCCCGCTTCCTGGAGGAGATTCCGGCCACCTACCTGGAGTGGAAGCGCAAGGGCGGCTCCGCGCCGATGGCTTCCGGCCCGGTCGGCGGGATCGCGTCGTCGCTGTCGTCGTCGCGTTCCCGTTCCTCCGCCTCGGGCGCGTCCGGCTTCGCCACCCGCCGCACCAACGAGAAGCCGGTGGTCTCCCTCGCCGTCGGCGACCGTGTCACCCACGACCAGTTCGGCCTCGGCACCGTCGTCGCCGTCAAGGGCACGGGAGCCAACGGGGAGGCGACGATCGACTTCGGCGATGCCAAGCCGAAGCGGCTGCTGCTGCGGTACGCGCCGGTGGAGAAGCTGTAGCGACCCGTCGGAGGCTCGGCGACGAGCCTCCGCCTCCGGTGACATGACTCGGGCCCCTGCTCAGCAGGGGCCCGGTTGTCGTGTTGGTGCCGGTCGGCGACGGTTACGTCGGGTCCAGTCCGTGGCTGCGCAGCCACGGCAGGGGGTCTATGGCCGAGCCGCCCGCGGGGTGGACCTCGAAGTGCAGGTGCGGGCCGGTCGAGTTGCCCGAGTTGCCCGAGTAGGCGATGACATCTCCGGCCTTGACCGTCGCACCGGAGGCGACCTTGTACGTGGAGAGGTGGCAGTACCAGGTCTCCGTGCCGTCCTTGGCGGTCACGATGACCATGTTGCCGTAGGCCGGGTTCCACTGCGTGCGCACGGTGCCGTCGGTCGCGGCCATCACGGGCGTGCCGTACGAGACGGGGAAGTCGATACCGGTGTGCAGCGACATCCAGTTGACGCCGGACTGCCCGTAGTACGCGCTGAGCCCGTGCCGGGCGACCGGCAGTGCGAACTTCGGCCGCAGTCGTTCCTTGCGGGCCGCCTCGGCCGCCGCCTTCTTCTGCTCCAGCTCCTGCTGGGCCTTGAGGTCGATGCGCTCCTGTGTGCGGCTCGCCCGGTCGGCGAAGTCGTCGGCCTCGGCGGACAGGTTCTCCAGCTGGGTGTCGAGCTGGTTGTTGGCCGTGGACGGCTTGACGGCGGTGGCGTCCGACTTGGTCGCCGCCGTCGTCTCCGTCTCGCCACCGCCGACGCCCACGGAGGCCGCCGCGATGCCCGCGACACCCATCACGCACGCCGACGGGACGGCCACGGTCAGCAGGGCGGAACGTTTGGCCGGAGCGCGGCGACGTGAGCGCGAGGCCGCGCGAGCGGCCGCCCGGCCCGGGCCGGCGCTCGCGGTGGCGGTCGGGGTGACCTCCTCCTGGTCGTCGAGGAGCGCGGCACCGCCGGGCTCGAACTCACCGTCTTCGGACGGGGCTTGGTCCTGGTCGAATCCGGCGATCGACTCGAAGGTGGCGGTCGCCTGCTGGGCGAACTCCACGGCCTCGGGGGAGGGGTGCTCGTGCGTCTCGGGTGACTCGGGGGCGCTGTCCCCGTGGTCGTACGACTCGGACGCGCTGCCGTCGTGCTCGTCCGCCGCACCGTCGGTGTTCCACTGCGTGGCGTCGAACACGCCCGTCGCGAAGTGTTGCACCCCCACCCACTGCTGGGTCTGGTCGGCGTCCAACTGATCCGTCTGACCGAGCTGTTCCGCCTGGAGCCAGCCGCTCGCGTCCCACTGGCCGCTGGTGTCCGGCCCCGCCGACTGGGACGGAACCTGGGCGAGGTGCTCGTAACCCGCGGACCAGGCCGTCGTGTCGTAGTTGCCCGTGTCGTACGCGGCTTGGTGCTGCGCGGCGTACGGGTCGTAGTTCAGCGTCTGGTGGCTGCCCGTGGACCACTGGGAGGCGTCGTAGGAGCCGGTGCCCGAGTCGCTGCCGGGAAGGTCGCCGAAAAGAGGGTCGGCTTCGAAGGTTCCGGTGGCGTTTGTCTGGGCACCCGTGGCGGAGTCAAAACCAGTGGCGGAGTGATCGCCGTACGTGGTGAAGTCGCCGTAACTGGCTCCCTGGTGGCCGTACGACGCGTAGTGCGCCGGGTCGGCATCGGAGGCCGGAGCCGGGGATGTTGCGGTCCCCGACGGGTGACGATCGTTCACCAACTTCTCTTTCGCCTCGACGACAGGGGCTGGCAGAGCAGTGCGGCGACTGTACCCGGCGGTACGCGGGCGCGACAATCTTCAACGGGTTTCACGGCCGCAGGAAACGGGCATTCGAGCGTCTTTCGGCGGTCTGTGGGTACGAGTTTGGCTTTGCGTTCGAAGTTTGTTCGATAACTCGTGGCTGTGCGGGGCCTGTGAGGCGGCCGAGTTCCGGGGTTGCGGGCGCTCCTCGACGTGTGGGTGGGTCGGCCGTGGGGCGCGTGGATGCCGAGTGGAAGGGTGTCGCGGGTCCGGCGCGTGGCGGGGGCGTGCGGACGCGCGCCGTGTTTACGCCCATGTGCCCCTAGTTGTCACCCTGTGGTCGGGTCGCGGCGGAGGCGGTGCGCTCACCGCGGTCGGTTTGGGGGTCGTGCGGAGAGCAGGGGTCGCGCCGCAGGCGCTGTCGCGCCGTTGCCGCTGTCACGCCACGGTCAGGCCGGCGGGGCGGGTCGCCGTCGGGGCCGCGTCCAGCGCCTGGCGGACCTCGTGGGCGACGGTGGGGTGCACGGGCAGGGCGAGGTGACCGATGCCGGTGACCTGGACGTTGCGCATCATGAGGTCCGGGTGGTCGATGCAGGCGGTCTCCACGGGGACCATCACATGGTCCAGATCGCTCCAGAACGCCACGAAATGCGTACGGCAGCCCGGCGCCGGCGCGCGCAACTCCTCCAGCACGTCCGAACCCGGCCGCATCTGCCGGACGATCGGGTGCGCGTTCGCCAGGGGCGCCACCTGGGTGCCGCCGTGCGGAGTGCCGAGGGTGACGAGCGTACGGATCCGGTGGTCGCCGCCGAGCCGCTGCACGTAGTACCGCGCGATCAGTCCGCCCAGACTGTGCCCGACGATGTCCACCCGCTCCCGGCCGGTGCGCTCGCAGATGTCCTCGATGTGCCGGCCGAGCAGCTCGGCGGCGACGCGGATGTCGCAGGTCAGAGGCGAGTAGTTGAGGGACTCCACATGCCGGCCGCCGTCCTGGGCGAGGGCGCGGCGCAGCAGGACAAACACGGAGCGGTTGTCGATGAAACCGTGCAGGAGGACGACCGGGGGCTTGTCCTCCGTCGGCAGCCGGGGCGCGTCCGCCGGAAGGGGCGCGGGGGTGATCCGGCGCTCCTGGACGATCCCGGACGGGTAGAGCAGGAGATGTCCGGCGAGGATCGCCAGTTCCAGGGCGGTCGCCTTGAGGAGGGCCACCGAAAGGCCCGCCAGCCTGGCGGGCAGGAGTCGCTCACAGAGCGGAAGAAGGGGCGCTGCCGCCCTGGTGACCTTCATGCCCGACCCTCCCGTCGGCAGACGGTCGGACGGCCGGCGTCCCCCCGTATGCCCTAGTGGAGAGCCCGCGGCGCGAGCGGCGGTCGGCTGGACGCGAAACCGGGTCATCCGCGGCGCTTGGTGCGTCCGCCCACATCCGGGGTGTCCGGATGCTTCCGATCCTGCAACGCGTGGTGCGTACGCGGCGCATGAGGCGCCGGTGACGCCACGGGAGCCGTGGATGTTCCTTCTGGCCCCCGCTGTCCTGCCGTCCACCGTCCGCCGGCGTCGATCCCCCACCGCCGTGGCTCCCGTGAACGGCGGGGGTGGTGCGGCGCCTTGCTGACGGCCCTCCTGTGCGCACGTTTCCGTTCGTGACGCGCGCGGCACGGGGCTGAGGTGCCCGGCAGGACTGCCGTGGCACCTCGATCCCCGCGACGCGTGAGCCGCGAGAACCGGGAACAGTGCGCGGCGAACGTGTCCCATCGTGTGATTTCCCCCTCGGTCTCCACCGCGAAACTGCCGGTTGCGGGATGCTGGGGATAACGTTCGTTCACTTCCCCGGTATGTGGTGCGGGTGGTCGTTCTGCGGAACTGATGACATGCGGACGTGCCCGGTGCGACGGGTAGTGATATGTGCGGGTTTCGCGGTACGTGCGGTATTGACGGCCGTGCTCTGTTACGGATGGGTGTAGTCGTTTCATGGAGGCAGTGATGGGTGTGGCAGCCGGTCCGATCCGCGTGGTGGTGGCCAAGCCGGGGCTCGACGGCCACGATCGCGGGGCCAAGGTGATCGCGCGGGCGCTGCGTGACGCCGGTATGGAGGTCATCTACACCGGCCTGCACCAGACGCCGGAGCAGATCGTCGACACCGCGATCCAGGAGGACGCCGACGCGATCGGACTCTCCATTCTCTCGGGGGCCCACAACACGCTTTTCGCGGCCGTGATCGAGCTCCTCAAGGAGCGCGACGCCGAGGACATCCTCGTCTTCGGCGGCGGCATCATCCCCGAGGCCGACATCCCGCCCCTCAAGGAGAAGGGTGTCGCCGAGATCTTCACCCCCGGGGCGACGACGGCGTCGATCGTGGACTGGGTACGGGCGAACGTCCGACAGCCGGCGGGCGCGTAACCGCCCCGCCGGGTCCGCCGCCCCCGAGATCCGCTGGGGATACGGGGGCGGCTTCGCGGCTGGCACCGCGTGGTGGGGCGTCTGGGGGCGGGTCGCGGGTACCTCTGCGGCGAAAAGCGTGGGGCGCAGCCCCCGCTTTTCAGGGGCGCGGGGAACTGCGCGAGAAACCCCACCCCACCCGCACCCGCCCATGAACCCGGCAGCCCCGAGCTACGAGGCGCCCGGCGTACCCGGCGGAGCCAACTCCGCTCTCATCGTCGCGCGCAGCCGCAGCGTCGTCGCCAGGCGCTGGAACGCCTCTGCCCAGTAGCCCCCGGCGCCGGGCGCCGCGTCCTCCTGTTCCTCCGTGGCCGCGGTGAGCGGTTCGAGGCGCACGGCCTCGTCCGGGTCCAGGCATCGCTCGGCCAGGCCCATCACCCCGCTGAAGCTCCAGGGGTAACTGCCGGCGTCCCGCGCGATGTCCAGGGCGTCCACCACGGCCCGGCCCAGCGGCGGCGCCCACGGCACGTCGCACACGCCGAGCAGCTGGAACGCCTCCGACAGGCCGTGCGTCCCGATGAACCCGGCGACCCACTCGGCCCGTTCGTCGGCGTCCAACGCCGCCAGGAGCTTCGCCCGCTCGGCCAGCGACACGGCCCCCGGCCCGCCCGCCTCGGGAGTGGCGGGCGCCCCCAACAGCGCCCGTGACCAGCGGGGATCGCGCTGGCGAACCGCCGCCCTGCACCAGGCGCCGTGCAGCTCCGCCTGCCAGTCGTCCGCGACCGGCAGAGCCACGATCTCCTCCGGTGTACGACCGCCGAGCCGCGCCGACCAGGCGTCCAGCGGTGCCGCCTCCACCAACTGGCCCAGCCACCAGGACCGTTCACCCCGGCCTGTCGGCGCCTTGGGCTGGACACCGTCCCGTTCCATGCCCGGGTCGCACTCGTGCGGCGCCTCGACCACGATCGTGGGTGTGTCGCCCGTACGGTCCACGGCCACGCACGCGGTCGCCCGCCGCGCCATCCGGCCGGCCAGTGCCGAGGTCGGCAGCGCGGACAGCAACTCCGCGGCGGTGGCCCGCACATTGCGGCTGCGATCGGACAGCGCGCCCTCCAGGAAGGGCTCGTCCGCCTCGCCCAGCCCCGTCCGGAGCGAGTCGAGGAACATCAACCGGTCCTCGGCTCGTTCCGTCGGCCAGGTGGTGACCAGCAACTCCCTTGCAGCACCCGCGTCCTGGGCGCGCAGGGCGGTGAGCAGCGCCACTCGCTCGGCGAACAGGCCCTCGTGCCAGAGGCGTTGTACGCGCTCCGGTTCGTCCGCGCCGGGCAGCGTCGAACCACCACCGGGCGCGGCCCGCAGTGCGAAACGCCAGTCCGTGTTCAGTCGGGCCAGCCACAACGCGCGCGTGCCCGCGAAGGACAGGGCCGCGGTTCGCAGATCCGTACGGCCGCGCGCCGCGTCGAGCAGCGCCGGCAGCATCTCCGGCGGCGCCGCGTACCCGTGCGCGTTGGCCAGCGCCAGCCACTGGGGCAGCAGCTCCATCAGGTCCGGCGCCGTGCCCCGGCGACCGCCGCCCGTGCCGGGCCGGTCCGTCAGCAGCGTCGCCAACCGGCGGGCCGCCGCCGGCGGCAACGGGGGTCGCCTGTCCGGTGCGGCGGGCTCCGGTCGCGCCGCCGCCCGCACGGGCCGCAGCCCCGCCCTGCGCCGCACGGTCTCCACCGCCGCCGCGTCCAGCAGGGCCACGGGCGCTTCCCGGCCGGACGCCGACACCGGAGGCGTACGGCGGTCGGTGCCGAGCAGAGCTGTCGTGACGAGCTCCTCCCAGGCGGCGCCCGCCTGCGCGGTTGACGTGCTCCTCATGACAGTTCCTTCCGTACGGGGACGGCCGGGTGGACGGGCCCGGCCGGTCGGCCGGTGCTCGCGAGCGCGGTGCCGCCTTCCTTCACCACAGGGCTTTCCTTCAGCACAGGTCCTCCCTTCAGCACAGGTCCTCCCTTCAGCACAGGTCCTCCCTTCAGCACAGGTCCTCCCCTCACCACAGGTCCTGCCCTCAGCACAGGGCCACCGCCTGTCCCGACGGCTCCTCCGGCCACGCCGTCAGCGGAGTGAAGCCCCGGTGGCCGCACTCGCCGAAGACCGTGACGGGGGCGCCCCCGGACAGGGCGACGAGGCGCCACAGGCCGGGGCGTGAGCGGGCGGACGGAGTGATCGGCAGGGCCAGGTCGCCTTCCGGGTCCGCCAACTGCCAGGAGTCGCCGACCGGGGTGGGTGTCACCCGGGCGAGCGTGACCGGGTACGAGTCGAGCCACGGGTCGTCCCGTAGGGCTTCGCCGTAACGGGTGGCCGCCTCGGCCGGAGTCACTCCGGGTGGCCGGATGTCCGCGGGTGCGGGCGCCGTGAACCGCTCGCCCAGGGCCGCTCTGAGCTGCCCGCCGCCCGGGTACGCCGACACCTCCGCCTCGAACGCCAGGCCCACCGGCAGCGACAGCTCGGGCGCGCGGCCCGCGGCCCCGTACGACAGGAGCAGGGCCGTACGGCCCGACTCGGCGCCGTGGAGCCAGATACGGCGCGTGGTGAGGCGGGAGTCGGACGTGTCGTACTGGGCGAGGGCCAGCCAGCGGTCACGGACCGGGGGCCCGTCCGCCGAGCCCGGCAGGCCGACACGGGAGCGGACCGTCGCCGCGAGGCCCTCCGGGAGGCTCTCGCGGCGCAGCCAGCCCTGGTCGAGCAGGTGGAGGAGGGCGCACTCTTCCAGGAGCCGGACCGGCCATCCCGTGCCCGATCCCGGTATCGCCCCCAATTCCCGTACCCGCGCGGCGAGTCCGGGAGCCTGCGCGTCGACCATGCGGGCGGCCGTCTCCTCCCACAGGCCGTATCCCGCCTGCTCCGCGGCGGCGAGGCCGCCGCGGAGCAGGTCGGTCAGGCGCTGTTCGAGCTCGGTCGCGCCCGCGGTGATGCGCTCGGCGCGCCGCTCGGCCCGGCGCCGCGCCGCCTCGGGGTCAGCGGACGTGGCCCCAGATGCCGCGCCCGTCCTCGTCGTCCTCTCCGCTGCGCGCCTGCGGCGGCCTTCCAGCCACTGCTCCGCCCAGTCCGGCGCCTGCCCAGGCGGCACCGCACCGGCGTCGCCCGCCCAGAGCAGCAGCAGTCCCAGCGCGTGCTTGCACGGGAATTTGCGGCTCGGACAACTGCACTTGTACGCGGGCCCGGATGAGTCCGCGACGTCGACCACAGTCTGATACGGCTTGCTGCCACTGCCTTTGCACAGTCCCCACACCGTCCCCTCGTCCGAAGTGCCCGCCTGCGACCACGGTCCGGCCGCGGCGAGTTTGCTTCCGGCTTTGCGCGAGGCTGCGTCAGGTGCCAGTGCCAGCACCTGCTCAGCCGTCCAGCGCACCCCCTGCTGAGTCATGTTCCGAAGGTAGATCCCACCACTGACAATTGGCTTGCGCCAATGGATTTCCGCAGGTCAGACTGGATTGTCAGTGGCGTGGTGCAGTGTGGTCAGCAGATCCGAACCGGCCGAGCTGGAGGGGGACTCAGCCATGCCTGCGTCCGTAGAAACGACCACTGTCGACCCGAGCCGCAACCAGTCCGCGCCCGCGAACGCGCACACGGAAGCGCACACGGATGCGCGCGCCCAGCGTGCGCCGGCGGGCGGCGAGGAACTGCGCCCGCACGCCGAGCACGCCTTCGCCCATGAACTCGCCGCGCTCGCGGCCCAGGACGACCGCCCCCGCCCGGTCCGCTGGAAGCTGTCGCCGTGGGCGGTCGCCACGTATCTGCTCGGCGGGACGCTTCCGGACGGCACGGTGATCACACCCAAGTACGTCGGCCCGCGCCGCATCGTCGAGGTCGCCGTCACCACCCTCGCCACCGACCGCGCCCTGCTGCTGCTCGGTGTGCCCGGTACCGCCAAGACCTGGGTCTCCGAGCACCTCGCGGCGGCCGTCAGCGGCGACTCGACCCTGCTCGTGCAGGGCACCGCCGGCACCCCGGAGGAGGCGATCCGCTACGGCTGGAACTACGCGCAGCTGCTCGCCCACGGCCCGAGCCGCGACGCCCTCGTGCCCAGCCCCGTCATGCGCGCCATGTCCGAGGGCATGACCGCCCGCGTCGAGGAACTGACCCGCATCCCGGCCGACGTCCAGGACACCCTGATCACGATCCTGTCCGAGAAGACCCTGCCCATCCCGGAGTTGGGTCAGGAAGTACAGGCCGTCCGCGGCTTCAACCTGATCGCCACGGCCAACGACCGCGACCGCGGGGTCAACGACCTGTCGAGCGCCCTGCGCCGCCGCTTCAACACCGTCGTGCTGCCGCTGCCGGAGAGCGCCGACGCCGAGGTCGAGATCGTCTCGCGCCGCGTCGACCAGATCGGCCGCTCTCTCGACCTGCCGGCCGTGCCGGACGGCATCGACGAGATCCGCCGGGTCGTCACCGTCTTCCGCGAACTGCGCGACGGCGTCACCACGGACGGCCGTACGAAGCTGAAGTCGCCCAGCGGCACACTCTCCACCGCCGAGGCGATCTCCGTCGTCACCAACGGGCTGGCGCTCGCCGCCCATTTCGGTGACGGCGTCCTGCGCCCCTCCGACGTGGCCGCGGGCATCCTCGGCGCCGTCGTCCGCGACCCGGCCGCCGACCGTGTCATCTGGCAGGAGTACCTGGAGGCGGTCGTTCGCGAGCGCGACGGCTGGACCGACTTCTACCGCGCCTGCCGCGAGGTGAGCGCGTGACGGCCCGGCAGGAGCCCCCGGCGGGCCCGCGGCCGTCCGGCGCCGGGCCACTGCTCCTCGGGGTACGGCACCACGGACCGGGCTCGGCGCGGGCGGTGCGGGCCGCGCTGGAGGCGGCCCGGCCCCGGGTCGTGCTGATCGAGGGCCCGCCGGAGGCCGACGCCCTGATCCCGCTCGCCGCCGACGAGGACATGCGGCCCCCGGTCGCCCTCCTCGGCCACGCGGTCGACGAGCCCGGCCGCTCCGCGTTCTGGCCCTTCGCCGAGTTCTCCCCCGAGTGGGTGGCCATCCGCTGGGCCCTGGAGCACGAGGTCCCCGCCCGCTTCATCGACCTCCCGGCGACGCACACGCTCGCCTGGGGGCGGGAGGACACGGCAGCCGAGCCGGACGGACCGACCTCGGGGGCGGAGGAGCCGGGGTCGGAGGGGTCGGTGTCCGCGGTGGACGCCCCGGTACCGGGTGCGGACGGCAAGGGAGCACCGGAGGGCGCCGTACCCGAGGAGGCCGAGGAGCGGAGCGGGGGCGGTGGCGCCGAGCCGGTCGAGGAGGACGCCAGGGACGGCGGTGCGGGATCCCCGGAAGACCTGGTCCGCGTCGATCCGCTGGCCGCGCTCGCGGAAGCCGCCGGCTACGACGACCCGGAGCGCTGGTGGGAGGACGTGGTCGAGCACCGGGGGACGGGCGGGGACGCGTTCGCGCCGTTCGCCGTGCTGGAGGAGGCCATGACGGCGTTGCGGGAGGTGTACGGCACCGGGGGCCATGACCGCGACCCGGTGCGCGAGGCGTACATGCGCCTGCAGACCCGGGCCGCGCAGAAGGAGTTCGGGGACGACGAGGTGGCCGTCGTGTGCGGGGCCTGGCACGTGCCCGCCCTCCGGGAGAAGCGGACCATGGCCGCCGACCGGGCCCTGCTCAAGGGGTTGCCCAAAGTCAAGGCCGACATGACCTGGGTGCCGTGGACGCACCGGAGGCTGGCCCGGGCCAGCGGCTACGGCGCGGGGATCGACTCTCCGGGATGGTACGGGCACCTGTTCGGCGTGCCCGACCGTCCCGTGGAGCGATGGCTGACCAAGGTGGCCGGCCTGCTGCGCGAGGAGGACCGGATCGTCTCCTCCGCGCACGTCATCGAGGCGGTACGGCTGGCGGAGACGCTCGCGGCGATGCGCGGGCGCCCCCTGCCGGGCCTCACGGAGACCACCGACGCCGTACGGGCCGTGATGTGTGAGGGCTCGGACGTGCCCCTGTCACTGGTGCACGACCGGCTGGTGGTCGGGGATGTGCTGGGTGAGGTGCCCGCGGCGGCGCCGGCCGTGCCGTTGCAGCGGGACCTGGCGCGGCTCCAGCGGCGGCTGCGCCTCAAGCCGGAGGCCCTGGAACGGGAGCTGGAGCTCGACCTGCGCAAGGAGAACGACGCGGAGCGCAGCCGACTCCTTCACCGGCTGCGGCTGCTCGGCATCGCGTGGGGCGAGCCCACGGTGTCGCGGAGCAGCACGGGGACGTTCCGCGAGACCTGGCGCATGCGCTGGGAACCGGAGCTCGCGGTGCGGGTCGCCGAGGCCGGGGTGTGGGGGACGACCGTGCTCGCGGCGGCGACCGCGAAGGCCGAGGCGGACGCCCTTTCCGCCCAGTCGCTCGCCGACATCACCGCCCTCGCCGAGCACTGCCTGCTGGCCGAACTGACCGACGCCCTGCCCGTGGTGATGGGGGTCCTCGCCGACCGCGCCGCCCTCGACGCCGATGTCGCCCACCTCGCCCAGGCACTTCCCGCCCTGGTCCGGTCCCTGCGCTACGGCGACGTCCGCGCCACCGACACCCGGGCGCTGACCGAGGTCGCCGCCGGGCTCGCCGAGCGGATCTTCGTGGGACTCCCGCCGGCCTGCGTCGCGCTCGACGCCGAGGCGGCCCAGGAGATGCGTCGTCATGTGGACGCGGTGCACGCGGCGGTGGGCCTGCTGGGCGACGCCGTCGGCACCGGGCACGGTGACAGAGGTGGCAGCGGTGACCGATGTGGCAGCGGTGACCTGGGCGGCCGGGGTGACACGCGTGGCATACGGGTCCGCTGGCACTCCGTCCTGCGCGTGCTGTCCGGGCGCGACACCGTGCCGGGTGTCATCCGCGGCCGGGCGGTACGACTCCTGCTGGACGACGGGGAGTTGGGGCAGGACGAGGCGGCCCGGCTCATGGGGCTCGTGCTGTCGCCTGGCACGGCTCCGGCCGACGCAGCGGCTTGGATCGAAGGGTTCGTAGGCGGCGGCTCGGGCGGCGGCATGCTGCTGGTCCACGACGAACGGCTGCTCGGGCTGGTGGACTCCTGGCTGACCGGGGTGCCGGGGGACGCCTTCACGGACGTACTGCCGTTGCTGCGGCGGACGTTCTCGGTGTACGAGCCCGGGGTGCGCAGAACGCTGGGCGAACTGGTGCGGCGCGGCCCCGGGCGGGGGAGCGCCGCGGCGGCCGGCGGATCCGGCGCCGCGGGCTTCACCGACGATCTCGACGGCGACCGCGCGGACGCGGTGCTGCCGGTGGTGCGGCTGCTGCTGGGCCTGGACGACGACCAGGCCCGCACGGACGACAACGACCTCGCGGGGGTGGCGGGATGACGAACGACGAACTGAGGGATACGGGGCGGATCGCCGGCGCGGTGGCCGTTGGGGAAGGGCACGGACACGCGCCGGGGCCACGGTCGGAAGCCCGGCCGACGACGACCGTGCCGGTGATGCCGCTGTGGGCCCGGCCTCGTACGGGGGTGCGCGCATGACGGCGAGAAGGACCAGGGACGCGGCGAACGCGACCAGCGAGGGCGCGGGTGGGAGCGGGGCCGACGAGCGGTTGCGGCGCTGGCGGCTCGTGCTCGGCGGGGACTCGGCCGACGGCACCGGATGCGCGCTCGGCGGCCGGGACGCGGCGATGGACCAGGCGCTGACCGCGCTGTACGGCAAGGGGGACAAGCCGCGGACGGGGAGGGACCGTTCGGCGGGGCTCGGGGCGTCGGCGCCGTCGGTGGCGCGGTGGCTCGGGGATATCCGGACGTACTTCCCCTCCTCCGTCGTCCAGGTCATGCAGCGTGACGCGATCGACCGGCTCGGGTTGTCCACGCTGCTGCTGGAGCCGGAGATGCTGGAGGCGGTGGAGGCCGACGTCCATCTCGTCGGCACCCTCCTCTCGCTCAACAAGGCCATGCCGGAGACGACGAAGGAGACCGCGCGGGCCGTCGTACGCAAGGTCGTCGAAGACCTGGAGAAGCGGCTCGCGACCCGCACCCGGGCCACCCTCACCGGCGCCCTCGACCGCAGCGCCCGGGTCAGCAGGCCACGCCACCACGACATCGACTGGAACCGCACGATCGCGGCCAACCTGAAGAACTACCTGCCCGAGTACCGCACGGTCGTGCCGGAGCGGCTCATCGGTTACGGGCGGGCCTCGCAGTCGGTGAAAAAGGAGGTCATCCTCTGCATCGACCAGTCGGGGTCGATGGCGGCGTCCGTCGTCTACGCGTCCGTGTTCGGGGCGGTGCTCGCCTCGATGCGGTCCATCAGCACCCGGCTCGTCGTCTTCGACACGGCGGTCGTCGACCTCACCGACCAGCTCGACGACCCGGTCGACGTGCTCTTCGGCACCCAGCTCGGCGGCGGCACGGACATCAACAGGGCGCTCGCCTACTGCCAGGCGCAGATCACCCGGCCCGCGGAGACGGTGGTCGTCCTGATCAGCGACCTCTACGAGGGCGGGATACGGAACGAGATGCTGAAGCGGGTGGCGGCGATGAAGGCGTCGGGGGTGCAGTTCGTGACGCTGCTCGCGCTCTCCGACGAAGGGGCGCCCGCGTACGACCGCGAGCACGCGGCGGCCCTCTCCGCCCTCGGCGCACCGGCGTTCGCCTGCACGCCCGATCTCTTCCCGGAGGTGATGGCGGCGGCGATCGAGAAGCGACCGCTGCCGATCCCGGACAGCGCGTGAGGGGGCGTGACCGCGGGGATGTCGGTGTCGGTCTCGGTGTCGGTGTCGGTGTCGGTGTCGGTGTCGGTGTCGGTGTCGGTGCGGGTACCTGTGCGGGTGCCTGTGCCGGAGTGTGCGGTGTGACAAGGGAGATGAATCGGACAGGGGAGGTTGAAAAGCGGACATGACAACGCATCAGCGGCGGGGGGCTTGCGCGACGGCGGGCGGTCCGTGCGAGGATCGGCAACGCTTCACAGCCTTCACACGGGTGTTCGCATCTCCACCCCTTACTCCGTAGTAGCCGCACGGGAGGAACCTCCCCGTCTTGACTCCCAGAGCCGCACTTCCCCGAGCCGGTGCCGCCCTGCGCGCGTTGCGCGGAGCCACCGGGCGCCGTGGGATGCGGGTTCTGCTGGTGGTGAGCGGGCTGTTCGTGCTCGGGCTTCTGTGCGCCGGGCAGGCGAACGCGGCAGCGGGCGCTGCGACTTCGTCCGCGGTCGACACGAGCGCCGGTGCTACGCGCCCTGGCGGTACGGAGGCTGGGGATACGGGGAGTGCGGGCCTGGGGCCTGCGGATGCTGTTCCCGGGGATCTGGGTTCTGTTGATCCGGTGGGCGCCCTCACCGATTCGGTCACCGAAGTCACCGGCGTGGTCGGTGCCGTGGTGCCGGCGGCCGGTGGGCACACCGTCGAGCCGGTGACACGGCATGCGGTGCGGCCCGTGACGGAACACGCCGCGCCTCCGGTTGACCGGGACGTGCTGCGGCCTGTCACCGAGGACGTCCTGGAGCCGGTGGCCGAGGACGTTCTGCGGCCGGTGACCGAAGGTGCGTTGCGGCCGGTGACGGAGGGCGTGTCGCGGCCGGTGACCGAGGGTGTGTTGCGGCCCGTCGGTGGTGTCGTCGAGTCGGTGACCCGGGGGTTGGGGGACGAGGCGTCGTTCCCGCCGGGGGCTCAGATGCCGTCGTGGCCTGGGGGTCCCGGTTTTCCGGGGCTCCCTGAAGTGCCGGAAGGGCCGGGGCTGCCCGAACTGCCTGAGCTGCCCGGGGCCCCTGCTTGGCCTGCGTTGCCGGGGGCGACGTCGCCTGTCGACGTGACGCCTCGGGAGCCGGGCGGGGCGCGGCCCGCGAAGGCCGGACGTGGTGACGGCGGCGGCCGTGCGCAGCACGTCGGTTCGGCTCACGTCGTGCATGGACCGTTCGCCGGCGACGGTGACGTGACAGCCGTGGCGGTGCCCCGCCGTGACGCCGGGGCGGGGGACGCGCGTGTCGGGCGGACGCCCGGGCCGCAGGGTCCCGACGGTGTGCCCACGGGTGCCCTCGGTGGTCACTCCGCGGTCGACAACGGCGGGCCGCGCCACGCCGAGCCGCACGCCATCACTTCTCTTCACCGGGCGCCGCAGAGCCTCGTGCCCGGCGCCACCGCGGTCGATCCCGCGGACGGGACCCGGGAGCGGCACCGGGACATCCCCGAGTTCCCCGGATAGGGCAGGCCGTCCTCCCCCGCCGCACTCGTCGAGCGGGGGCGTGACAGATCCGCCCTCCGTCCGGAGCGCCCCTCCTCTTCCGGAGGCCCGGACGAAACCCCTTGGAACCGGTACCGCGAGCCCGTCGTAGCGACGGAGGCGACGACGCCCGGTGCACAACCGCCGGCCCACTTCCGGGCCCCAACCCACGCGGTGGCACCGGTCGCGGTTTCCCATCCG
This sequence comes from Streptomyces sp. NPDC030183, assembly GCF_055573455.1. Lineage (NCBI taxonomy): Bacteria > Bacillati > Actinomycetota > Actinomycetes > Kitasatosporales > Streptomycetaceae > Streptomyces > Streptomyces sp. NPDC030183. The sequence goes on from NZ_JBVIBK010000008.1 coordinate 202,954, forward strand.
GTTCCCACGACTCGGAATCCCGAAGGAACTGACGTACGCATGAACAAGAACATCCGCCGCTCCATCGTCATAGCCGCCGGTGTCACCGGCGCGTGGGCGCTCGGGTCCGCCGCCGCCAGCGCGGAGGAGCTGCCCGCGTCGACGCTCACCGTGCCCGACGTGAGCGTGGACGCTCCCGACTTGGACACCGCCGACACGGACACCACCGGTAAGGGCGCCGCAGGCACGGTCGGCGACACCCTGGGCACGGTCACCGGCACGGTGGGCGGCACCCTCTCCGAGGTCACCGGCGGCGTCTCGGACGTCACCTCGTCAGACGAGGTCAGCGGCGCGGCCGGGACGGTCGCCGACACCACGGCCGGGCTGGAGTCCACGTCCGACGACGCGGCGAGGGCCGTCGGCGGCCACGTCGCCGCGCAGGCCGAGAGGACCGCCGCGCCCCGGCCTATCGGGGCCGCGGACCAGGCTCGGCGCTACGTCGACGGCGAGGTCCGACACGCCGTGGGCAAGGGTTCCGGCCGGGCTGTCGGGACCACCGAGTACACCGTCGGCACGGCCCGGGCGACGGCCGAGGCGCCCCAGAGCCCCGGTGACGGGATCGACTACCTCATCGGCCCGCTGGCCGCCTTCGCCCCCGAACTGGAGGAGGCCCTCGCCGCCGCCCGGACCCGGCTCCGGGGCACCGGCGACGCCGCCCGGGGCACGGCAGCGCAGCGCCTCCACGCCGTGACCACCGGCGCGGACCGCACGGCAACCGCCGCCCGCACCACGACCCACGGCACGGCCCACGGCACGGCCCACGGCACGGCCCAGGGCTCCGCCCTCGGTATGGCCGGCGGCACGGCACACGGGGCCCACACCCGGCTCACGGCGCCGATCGACCAGGCCCGATCGCGGGTCAACACCACCACCTCGGCCGCCCGGTCCACGATCGCCGATGTCCCGGCCCACGTCACGGGCCGGATCGCGGACGTCCGTACGACGGTCGTCGACGAGACCGTCACCGCCGTCGCGCCCCCGGTCCTCGGCACGGCCGTCGACGGGGCGGCCCCGGTGGCGGGCCGTACCGCCGGCGACGTCGCGACCCTGACCGGCACGACCGTCACCCACACCACCGCCCTGACGCACGGCGCGGTCGCCGACACCACCGCCCAGGCCCACGGTGCCGTCGCCGCCACCACGGACGTGGCGTACGGCGCGGTCGTCCGTACCACCGGCGTGGCGCGGGGCGCCGTCTCCGGTACCGGCGCGCTCGCCGACCAGTCGCTGGCCGGTGTCGAGGTACTCGGGCAAGGGGTCACGGGTGACGCGTCCGCGCTCACCGGACACGTCGTGGCCGACGCACCGCCCTACGCGTCCGGTGTGGCCGCGTACGCCGTCGACGGCACGACCGACGCGGTGCTTCCGCCGGTCGCGCGCACTGTCGTGGACGGGGTGCTGCCCGTCGCCGGGCAGGCGGTTCGAGACGCGGGCGGGGTGGCGTACGGCGTCGCCGGGGATGTGACGCCGTTCGCCGAGGACGTCGTCGGCGGGGCGGGGCCGCTGGCCACGGGCCTCGTCGGGGAGCGGATCGCGCCCTTCGCGGAGCAGCTGGTCGCGGAGGACGTGGCCGGCTTCGCGGAGGAGCGGGTCGCCGAGGGCGCGGCGGCTCTGGCCGAGCGGTTGGTCGTCGAGAACGCGGCGCCGTTCGCGGGGCGGCTGGTCAGGGAGGAGGCCGGGCCGTTCGCGCAGAGCGCGGCCGGGGCGGTGCGGCCGTTCGCGGACGGCACGGTCGGTGCCGTACAGCCCGTCGCGGACGCGGTCCTCGGTCATGTCCGGCCCGTGGCCGACGGTGTCGCCGGGAGCGCGACCCGCCTGGCCGACGGCGTGGCGGCCGACGCCGCGCCCTTCGTGTACGGCATGGCGGACGGGGTCACCCCCTTCGCGTCCGGCGTGGCGGGTGACGTGGCGCCCTTCGCGCACGGCGTGACCGAGGGCGTGGCGCCCTTCGCGTACGAGGTGGCGGATGACGTCACCCCCTTCGCGCACGGTGTCGCGGGCGAGGCCGGCCCGGTCGCCGGGCAGGTCGCCCCGTTGGCCGAGGACCTCACCGGAACCGTCCGCACGACCGGCACCCCGCTGGCCGGCAACGCCGTCACCGGCGCCGAGAGCCTCGCCGACTCGACCACGCCGAGCTACGTCCCGCGCGGCCTCTGACCGTGTCCATCCGCCCTCCGTCCCCCACGGCGGCCCCGGCCCCCTCCCCCACGGCGGCCCCCGGCCCCGCACCTGCGGCGGCCGATCGGCGCAGCCGGACGACGAGCCCGGTGAAGGCGGGCGAGTGACGGCAGGCGGTTCGTAGTACTTCCCTCCGGCGGTGGAAACCCGGACGGCCGAAAACCGTCGGTCAGGTTCGGGTGGAAGCCGGCGGAGGGGGGCGGGTGGTCCTCATTGGGGAGACGATCATCCGCCGCCCCGGGCCCTTCCCCGTCGGAAAGGGCCCGGACAGGGGCCTCACCAGGCGCACCCCAGCCCGGTGAGGCCCCGCAATACGCAGCACATGCGGCTCACACCCGGCACGCCGTGCCAGTGAGCCCGGCATCATGTGACAGGTATCACCGCGCAGGTGTGACATGCGATTTAGAGGGCTCCCGGAAGCAGAGATAACCTGCGAGACGGACATGCCGCGCGCTCGGACACCGTGTGCGCCTCCCTTGTGACTCTCGGCGGACGTCACGTTGCCCTTCGCGGCACGCCCACGCATCCAACGAACCGCGATCACTGATAGGGACGGAAGCGCGTGGACCTGTTCGAGTACCAGGCGAGGGACCTCTTCGCCAAGCACGGTGTACCGGTGCTGGCCGGTGAAGTCATCGACACGCCTGAGGCGGCGCGCGAGATCACCGAGCGGCTGGGCGGCAAGTCGGTCGTCAAGGCTCAGGTGAAGGTCGGTGGTCGAGGCAAGGCCGGCGGCGTGAAGCTCGCCGCCACCCCGGACGAGGCCGTCGCCCGTGCGACGGACATCCTCGGCATGGACATCAAGGGCCACACGGTCCACAAGGTGATGATCGCCGAGACCGCTCCGGAGATCGTCGAGGAGTACTACGTCTCCTTCCTCCTCGACCGCACCAACCGCACCTTCCTCTCCATCGCCTCCGTCGAGGGCGGCATGGAGATCGAGGAGGTGGCGGCCACCCGCCCCGAGGCCGTCGCCAAGACCCCGATCGACGCCAACGAGGGCGTGACCCCCGAGGTCGCCCGCCGGATCGTCGAGGCCGCGAAGTTCCCGGCCGAGGTCGCCGACAAGGTCGCCGACATCCTCGTCACCCTGTGGAAGACCTTCGTCGCCGAGGACGCGCTCCTCGTCGAGGTCAACCCGCTGGCGAAGGTCGCCTCCGGCGACGTCATCGCCCTCGACGGCAAGGTCTCCCTGGACGAGAACGCCGAGTTCCGTCAGCCCTCGCACGAGGAGCTCCAGGACAAGGCGTCGGCCAACCCGCTGGAGGCCGCCGCCAAGGAGAAGGGCCTCAACTACGTCAAGCTCGACGGTGAGGTCGGCATCATCGGCAACGGCGCGGGTCTCGTCATGAGCACCCTGGACGTCGTCGCCTACGCCGGCGAGAACCACGGTGGCGTCAAGCCCGCCAACTTCCTCGACATCGGCGGTGGCGCCTCCGCCGCCGTCATGGCGAACGGCCTGGAGATCATCCTCGGCGACCCGGACGTCAAGTCCGTCTTCGTCAACGTCTTCGGCGGCATCACCGCGTGCGACGAGGTCGCCAACGGCATCGTGCAGGCGCTGCAGCTGCTGAAGGACAAGGGCGAGGAAGTCACCAAGCCCCTCGTCGTCCGCCTCGACGGCAACAACGCCGAGCTGGGTCGCAAGATCCTCTCCGACGCCAACCACCCGCTGGTCCAGCGCGTGGACACCATGGACGGCGCGGCCGACAAGGCCGCCGAGCTCGCGGCTGCGAAGTAAGGGACGAGGACACACAGCCATGGCTATCTTCCTCAACAAGGACAGCAAGGTCATCGTCCAGGGCATGACCGGTGCCACGGGCATGAAGCACACCAAGCTCATGCTGGCCGACGGCACGAACATCGTCGGTGGCGTTAACCCGCGCAAGGCGGGCACGACCGTTGACGTCGACGGCACCGAGATCCCGGTCTTCGGCACCGTCGCCGAGGCGATCGAGAAGACGGGCGCGAACGTATCCGTCCTCTTCGTGCCGCCGGCCTTCGCCAAGGCCGCCGTCGTCGAGGCCATCGACGCGGAGATCCCCCTCGCGGTCGTCATCACCGAGGGCATCGCGGTCCACGACTCCGCCGCGTTCTACGCGTACGCGGTCGAGAAGGGCAACAAGACCCGCATCATCGGTCCCAACTGCCCCGGTCTGATCACCCCCGGTCAGTCGAACGCCGGCATCATCCCCGGTGACATCACCAAGCCGGGCCGCATCGGTCTCGTCTCGAAGTCCGGCACGCTGACTTACCAGATGATGTACGAGCTCCGTGACATCGGCTTCTCGTCGGCCGTCGGCATCGGTGGCGACCCGGTCATCGGCACCACGCACATCGACGCGCTCGCCGCGTTCGAGGCCGACCCGGACACCGACCTCATCGTGATGATCGGTGAGATCGGCGGCGACGCCGAGGAGCGTGCCGCCGACTTCATCAAGGCGAACGTGAAGAAGCCGGTCGTCGGCTACGTCGCGGGCTTCACCGCGCCCGAGGGCAAGACCATGGGCCACGCCGGCGCCATCGTCTCCGGTTCCTCCGGTACGGCCGCCGCGAAGAAGGAGGCCCTCGAGGCCGCCGGCGTCAAGGTCGGCAAGACCCCGACCGAGACGGCGAAGCTCGCGCGCGAGATCCTGGGCGGCTGACCCACGGACTGACGGCACCTGCATCGGCATCGGAATCGGAATCGGAATCGGATCCGGCCGAACGACGCCGGGCCGGACGGGCCCGTACCCCCTGTGGGTGCGGGCCCGTCGCGTTCTCAGCGGCCGGGGCTGGGGCCCGGCGCGTGCCCCCGGCTGCAGGTGGTGGTCGGGACGGGTCGTCGGCCGCAGTCCGGCCGGTGTGGGCCGCCGGCGCCCCTGGGCCCGGTGGCTCGTCCGGGGGTCATCTGGCTTCCGGGTGCAGTCGCTCGGGGCCCGCGGCCGTCGCTGCTCTGAGTCTGGCCCGGAGTTCGAGCTGCGCGTCGGAGAGGGGGCCGGGAACCACCTTCGCGGGGACTCCGCCGACGGGGGCGCCCGGGGGGACCGGGGGCTCGTAGTGGTCGGGGGCCGTCCGGAGGGTCAGGGCGGTGGTGGTCAGGAGCACGCAGGCGAGGACGACGGCGGCGTGGATCCAGCGCTGGGCGCGCAGATCGGCCCTGGTGCGCAGCACGATCGGCCTCGTCGGCCGGGGCCGGACGTCCGCCGACAGTTCTGTCAGCAACTGGTGCAGTCGCTCGGGCGTCGTGGGTTCCGGGAGGCAGGCGGTGACGGCCGCGCGCGCGTACTGGACCCGTCCCGCCGTCGCCGGGGTGCTCGCCTCCGTCTCGGCGGCCGTGTCCGGCAGGTCCAGACCCACGCCGTCGTAGAGGACGAGAACGCGGCGGTACGGGGGCGGCAGTTTCTGAAGCGCGGCGAGCAGGGCGCGGCCGGTCGGGTCCGTCGCCGCGGCCCCTGACTCCGGCTGCGGCTCCGCCAGTGGCTCCGATGCCGACGCCGGCTGCGGCTCCTCCAGTGGCTCCGACGCCGACGCCGGCGCCGGTGGTGGCTCCGGGGTGCGGGAGCGGGCGGGGAGGTGGGGGCGCAGGCGGTTCCAGGGGGAGAGGGCGCAGTCGTGGGCCACGGCTCGCACCCAGCCGGCCGGGTCCCGGTCCACGGCCACCTCCGGCCAGCGCTGCCACGCCTGCTCGAAGGCCCGCTCGACCGCGTCGCGGGCCAGCCGACGGCTCCCGGTGAGCAGATACGTCTGCTGTACGAGGGTGGGCGCGCAGTACGTGTACAGGGCGTCGAAAGCCTGCGCGGGCGTCAGCGGCGGGGGCGCCAGCGCCGGATCGGCGGCGGCTTCGGCGTCCGTGCCGAGCGGCTGCTGATACCACTCGACCCCGGCCACGGTGTCCGCCCGCGCCTCGCCAAGAATCGCGCCCGGCGCCCCGGCATCCACCCCGGAATCACCCGCAGCCCCGTCATCGGTGTCGGCACCGGGAGCGGGTGGGGCGCCAGTCTCGGTGGGGGCCTGGGCCCCGGTCATCGGTGGTCCTCGTGTGGTGCGGAAGCCCGCTGAGAACCCTGATGGGCCGCTCTCCGGTGCGTCTGGGGGACCGCCCCGCAAACGAGAAAGCACATAAGCACATAGTGGGCGACACGTGCGCAAATACCCCGTTACGCGAGTAAAGCGCGTGTCGTTGGGAGCATGGCGGACGTGACGCACGTGACCGACCCGAACGACCCGTCCACCGCATCGGACAACCCCTCCCCGCACGGCCGGCCGGTGCCCCCGTCGACCTCCCCGGCCGGTACGCCGCCGCAGCTGTCCGCCCTGTCGCCGCTGCTCGGCCGGACCCGCCGCCGGCCGTCCCGACTGGTCGCCGGGATGCTGGGCGGAATCCTGGCGGCGGGGCTCGGCCTCGGGGCGTTCGCGGCGCTGGTGATGGTGCTGTGGATCAGCTCGCCCTACCCGGACAGCGGGCCGGGCGGGGCCCTGCACGTGGCGGCGGCCCTGTGGCTGCTGTCGCACGGAGTGGAGCTGATCCGGACCGACACGCTCTCGGGCGACCCTGCCCCCGTCGGCCTCGTCCCGCTGCTGCTCCTCGCGCTGCCCCTGGTCCTGCTGCACCGCTCGGCCCGCGACCACGCGGGGGACGGCTACGGGACGAGTGTGCGGGCGACCTGGACGGGGCTCGTCGCGGGCTACACGGCCGTCGGCGGTGCGGCCACGTTGTACGCCTCGGGTGGTGCGCTGCGGCCTTCGTGGTTGTGGGCGGTGGTGTGCGTACCGGCGCTGGCGGCGCTCGCGGCGGGGACCGGGGTGTGGGCAGCGCACGGGCGCCCCCCACTGCCCCTGCCCGCGCCCCTCGGTGGCGTGCTGGAGACGGAAGGCAGGCGACAACTGCTGACCGCGGCGGGACGGGCCGCCGGGGCGGGCGCGCTCGCGCTGGTCGGCGGCGGGGCGCTGCTGGTGGCGGTGTCCCTGGTGGGGCACGGTGACGCGGTCCGCGCCTCGTTCCCGCAGCTCACGGAGGGGTGGTCGGGTCGTTTCGCCGTACTGATGCTCTGCGTGGCGCTGCTGCCGAACGCGGCGGTGTGGGCGGTGGCCTATGCGCTGGGCCCCGGGTTCGTCCTGGGCGCCGGGTACGCCGTAACACCCCTGTCGGCGTCGGCGTCGGCGTCGGTGGCGGCCTCGGCTTCGGCTTCGGCACCGGCCGCCCTGCTGCCGCCGTTCCCGCTGCTCGCTGCGGTGCCGACGGGGGGCGGTACGCCGGTGATCTGGGTGGTGGGGGTCGTACCACTGGCCGCCGGGGTGACCGTGGGCTGGTTCACGGGGACGCGTGCGGCGGCGGAACGGGGCGCGCCGTGGTCCGTGCGCCGTACCGCCGCCGCGGCTCTTGTCGCCGCCGCCCTGTGCGCGGTGACCGTCGCCGGGCTCACCCTCCTCGCGAGCGGCCCCCTCGGAGTCGCCGCGCTCAGCCACTTCGGCCCCACCTGGTGGCAGACCGGCGGTGCGGCCGGAGCCTGGGTGGCCACCGTCGCCCTGCCCCTCGCCCTCACCTCACGCTGGTGGCGCGTCCGTGCACACAGGACGAGCCCGCAGAGGGGCACGGACCCGGCAGGGGCCACTGCCTCCGCCCGGCGGCCCACAGCACGGAAGAGGCCCACCGAGGAGCGAAGCGGCCTGACGGGCGGCCTGACGAGCGGCGTGTTCCGACGCGACGAGGGGGGCGGCCTGAGGAGCGGCCTGTTCCGACGCGACAAGGGGGCAACGGCGGAAGGGGAACGGCCCGGGAAGAAGCCGGCCGTGGCGAGCCGGAAGCGCGGGACTGCTGCGGGACCCGGAGGGGCGGTGGCCGCCTCGCGGCCGTGGGAGTTGGAGAAGGCGTTGGACGCCGCGGCGCCGCGTGAGCGCTTCGCGGATCTGTCACTGGCCGCCCTGGTGTCCACGGCCCAGGCACACGCGGATCGACATCTCGACCGGCCCTTGGACCCGCCTCTCGACCGGCCCTTGGACCCGCCTCTCGACCCGCCCGTGGACCGGCCTCCGGACCTGCCCTCGGACGAGCGAGGTGCTGCCGGGGGAAGCGCCCCGGCCGCAGATCACCCGGACCGGCCCGCCAAGGCCGCGCCCTCCGCCGCTCCACCCCACCCCGAGGCGAGCCCCTCCTCACGCCCGGGGCGGTGGCTCCGAGCCGCGGCCCGCCCGCTGTCCTCGTGGTTCTCCAGGGCGACGCGAGGTCAGGTCGCCGCGCCGCCGCAGTCCCCCGTCGGCCGTGACGAGACGGCGTCGGCCAAGGAACCAGCGAAGGCGCCGGGCCGAGCCCCTTGAGCTGGTACGTCGGCGGGGCGGCAGATCGCAGGGGCAAACGCCGGACTACTGCCCGCTGCCCAGCATCTCGCGTACCGGCCCCTCCGGGAGGAGTTCCTTGCAGGACTTCTCGGAGGCCGTGGTGAGGGCGTCGTCGACGCAGGTGTAGTAGTCCCGGTAGACGAACTGGGTCGTGAACGTGGCGAGCACGACGGTCAGGGCGAGGGACCCGGTCACAAGGCCGCTGATGGCCGCCGTCCGCTGCGGGCGGCCGCTCACCTCGGGGCGGGCCGGCGCGTCCGGGTCCGGCGTCCGGGGCTTGGCGCGCAACGCGCTGATCGCCCAGTACAGGGCCAGCGAGCCGAGCAGCAGTGCCACGTACGGCCAGGCGAACAGCGCGAAGAAGAAGGCCCACATGCCGGAGAGCAGCGCGTACCGCGCGTGACGCTGGGCGGGGTCGGTCGGGTCCCAGCGCATTCCGGCGCCCGGACCGCCCTCGGGGCCCTGACCCGGACCGCCCGGACCCTGCCCACTTGGGCGCTCACCGAAATGTCCACCGGTGGAGCGGCCGGGCTGCCGGTCGCTCCACTGACTGCCCCACGGCGAATGACCATCCCCGCCGGGGCCGCCGCCGTGCCCGCCGTCGGAGCCCTGACCGCCCGCGGGCCGCCGAGGCTGCCACGGCCGATCGGGCGCCCCCTCCGGCGGCGGCGCGAACGGGTTGTCCTCGGCCGAACCGGACGACCCCGGCTGCCCGGGCCGCTCGGCGGCGTCCTCGCTCTCGCGCGGAGGCGTGGGAGAGGAGCTCCGCTCGCGCAGCAGGAGCGAAGGAAGGCGGAGGCTGCGGTCCGGCATCAGGAGTGCGTCTTCCCCTTGGTGGATACGGCGGTCGAGTACGGCGGGTCGAGTACGGCGGTAGGTACGGCTGTGGTCGAAACGGCGGATGGGCGCAGCGGTGAACAGGTCGGTGTCGTCGGTGTCGACGGCGTCGGCTGAACACACTGCTGAGCGCGCCGGGTCCGGCGGTTGAACCGGCTGGTAGGGCTTGAGCTGTCACTTCGTGAACGCCCCGCGCACCGGCCGCGTTCCCGACCGCCTTCCCGGGCCCGCTCCTCGCAGACGCTACCTTCCGGCCACGCCCCCGTCCCACGGGGGCCGCCGGGTGTGCCGGTATCGTTGCTGACGGTCGGCCGGTTCGTAGACTTCCCCGTATCGCGGGACGTAAAGCATTCGTGTGAATGCACAAGCGCAACGTACGGGTGCATGCGATGTGCGCGTGCGCAGCGCGCACGTACGGACCCGGCGGACCGGATCGCTCCGCACGACCGTGGAGCGGTCCCCAGGAGCCCGTGCGCACCCGCACGGCACCAGAACCGCAGAAAGGGTCCCACCGTGGCCGCCAAGCCCGTGGCCAAGCGCCTCGTCGTGCTGGTATCCGGATCCGGCACCAACCTCCAGGCGCTGCTCGACGCCATCGCGGCGACCGGCGTCGAGGCGTACGGCGCCGAGATCGTGGCCGTCGGCGCCGACCGCGGCGGCATCGAGGGGCTCGCCCGGGCCGAGCGCGCCGGGCTGCCGACGTTCGTCTGCCGCGTCAAGGACCACGGCACCCGCGAGGAGTGGGACGCGGCGCTCGCCGAGGCCGTCGCCGCGTACGAGCCCGATCTGGTCGTCTCCGCCGGGTTCATGAAGATCGTGGGCAAGGAGTTCCTCGCCCGGTTCGGCGGGCGGTTCGTCAACACCCACCCCGCCCTCCTGCCCAGTTTTCCCGGGGCCCACGGCGTACGTGACGCGCTCGCGTACGGCGCCAAGGTCACCGGCTGCACCGTCCACTTCGTCGACGACGGCGTCGACACCGGGCCGATCATCGCGCAGGGCGTGGTGGAGGTCCGGGACGAGGACGACGAGAGCGCTCTGCACGAGCGCATCAAGGAAGTCGAGCGAAGGCTGCTCGTCGATGTCGTGGGGCGGCTCGCCCGCAACGGCTATCGCATTGAGGGACGAAAGGTAGTTATCCAGTGACCGCCGACAGCACTGTCACGGCCGAGAGCGGCAAGCGGGCCATCCGTCGCGCGCTCGTCAGCGTCTACGACAAGACCGGGCTCGAGGAGCTCGCCCGTGGCCTGCACGAGGCGGGCGTGGAGCTCGTCTCCACCGGGTCGACCGCCGGGCGCATCGCCGGCGCCGGCGTCCCCGTCACCAAGGTCGAGGAGCTGACCGGCTTCCCCGAGTGCCTGGACGGCCGGGTCAAGACGCTGCACCCCAAGGTGCACGCGGGCATCCTCGCCGACCTCCGGCTGGAGGACCACCGGCGCCAGCTCGCCGAGCTGGGCGTGGAGCCGTTCGACCTGGTGGTCGTGAACCTGTACCCGTTCCGTGAGACCGTCGCCTCCGGCGCCACCCCGGACGAGTGCGTGGAGCAGATCGACATCGGCGGCCCGTCGATGGTGCGCGCGGCCGCCAAGAACCACCCCTCGGTCGCGGTGGTCACCAGCCCCGCCCGGTACGCGGACGTCCTGACGGCCGTCAAGGACGGCGGCTTCGACCTCGTCGCCCGCAAGCGGCTGGCCGCCGAGGCGTTCCGCCACACCGCCGAGTACGACATCGCCGTCTCCTCCTGGTTCGCCTCGGCCTACGCGCCCGCCGACGACTCGCCGTTCCCCGAGTTCATCGCCGCCGCCCTGGAGCGCAAGAGCACCCTGCGCTACGGCGAGAACCCGCACCAGCCCGCGGCCCTCTACGTCGACGGCACCGGCAGTGGTCTCGCCGAGGCCGAGCAGCTGCACGGCAAGGAGATGTCGTACAACAACTACACCGACACGGACGCCGCCCGCCGTGCCGCGTACGACCACGACGAGCCCTGCGTCGCGATCATCAAGCACGCCAACCCCTGTGGCATCGCGATCGGTGCGGACGTCGCCGAGGCGCACCGCAAGGCGCACGCCTGCGACCCGCTGTCCGCGTTCGGCGGGGTCATCGCCGTCAACCGGCCGGTGAGCAAGGAGATGGCCGAGCAGGTCGCCGAGATCTTCACCGAGGTCATCGTCGCGCCCGACTACGAGGAGGGCGCCCTCGACGCCCTCGCCAAGAAGAAGAACATCCGTGTGCTGAAGGCCCCGGCCGCGCCCTCCCACCCCGCCGAGGTCAAGCCGATCGACGGCGGTGCCCTCCTCCAGGTGACGGACCGGCTCCAGGCCGACGGCGACGACCCGGCCAACTGGACGCTCGCGACCGGCGAGGCCCTCTCCGCCGACGAGCTGGCCGAGCTGGCGTTCGCCTGGCGGGCCTGCCGCGCGGTGAAGTCCAACGCGATCCTCCTCGCCAAGGACGGCGCCTCGGTCGGCGTCGGCATGGGCCAGGTCAACCGTGTGGACTCCGCGAAGCTCGCGGTCGAGCGGGCCGGCGCCGAGCGGGCTCAGGGCTCGTACGCGGCCTCCGACGCCTTCTTCCCGTTCCCGGACGGGCTGGAGATCCTCACCGAGGCCGGCGTCAAGGCCGTCGTGCAGCCCGGCGGCTCGGTCCGTGACGAACTGGTCGTGGAGGCCGCGCAGAAGGCGGGCGTCACCATGTACTTCACGGGGACCCGGCACTTCTTCCACTGAGCGCCGGCCAGGCCAGGACAGAGCAGAGCAGAAGGGGCGCGCCGCTCGATGCGGAGCGCCCCGCGCGTTCTCGGACCGGTACAGAGGCGTCGTCCGTTCCGCTGCGAGGCTCAAGGGGTCAGCCCACTGCTGCGTGACCGGAGCCTTCGGCTATCTGCTCCGCCCCGGTGAGACGCAGAGCGGCCCCAACCGGGTGCGCTCACTCTCGCCTCGTCCGACCGGCGGGGCCTGCCCCTGGTGAACACCGGGAGTACGGAGGGCCGTGCGCCTCCTGGAACGCCGAAGGGCCGTACCCGTGGGACGGGGTACGGCCCTTCGTGGGCTCGGCGGCTCAGTAGCGCGGGCGGTTGAACCACGCCTTGCCGTTGGCGTTGCCGACGAAGACGGCGATCAGGATGCCCAGCACCAGGTGGACCAGGCCGATCAGGAAGAACGGGTAGATGCTCAGGACGGCGGTGATGATGCCGAAGACCAGGGCTGCGACGCGTACGCCGTTGCCGCCGCTCTTGAACTTCACGGCGAGCATGATCGCGTAGACGAGCCAGCCCACGGCGAACACGGCGATCGCCCACATGAGGCCCACGGGGATGTCACCGAGCGCGTTCTGGAGCGCCGGGTCCTCGGTGTTGTCGCTGGCCGCGCTCACGGCCACCGCGCCGATCGCGTACAGCAGCACGCCGATCACCTGGAGGCCGACGATGACCCAGAGCATCACGCGGGCCGCGTTGACCGTGCTGGGCATGGTCGTGGGCGCGCCGCCCGGGTACCCGCCGCCGTATCCCTGCGAGACCGGCGGGGCGGTCGGGTAGCCGTAACCGGGCTGCTGGGGCTGGTTCTGCTGCGGGTAGCCGTAGCCCTGGGACGGCTGCTGCTGGGGCTGGCCGTAGGGGTTGTTCGGGTCGCCGAAGCTCATGGCGGGTCTCCTCCGTTGCCTTGTGCGGGGACGCGCGGCACGGGTCGGAGGAATGCCCTGGTCTGTTGTGGTCACGCCCCCCGGCAGTGCCCGCGGCACTGTGCCCCAATCGTTTTATATGCCCGCTCGGATGTCCAGCCGCATTTCCGGGACGTTGTGCAAGTGCAACACATCCGATCTTGACCGGGCGTGGCTGGGTCCGGCAGGCCGGGCTGGGCGGGGCAGGGGCCCGGGGAGCGGAGCGGCCCTCGGTCCGGCGCGGGGGTCCGGCGCGGGGGTCCGGCGCCGCGCGGGCACGCCCCGGGCACACGGCAAGGCACCCCGGGACCCCTTGGTGGATGTCCGATGGGCGGCCGGATTGGAACCGGGACCCCGTCATCCGCGAAGATTGGGGCCATGACCGCCCAGATTCTCGATGGCAAGGCCACCGCAGCCGCGATCAAGTCCGATCTGACCGCCCGCGTGGCGGCCCTGAAGGAGAAGGGCGTCACGCCCGGCCTCGGCACGATCCTCGTCGGGGAAGACCCCGGCAGCCAGAAGTACGTCGCCGGGAAGCACCGCGACTGCGCGCAGGTCGGCATCGCCTCCATCCAGCGCGAACTGCCCGCGACCGCCACCCAGGAAGAGATCGAGGCGGTGGTGCGGGAACTCAACGAGGACCCCGCCTGCACCGGCTACATCGTCCAGCTGCCCCTTCCCAGGGGCATCGACGAGAACCGCATCCTCGAACTGATGGACCCCGACAAGGACGCCGACGGCCTCCACCCGATGAACCTCGGGCGTCTCGTCCTCAACGAGCCCGCCCCGCTGCCCTGCACCCCGAACGGCATCCTCACCCTCCTCCGCCACTACGGCGTGGAGATCAAGGGCGCCGAGGTCGTGGTCGTCGGCCGCGGTGTGACCATCGGCCGTCCGATGCCGCTGCTGCTGACCCGGCGCAGCGAGAACGCGACGGTCACGCAGTGCCACACCGGCACGCGCGATCTGGCCGCCCACCTCAAGCGGGCCGACATCATCGTCGCCGCCGCCGGCTCCGCGCACCTGGTCCGGCCCGAGGACGTCAAGCCGGGTGCCGCCGTCCTCGACGTCGGTGTCTCCCGCTCCGCCGAGGGCAAGATCGTCGGAGATGTCCACCCGGGTGTCGCCGAGGTCGCCGGCTGGATCTCCCCCAACCCCGGCGGCGTCGGCCCCATGACCCGGGCCCAGCTGCTGGTCAACGTGGTCGAGGCGGCGGAGCGCAGTGCCGGCTGACGACAAGGCCCCGGGAAGGCCCGAGAGCCGGGGAACGCCCCCGGCCTCGGCGAAGCCGAGCACACCGGGGCAGCCGACGGATGCCGGAACGCCGGGGGGGCCGGCGAAGACGGCCGGGACGGGGACGTCGGCCGCGTCGGGGAGGTCGGCCGCGTCGGGGACGTCGAGTGTGTCGGCGAAGTCGGCCGGGACCGGCACGTCGGTCACGTCGCATGCATCGGTCGAGACGGGTGACTCGGCGAAGCCGGGCCGGGCCGAGAAGCCGGGCGCGGCTGTGGAGCCCGGCGCGGCTGTGGAGCCCGGCGTGGCAGCGGAGCCGGGTGGGGCGGAGAGGGTGGAGATGGCGGGGCGTACGGGGGAGACGGAGAAGGGCGGGGCGGCCGTGACGGGGAGCGCGCCCGACGAGATCGAGGTGCGGGACGCCATCAGCGTGCCCGACGCCGAGGGCAAGCCCGTCCGCGCCACCCGGCGCTTCCCGATGTTCACCAGGGACACCGCCCGGCCCGAGGGCGGCGGCCGTGCCGCGCCCCGGGACGCGCCCGCGCCCGCCCGGCAGTGGCCGATCCTCGCCGTGCTCGGCACCGTGGGCCTCGGCCTGCTGCTCACCGCGTTCGACGAGTTCCGGCTCGGCACGATCCTGGTGGGCTCGGCCCTGCTCGGTGGGGCGATGCTGCGCTGGCTGGTGCCGGACGTCGGCATGCTCGCCGTCCGCTCCCGCTTCACCGACATGGTCACGTACATCACGCTGGGCACCGTCATCGTGCTCCTCGCGCTGATGGCGCAGCCGAAGCCGCTGCTGGAGATCCCCATCCTCAAGGACACCCTGCACTTCACCGTCGGCGACGAGACCGGCTGACCGGACGCGAGACAGCGGCCCGTCCCCTCCCCCGAGTCAGGACGGACCGCCGTCGCGATCTACCCTCGTGCACGGCGGACGCCCCGTTCAACAGCTGCCGACCCGCTGTGGCACGGAAGTGACAATTCCGCCGAGGTGTCCCCACCCGGCCACGACGCCCGCACCCGCAGGTCACCTCCGGGTGCGTCCCGCCGCCGCACCCCGCCCCGCACCCCGCCCCGCACCCGCCCCCGCGTCCGCCGCGCGCCCTCCGTGCTCCGGCACGCCGTGCGGTCGCCCCACGCGCCCAGGCCGTCGACCCGCCCGGTGGGAACCGGTCCCGCCTCGGTCGTCGTCACTTGCTCAGATCCCCGACCGAGCCCAGGAGGCAGTCGATGAGCGCCTGGCAGCCGCTGCCGGACGGGCTCCCCCCGGAGGTGCAGCACTTCGTCGAGCAGATGCGGCTGCTCAAGGACCGGACGGGGCTCAGCCTGGTCGCCCTCGGCGCCCGCACCGCGTACAGCAAGTCCTCCTGGCAGCGGTACCTCAACACCACCCAGCCCCCGCCCCGCCAGGCCGTCGTCGCCCTCTGCAAGGTCGCCGGGGAGGACGCCGAACGCTTCGGCGTGCGTTGGGAGCCGGCCGTACGGGTCTGGCCGCGCCCGGCGCCGCCCCTGACGCCGGACCTCTCGTCGGCCACCCCCGGGACGGCGGACGCGGAGGCGTACGAGGACGACCCCCCGCTGCCCTGGTGGGACACCCCCGCCGAGGTGCCGGAACCACGCCGGCCAGGCCGTCTCGCCGTCTACGCCGCGCTAGGCCCTGTCGTCCTGGCGGCCCTCGTCCTCGTCGGGGCCGCACTGCTGGGGGCCGCCACGCTGTCGTGACGGCCCCTCGTCGCAGGCGGCGACGGCCTGACGACGGCTCAGGGCGTCGTCAGGCCCTCCGGAACCTCAGCTGCGCCAGTCGTACGCCGCGAGCTTCCACTTCGAGCCGACGCGTACGTAGTACTTCCCGTCGAGCCGCTTGAAGGTCACCTGGTTCACCGTGCCCGTGTACGTGACCAGGCCGTCGGCGTACGGCCCGTCGAGGAAACCGTCGGCCTGCCCGAACGTCTCCTGGCCGACGATGCCGTCGATGTCCTCCAGCTCCTCCTGCGCCTGCCAGTACTTCGTCGCCGAGCGGGTCTTCCAGCCGAAGACCCCGTCGATGTCCCACAGGGTGAAGGTGTGCAGATTCCCGCCAGCGTCCTTCCACTTGGCGCCGTCGGCGTAGAGCACGCTCTGCCACAGCCGGGTCGCGTTGCTCCTGGAGTGGCTGTTCACGGACAGCGTGCCCTCGTCGCCCCAGTCGTTGTACGCGGCACCGGAGCCGTCGACGACGTGCGGCCCGGAGGCCGTGGCGAGCGGAGCGGCGGCACCGAGCGCGAGCCCGGCCGAGGCCGTCACGGCGGCTGCCGCGAGCAGCATCCTGGCCTTGAGTTGCATGTGATCCCCCTGGTCCCCTGGTCCCCTGATCCCCGTATGACTTTCCGACAGCATCGACAGCATCGACAGCATCGACAGCATCGACAGCGTCGACGGACATCGACGGCATCGACAGGACACAGACGCCACTCACGGATCCCTGTTCGACGTGGGTGACCGTGCCTGTGCCGTGGTCGTGCCGATGTGCTGGCGAGTTCGAGGATTTACCGACGATCGGCTCGGCGCCAGGGCTAACGTGAGTATTTGGGACGGTCCGGGACGTCCCGCGCGGGGATCTGTCAATCCGCCCGGAAAGCCGGGATGTCGATGGGACACTGGACCACGGACCGGCAGGGGGCGCGCATTGGGTGTGCGCCCAGCCCGAAATGCTCCCGCACGCCCCTTTTCCGGGAACTGACATCCCGGCCGGGCGCATCCCAATGGGTAGTCCAGAACGGGGTCGAAAGAGGGCCTCGGGCTCGGTCACGGACCAGGATTCAGCGAGGGCATCATGCGCGGCACAGGGATAGTCGGCACGGGGGGCATGTACAGAGACGCTCAGGGGGAAGAGGGGGGAAGCAATGCCTCGTTGGAGGGCCTTGCCGGATGAACTCGATCCACAGGTCAAGGAGTTCGCGAGCCAACTGCGCAGGCTCGTCGACCGCGGTGGACTGAGCATCGCCGCGGTGGCCGACCGTACGGGCTACAGCAAGACGTCATGGGAGAGGTACCTCAACGGCAGACTTCTCGCGCCGAAGGGCGCGATCATCGCGTTGGCCGAGGTGACCGGCACCAATCCCGTCCATCTGACGACCATGTGGGAGCTGGCCGAGCGTGCCTGGAGCCGCTCGGAGATGCGCCACGACATGACCATGGAGGCCATCCGTATCTCCCAGGCGCGCGCCGCGCTGGGTGAGACCGGGGGCCAGGCGGCCGTCAAGGGCGGCCAGAGCGCCAGGGCGGGCCGGAGCGCGACGGCGACACCGGGCATCGCGGGGCCGGCGGGTGTCTCCCCGACGGTTCCGCCGCAGCCCCGGGGGCCGGAGGAGGAACGCACCACCCGTTCGCCGTACGGGAGTTCGACCCCGTCCTCGTCGCCGTCCACCAGCGCGTCTTCGTCGTCGCGCTACGGCAGCGGCGGGCCGGGGGCGGCCGCGAGTGCTTCCCGCGTCAACTGGGGCGCCGCCTCGCCCTCGTCCGCCCGGGGTGCGGCCGGGACACCGTCCACTCCGCCGACACCGGCCCCATCGGCCTCGACGGCGTCCCCGGCGTCCTCGTCGTCCTCCGCGGCGTCGGCCCGTGCGGGTGGTGGCGCGGCGGCTCCGTCCGGTGTCTTCGGCCCGCCGCCCGGAGGTACCGGCCGTACCGACGACGGAGGAGCGGCGCCCGGACGGCGGGTGTCGATGTTCCTGGCGGGAGCCGTCGGCGCGCTCGTCGTGATCGCGGCCGCGTTCTTCCTCACCCAGGGCGACGGCGGGGGCCAGACCGAGGGCAAGCCGCCTGCCAACACCTCGACGGGGACCGGCACCGAACCCGACCTCCCGGCCGGCGTCAAGTGCGCCGGAGCCGACTGCACCGGCAAGGACCCCGAGACCATGGGGTGCACGACGGGTGTCGTGAAGACCGCGGACGAGGCCACCGTCGGCACGGCCCGGGTGGAGGTCCGCTACAGCGAGAACTGCCGCGCGGCCTGGGCCCGCATCACCCTGGCGGCCCAGGGCGACGAAGTCCGCGTGGCGGCCGGCAAGGTCAGGCAGAAGGCGGCGGTCGAGGAGGCCGGCGACAACATCGCGTACACCTCGATGGTCGCGGTCAAGGACGCCGGCGACGCCACGGCATGCGTAACGCTGGCGTCGGGCGAGGAGGGCTGCACGGGCTGACGGGGCGGCAGCGGGGGGTGGCGCGGCGCGCGGGGGGTGGTGCGGCGCGCGGGGGGTGGTGCGGCTCTGTGGGGCGTGCGGTCCTACCGGGGGCGTTCGGGGGGTGTACGGGCGACTGATGGCGTGTCGCGCCCGAACTCCCCGCCCTCGGCGGGCCTGTGACCGTGAGTGATCCCGATCGCCCCCAAAGTAGTCAGAAATTGGAGCGCATGCCTTCCGTTCGCCTGGGCAGGCGGAAGGTACCCCCACGGGAGTCCGGCCCGCCCGGGAGATCGACCCCCCTCTCCCGGCCCGGCACCCCCACCGGCGGCCGCCCTTGGTCCACCCCCCCCAGGACCGGCGGCCGCCTTTTCTTGTGCCCGGCGCGCCAGAACGGGTCGTGTGTGGTGGGCCACACGAACCCGGCCGTCGGGGATCCTGGATGCGCGATAGCCTGACCACCGATCTCTCTTGACGCCAAGAGATCGATCAAACGTCCGGGGCAGGGACGCCCCACCGCCAGCTGTCATACGGAGAACGCCATGACCCGCACTCCCGTGAACGTCACCGTCACCGGCGCGGCCGGCCAGATCGGTTACGCCCTGCTCTTCCGCATCGCCTCCGGCCAGCTGCTCGGCGCGGACGTGCCGGTCAAGCTCCGCCTGCTGGAGATCACGCCGGCGCTGAAGGCCGCCGAGGGCACCGCCATGGAGCTCGACGACTGCGCCTTCCCGCTGCTCGCGGGCATCGACATCACGGACGACCCGAACGTCGCCTTCGACGGCGCCAACGTGGGCCTGCTCGTCGGCGCCCGCCCCCGCACCAAGGGCATGGAGCGCGGCGACCTGCTGGAGGCCAACGGCGGCATCTTCAAGCCGCAGGGCAAGGCCATCAACGACCACGCCGCGGACGACATCCGCATCCTCGTCGTCGGCAACCCGGCCAACACCAACGCCCTCATCGCCCAGGCCGCCGCGCCGGACGTACCGGCCGAGCGCTTCACCGCGATGACCCGCCTGGACCACAACCGCGCGCTGACCCAGCTGTCCAAGAAGACGGGCGTCCCGGTCTCCGAGATCAAGAAGCTCACGATCTGGGGCAACCACTCCGCCACGCAGTACCCGGACATCTTCCACGCCACGGTCGCCGGCAAGAACGCCGCCGAGGTCGTCAACGACGAGAAGTGGCTCGCCGAGGACTTCATCCCGACCGTCGCCAAGCGCGGTGCCGCCATCATCGAGGCCCGCGGTGCCTCCTCGGCCGCCTCCGCCGCCAACGCCGCCATCGACCACATCTACAGCTGGGTCAACGGCACGGCCGAGGGCGACTGGGTCTCCATGGGCATCCCGTCCGACGGTTCGTACGGTGTGGCCGAGGGCCTCATCTCCTCCTTCCCGGTCACCGTCAAGGACGGCAAGTACGAGATCGTCCAGGGTCTGGAGATCAACGAGTTCTCCCGCGCCCGTATCGACGCCTCCGTCAAGGAGCTGGAGGAGGAGCGCGAGGCGGTCCGCGCGCTCGGCCTCATCTGACGGTCACACCCCGACGGCCGCCCAGGCGGTCATCCCAGCGGTTCCACAACTCCGTTGACCCCGCAGGCCGGGTGTCACGGTCCCATAGCGGGCTCGCACAGGCTCTGTCCCGGTTTCGCCCGGGACGGGGCCTGTCGGCGTGTACGCCGCTATCGTCGTCAAACGCGTTCATGCGCACGCGCGTCGACGCAGCCGTGAACGCCCGCGACGGCAAGGGGGACTTGATGGCGCGCTGGGATCCGACGACAGGGCGCTGGGTGGACGACCCGCCCGAGCCCGTCAACGCGTGGCGGATGGCCGTGGTGATCGCCCTCGCGGCCCTGCTCGGGGGCGGCGCCGGGCTCGGCGTATGGACCCTGGCGGGACCCGACGGCGACACCAAGAACCGTACGACCGCCGCGCACACGCCCTCGTCGCCCTCCGCCCCGGAGGCGGGCGCGGGCGGCGGCGACACCGGCCAGGCATGGTCCGGAGGTGGAGATACGGGCGAAGGCGCGGACGGAGGGACGGGCGGACGTTCGAGCGGGACCGCGGGCGGAAGCGGTGACGGGAGTGGAGGCGGGAGCGGTGGCGGGAGTGGGGGCGGGAGGGGTGACGGAGGCGGTGGCGGGGGCACGTCCGGGGCGTCCGGCGGGACCCCGGCCGACAGCGCACCCGGTTATGTGCGTTCGGAGGACCCCGCCGGCTTCACGGTCGACGTCCCCTCCGGCTGGACCCGCACGGCGAAGCAGCCCGAGGGCAAGCCGGCGGTCGTGACGTACGAGTCCCCGGACGGCGCCCGGGTGCTCCAGCTCTTCGAGGTCAGCGAGGAGAGCCCCGCCGCCTCCATGGACGACGCCGAGAACGCGGACTACGGATTCGCCCGCCTCCCCGGCTACCGCGTCCTCGACCGCTCCGACGACGCCACCTACTCCGAGGTCGTCTACCGCTTCGACGGCGAGAGCGGCGCCGGCCCCCGACGGGTCATCGACCACCGCTTCCTGGCCCCCGACGGCACGCCCTACGGCGTACGGTTCAGCGCCCCCGAGTCGACCTCCCTCGGTGACCTGCGCGAGCCGGTCACCAACGCGGTGACGTCCCTGTGTCCGACGGGCGCGACCTGCGTACGCGGCTGAACCGTACTGAGCCTGCTCAGCCCCGCCCCTCCTTCTCGTGCTCCAGGAAGGCCCGCAGGAGCCAGGGGGCCGTGTTGTTCTCGGAGTCGATCTTGTGCAGGTCAGCCCCCTCGAAAGTGGGGACCTCGGCGCTGCGCTGGAACATGGGCTGCTCGTACGCGGTGAGCGCGGCCTCGATGTCGTCGGGGTGCGCGGCGAGGGCCTGGCCCAGTTCGGCTCCGTCGAGCATGGCCAGGTTGGCGCCCTCGCCGTTCGGGGCCGTGAGGTGCGCGGCGTCGCCGAGCAGGGTCACGCCGGGCACCCGGTCCCAGCGATGGCCGAGCGGCAGGGTGTGGTGGGAGCGCAGGACCGGCGCGGTGTCGCTCTCGGTGAGCAGCGCGGTCAGTTCGGGTGCCCAGCCCGCGAACTCCTCCGCGATCCGCGCGAGGGCCGAGGCCGCATCGGTGAAGTCGAGGGCCCCGAACCAGTCCTGGGACCTGCTCAGCGCCACATAGGCGTGGAGGGTGTCGCCGTCCTCCCGGTGGGCGAAGATCTCCTGACCGGGCGCGGGCGCCATCATGAACCCGCCGCCCACCGCTTTCGCGGCGGCCGGATGCCGGGTGTCGGCGTCGAACAGGTAGGTCTCGACGAACGACGTGCCCACGTACTCCGGTTCGGCGGGGGAGAGCAGGGGCCGGATCCGTGACCACGCGCCGTCGGCCCCCACCAGCAGACCGGTGGTGACGGTGTCGCCGTCGGCGAACCTCACCTCGAAACGCCCCTCGCCGAGGGCGCGGGCGCCGGTGGCCTTACGGCCCCACCGGACCGTGCCGGCCGGGAGCGAGTCGAGCAGGATCCGCCGCAACTCGCCGCGCTGCACCTCGGGACGGCCACCGGTGCCGTCGTCGGGCCTGTCCAGCAGGACGGTCCCGTCCGTGTCGAGGAGCCGCATCGCCTGCCGGCCCTCCAGGACGATGCCGCGGAACTCGTCCATCAGGCCGGCCGCGTCGAGGGCGCGCTGCCCGTCGTGTTCGTGGATGTCGAGCAGCCCGCCCTGCGTGCGGGCCGAGGGGGAGGGCTCCGCCTCGTGGACGGTGGCCGGAATGCCGTGCAGATGCAGGACGCGGGCCAGGGTGAGGCCGCCTAAACCGGCGCCGATGATCGTGACAGGAGTGGTCATGGGGGTTCCTCCGCGGGTGAGTTGGGCGACTGTGAGGGTGAGGGCGCCGCACTGGTACGCCGTTCCATGATGGTACGGCGTTCCAACATTGGAACAGCGCTCCAGTCGTGTCAAGATGGCGGCATGGCAACACGGTCGCGCCGGTCGCAGCGGCGCACAGACGCGCTCTCCCGTGAACGCATCGTCGAGGCGGCGATCGAGCTGCTCGACGCCTCGGGCGAGAGCGGGCTGACGTTCCGGGCGCTGAGCGAACGCCTCGCCACAGGGCCGGGGGCGATCTACTGGCACGTCGAGAACAAGGGCGAACTTCTTGAGGCCGTGACGGACGCGGTCGTCGCCGACGCCGTGGCGGGCGGAGCGGTCGGTGCAGGCGGGGCAGGCGGGGCAGGCGGGGTAGGCGGGGCGGTCGAAGCTGAGCCTGCGGGGGACCAGGGGGCTGCCGGTGCCGCGGCGGCCGCAGGGGCCGCAGGGGTCGCAGGGGTCGGGACCGCGGTAGAGGCCGGTGGGTCTTCGGAGTCGGCCGACGCGGCGCGGGACGGGATCCGTGCCGTCGCGCTCGGGCTGTTCGACGCGATCGACCGACACCCCTGGCTCGGGACGCAGTTGGCCACCCAGCTCTCCCGCAGCCCTTGGGGGACGGTGGCGCCACGCCTCTTCGAGAGCATCGGCAGGCAGGTCCGCGCCCTGGGCGTCCCCGAGGACAGCTGGTTCACCGCGACCTCGGCCCTGATGCACTACATCCTCGGCGCCGCCGGCCAGAACGCCGCGAACAGCGCGAGCGCCCGCGCGCTCCCGCCCGGCGTGGACCGCGCCCGCTTCCTCGACACCGTGTCGACGGCGTGGGAGGAACTCGACCCCGTGGCATACCCGTTCACCCGGGCCCTCGCCCCTCATCTGCGCGGGCACGACGACCGCGAGCAGTTCCTCGCCGGGATCACCCTCATCCTCGCCGGCATCACGGTGATCCACCCGCCCGCCGGATAGCAGGCGGGGCCCGGGTCGCTGCCCTGCCCGGATCCCTGTCCGCCTACGGCAGCCCGCGTACCCCCGGGCGCCGGTTGGCCCCGGTTGGAACCGATCACTAGTCTGAACGCCGATAAAGCCCGGATAAGCCGGGTGCCGAGCGGCGGACGCTCGGGCGGCGGGTCCTTCCGCGCGCCGGGCCCGCTCGGCCGAGCTCAGCAGCCCGACGGGGGAGCACATGGGAGAGCAGCGCAGGCGACTGCGGTCCAGCACGGTCGTACTCGGTGGCATGGGCGTCGTCGCCGCGGCCCTCACCTCCTGCGGATCCGACCCGGACCGCCGGTGCGTGGACCGCGACAGCTATGACTACGCCAACGGCTACAAGATCATCGCCGACAAGAACTGCAACTCCGGCTCCTCCTCGTCGTCCTACGGCAAGAACCGCAAGAGCAGCAGCAGCGGCAACCGCAGCCAGCCCGGCTCGGTCGACGCGGCCTGGTACTACGACGCCGACGTCACCGGCAACCGGGCCGACGACGGCACCTTCAGCCGCAGCGAGGCCGTCGACCGGGACGGCTTCGGCTGCTCCGGCTCCGGCGGCGGCTGACCCCGCCCGGGAGACAGAGCCATGGAACGCCGCACCATCGAACCCCGGCCCGGATGGCAGCAGACGGTGGAGGAACAGGGGCTCATCTATCCCCTGACCCGCCACCCGGACGGCTCCCTGCGCCCCTACTGGAACGAGAGCGCCTACTACGTCTTCTCGCTGCCCGAGGTGGAGGCCCTGGAGGAGGTCGTCGAGGAACTGCACGCCATGTGCCTGGCCGCCGCCGCGCACATCGTCGAGCACGACCGCTTCGCCGACCTCGGCATCACCGACCCGCGCCTCGCCGGCCTTGTCGCCGAGGCTTGGCACCGGCGTGACGAACTGCCCTCCGTCTACGGCCGCTTCGACCTGCGCTACGACGGCACCGGCCCCGCCAAGCTGCTGGAGTACAACGCCGACACCCCGACCTCGCTCGTCGAGGCCGCCAGCCCCCAGTGGTTCTGGATGGAGGAACGCTTCCCGGGCGCCGACCAGTGGAACTCCCTCCATGAACGCCTCGTCGACGCCTGGAGGAAGCAGGCCCGCCTCCTCCCGCCGGGCAGCCCCCTGTACTTCGCGCACTCCGCGGGCGACGAACTCGGCGAGGACCTGATGACCGTCGCCTATCTGAAGGAGACCGCCGAGCAGGCCGGACTCGACACCGACTGGATCTCCATGGAGGACATCGGCTGGGACCGCCTCTCCGAGCGCTTCGTCGACAAGAAGCTCCGCTTCATCCGCAGCATCTTCAAGCTGTACCCCTGGGAGTGGCTCACCACGGACCGCTTCGCCCCGCACGTCCTCGCCACCCTCGACAACGGTGGCGGCACCGGCACCACCCTCTGGATAGAGCCCGCCTGGAAGATGCTCCTCAGCAACAAGGCGCTGCTCGCCGTCCTCTGGGAGCTGTACCCCGGCCACCCCAACCTCCTTCCCGCCTACCTCGACGGCCCCCGTGAACTGGCCGCAACCGACGGCTACGTCTCCAAGCCCCTCCTCGGCCGGGAGGGCGCCGGTGTCACCGTCCACGAGCCCGGCGCCGACCCTGTCCTGCGCGAAGAGCCCTGCTGTTACCAGGGCTTGGCGCCCCTGCCGGCCTTCGACGGCAACCATGTCGTCCTCGGTGCCTGGGTCGTCGAGAACGAGTCCGCCGGCCTCGGCATCCGCGAGTCCTCCGGCCTGGTGACCGACGAGTACGCCCGCTTCCTGCCGCACGTCATCCTGTGACGTCCGCCGCCCCCGCCGCACCGGTCTCCTCGTCGTTCGAATGGTGGACGTCCGGGTCTGCGGCTCGGCGCCGCCCGATAAGGTGACCGACGGGTCGTGACTGGCGCGCTGGGATGGGACGGACCATCGGGGAGCGGCCCGGGAAGATGAGTGCCGTGCGCCTGGGCCGTACCGTGAACGCTGAACGCAACGTCCGGAGGTCCCCATGTCAGCCGAGCCCCTCTCCACCGAGTCCACCGCCTTCCGCTCCGCCCTCGACGTGATCCGCGCCGTCGAGCCGCGCGTGGCCGACGCCATCGGCCAGGAGGTCGCCGACCAGCGCGAGATGCTCAAGCTGATCGCCTCCGAGAACTACGCCTCCCCGGCCACCCTCCTGGCCATGGGCAACTGGTTCAGCGACAAGTACGCCGAGGGCACCGTCGGCCGCCGCTTCTACGCCGGCTGCCGCAACGTCGACACCGTCGAGGCCCTCGCCGCCGAGCACGCCCGGGAGCTGTTCGGCGCCCGCCACGCCTACGTCCAGCCGCACTCCGGCATCGACGCCAACCTCGTCGCCTTCTGGGCCGTCCTCGCCGACCGCGTCGAGGCCCCCTTCCTGGAGAAGGCCGGCGCCCGCCAGGTCAACGACCTCTCCGAGGCCGACTGGGCCGAGCTCCGCCAGGCCTTCGGCAACCAGCGCATGCTCGGCATGTCCCTGGACGCCGGCGGCCACCTCACCCACGGCTTCCGCCCGAACATCTCCGGCAAGATGTTCGACCAGCGTTCCTACGGAACCGACCCCGCGACCGGTCTCATCGACTACGAGGCCCTGCGCGCCTCCGCCCGAGACTTCAAGCCGATGATCATCGTCGCCGGCTACTCCGCCTACCCCCGTCTCGTGAACTTCCGGATCATGCGCGAGATCGCCGACGAGGTCGGCGCCACGCTCATGGTGGACATGGCGCACTTCGCGGGCCTCGTCGCCGGCAAGGTCCTCACCGGCGACTTCGACCCGGTGCCGCACGCCCAGATCGTCACCACGACCACCCACAAGTCGCTGCGCGGCCCGCGCGGCGGCATGGTCCTGTGCGACGACTCCCTCAAGGACCAGGTCGACCGCGGCTGCCCCATGGTCCTCGGCGGCCCGCTCCCGCACGTCATGGCCGCCAAGGCCGTCGCCCTCGCCGAGGCCCGTCAGCCCGCCTTCCAGGACTACGCGCAGCGCATCGTCGACAACTCCCGCGCCCTCGCCGAGGGCCTGATGCGCCGCGGCGCCACCCTGGTCACCGGCGGCACCGACAACCACCTCAACCTGATCGACGTCGCCACCTCCTACGGCCTCACCGGCCGCCAGGCCGAGGCCGCGCTGCTCGACTCCGGCATCGTCACCAACCGCAACTCCATCCCCGCCGACCCGAACGGCGCCTGGTACACCTCCGGTATCCGCATCGGGACGCCCGCCCTGACCACCCGTGGTCTGGGCACCGCGGAGATGGACGAGGTCGCCGGTCTCATCGACCGCGTCCTCACCACCGCGACTCCCGGCACCACCAAGTCGGGGGCGCCCTCCAAGGCCCAGCACGTCCTCGATGCGAAGGTCTCGGACGAGATCTCCCGCCGCGCCACCGACCTCGTGGCCGGCTTCCCGCTGTACCCGGAGATCGACCTCGGCTGACATCGCCGCCAGGCGCCGCTCCTCCTGATCGCGAGGGGCGGCCGCCCCGGCCGTCAGGCGTCCAGCAGCTCCTGTCGGGGCTCCGACGGTCCGGCGTCCCGCCGGGCCGCCGCGCGGCGCACCAGCACCGTGACGGTGGAGCCGAGGGCGAGGCCCAGCACCAGCGCGGGTATCGCCCACCGGGCCTGGTCCGCCAGGCCCGGCTCGACCGCCCTTGCGCTGCCGTCCGTCGCCGCGCGGCCATCGGTCGGGACCCCGTCCGGCGTGCCGGATGACGGAAGCGTGCCCTGGCCCGCGCCGGTCGACCCCGGGCCGTCGGATTCTGCGCCGTCCGATCCCGCGCCCAGGACCCCGAGCCAGGTCAGCACCTGCCGTAGCTCCTCGGAGTGCTTTGCCTTGTGCCAGGTGCCGCGGCGCTCCGCCGCGTTCGTGTCCGTGCCCATGCCTCCGACGCTGACCGTCGTCCGTATCCAGACGTCCTTCGTGCCGGGCAGGCTCGGATACACCCGGTCCACCCGCCAGGGGCTCACATCATGGATCATCCAGGTGACATTGATCATGTCGCCCGCTGCCTCCGCGATCTCCTCCTCCGGCATCGGAGGCTTTCCCCGGCGGTTGGCGAGCCCGGAGCCGGCCTCGCCCAGCAGCTCGTGCAAACGGATGTACGCCTTGTCCGTGCCGTAGAGCGAAGCCGTCCGCCGGCTGGTCGGTGAGGCCAGCAGCACGCTGGTCGGTCCGCCCGCCGCCGAGGGCGGCGCCCCCAGCAGTACCAGGGTCAGCGCCGTCAGTAAGGCCCCCACGGCCACCGCCGGTCCTCGCATTCCACGCATCCGACACCCCCGATCGGAAGCGGTGCGGTCCGCCCGCACTCGCAGTGTCATTCCTGGTACACCGCTCGCGCCGCCGGGGTTCCCACTTCGGCCCGGTCACTTCACGGACCGGGCGATCTCCTCGGCCCGTGCCCTGGAGTCCACGCCCTCCAACCGCAGGGTGAGGTCGCCCTCGTGCACCCACAGCAGCGTCGGGCCCGCCGTGCGCTCGGAGCGGGTGAAACGGGAGCCGTCCTCGGAGAGCATCCAGAAGCGCAGCAGATGCGCCCTCGGGAACCACAGCACCTCGTACCAGCCGGGTCCCAGGTCGACCCACTCCACGTCCTGCTCGCCCAGGACGCTCTTGGTGTACTCGGGCGCCAGCCGGGCCGCGTACTCGTCGAGCCGGATCACGCGCCCCCGCTCCCGCCAGCACAGGGTGACCACGAAACGGTCCTTCGGCGCCGCGGTCACGGACACCGCGTCCGGCGTGCCCAGCGCCTCCGGGACGAGCGGGGTGAACCCGGCGCGCCGCCCGGCCTCGGCGAACGGGACCGGGTCGGGGCAGCCCGGCACCCTCGCGCCGGGCGAAGGTGTCGCCGACGGGTCGTACCGCACCTCGACCCCGCCGAACCGGAACCAGTCGGCCACGGCCGCCCGCACCGGGGGAGTGAGGACCAGGGCGGTGAGCAGCCCGCACAGCGCGGCCGTCAGCGCACGCCACCGGAGCCGCAGCCACCGGCGCACCGCCGGTCGCCCACCGGCCACCACCGGCGGCTCGGCCACTGGCGTCGGCGCCTGCTCGGCGAGTATCTGCCGCAGGACCCGCTCGACCATGGTCTCGTCCGCGTCGCCCCCCGGCCGGTCCAGCGACCGCCCGAGCGCCCGCAACTCCGCGGGCAGCCCGACCACCGGACGATCACGCAGCGCACCGTCGCCGTCGCCCCCAGGGGCCCCGTGGCCGCCGTCGCCGGGGGTACCCGCCATGTCACCTGTGCTGCGGCCCTCGCCCCGCCTGGGCGCCCGCTCCCTGTCCTCGTCCCCGGTCCGCTCACTCACCCCCCATCACCCGCTCTCCCGCTTGCCGCCGGTCGAGAGGCTCTCCCGGGTCGAACTCGGGCAGCAAACGCCCCAGCCTGCGCAGGGCGCGGCTCAGGCGGGACTTCACCGTGCCCCGGGGCCAGCCGAGGGCGGCGGCCGTCTCCGACTCGTCCATCTCCAGCAGATAGCGGTACGTGACGACCAGACGGTGCTCCTCGCTCAGCTGCTCCAGCGCGCCCAGCAGGGCGACCCGGCGCTCTATGTCCAGTGCCGCGACCGCCGGATCGGACGCCGGCGGTATCAGCGGCTCGGCCTCCGCGAGCGCCGCCTCCCGGTCGGCCAGGGACCGCTGACGTCCGGCTGTCCGCACTGTGTTCCTCGTCTCATTGGCCACGATCGACAGCAGCCACGGCCGGAACGCGGCCCCGTCCCGGAAGCGGCCGAGCGAGCAGTACGCCTTGAAGAAGGCCTGCTGCACCACGTCCTCCGCGTCCGGACCGGCACCGAGCGCCCGCGCCGCCCTGAGCGCGATGCCCGTGTGGGCGCGCACCAGGTCCGCGTACGCCTCCGGCTCCCCGGCGCGTACGCGTGCGATCACCGCGGCCTCATCGACGATGCGGCCCCCCTCCCGCGTTCTCACAACAGGGGTACACCGCCCGGGCCCGATCGGTTCCCACCCGTGTGCCGGTTTCCGGTACGTTCCGGAACGGGTCCCGATACCTGAGAGAATGATGAGCATGGCCTCTGACCGCCCACCCGTCGCCCACCACCGCCCTCAAACGGGGCGCTCCGCGCCGCTGCCTGGTTCTCGTGTGCTCTCCGGAATCCAGCCCACCGCAGGCTCGTTCCACCTCGGCAACTACCTCGGCGCCGTGCGCCAATGGGTGGCTCTGCAGGAGTCCCACGACGCGTTCTACATGGTCGTCGACCTGCACGCGATCACGATCCCGCAGGACCCCGCGGACCTGCGGGCCAACACCCGGCTCGCCGCCGCGCAGCTGCTCGCCGCCGGTCTCGACCCGGAGCGGTGCACCCTCTTCGTCCAGAGCCACGTCCCCGAGCACGCCCAGCTCGGCTGGGTGATGAACTGCCTCACCGGCTTCGGCGAGGCATCCCGCATGACCCAGTTCAAGGACAAGTCCGCCAAGCAGGGCGCCGAGCGCGCGAGCGTCGGCCTCTTCACGTACCCGATCCTCCAGGTCGCCGACATCCTGCTCTACCAGGCGAACGAGGTCCCGGTCGGCGAGGACCAGCGCCAGCACATCGAGCTCACCCGTGACCTCGCCGAGCGCTTCAACGGCCGCTTCGGCCAGACCTTCGCGATCCCGAAGCCGTACATCCTCAAGGAGACGGCGAAGATCTACGACCTCCAGGACCCGGCGATCAAGATGAGCAAGTCGGCGTCGACCCCCAAGGGGTTGATCAACCTGCTCGACGATCCGAAGGCCACCGCCAAGAAGGTCAAGAGCGCGGTCACCGACACCGACACCGTGATCCGCTACGACGCAGCCGAGAAGCCGGGCGTCAGCAATCTGCTGACCATCTACTCGACGCTCACCGGGACGGGTGTCGCGGAACTGGAGCAGAAGTACGTCGGCAAGGGCTACGGTGCGCTCAAGACGGACCTCGCCGAGGTCATGGTCGACTTCGTGACGCCCTTCCGGGAGCGCACCCAGCAGTATCTGGACGACCCGGAGACGCTCGACTCGATCCTGGCCAAGGGTGCGGAGAAGGCACGCGCTGTCGCCGCGGAGACGCTCTCCCAGGCGTACGACGCGGTGGGCTTCCTGCCCGCCAAGCACTGAGCCGCACCACCGCGGCACCACCCTCGCACCACCGCCGCACCACCCCCGTCGGCCGAGCGCCGATCGCGCCACCGGCAGCGCTGTACATCACTCCGGCCACGCCTGCCCGGAACACCGTCGTGGCCGTACAGTCGATAGCCGGTGGCGCGTCACGACAGACGAAGACACGGACGCATGACACGACGACAGGAGACGACGTGGGGACCGTAACGATCGGTGTGTCGATCGCGGTCCCGGAGCCCCACGGCAGCCAGCTCCAGGAGCGGCGCGCGGGCTTCGGCGACGCCGCGGCTCACGGCATCCCCACCCATGTCACGCTGCTGCCGCCGACGGAGGTCGAGGAGACCGAGCTGCCGGCGATCGAGGCGCATCTCGTCGAGGTCGCGGCCGCCGGCCGGGCCTTCCCGATGCGGCTGTCCGGCACGGGCACCTTCCGGCCGCTCTCGCCCGTGGTGTTCGTCAAGGTCGTCGAGGGCGCCGAGGCGTGCACCTGGCTGCAGAAGCAGGTCAGGGACGCGTCGGGGCCGGTGGCACGCGAGCTGAACTTCCCGTACCACCCGCACGTCACCGTGGCCCACGGCATCGCCGAGGAGGCGATGGACCGGGCGTTCGAGGAGCTGGCGGGGTACGAGGCCCAGTGGCCCTGCACGGGCTTCGCGCTCTACGAGCAGGGCGCCGACGGGGTCTGGCGCAAGCTCCGCGAGTTCGCCTTCGGCGGTTCGGTCGTCCCCCCGCAGGCGGGCGCCCCGGTGGGCGACACCACCCTCCCCGCCCACTGAGAACCGGGTCGGCCGGCGCCCTACAGCGGCAGGCGGCGGAACAGCGGCCTCGGTACGTGGCGCAGCGCCGCCATCACCAGCCGCAGGGCCCCCGGCACCCACACCGTCTCCGAGCGGCGTCGCAGACCCAGCTCGATGGCCGTCGCCACCGCCTCCGGGGTGGTGGCGAGGGGCGTCTCCGGGCGGCCCGCGGTCATGTTCGTGCGGACGAAACCGGGCCGTACGACCATCACATGGACGCCGGTGCCGTGGAGGGCGTCGCCGAGGCCCTGGGTGAAGGTGTCGAGGCCGGCCTTGGCGGAGCCGTAGATGAAGTTGGAGCGGCGGGCGCGTTCGGCGGCCACCGAGGACAGGACGACGAGC
Source organism: Streptomyces sp. NPDC030183 (assembly GCF_055573455.1). Taxonomy (NCBI): domain Bacteria; kingdom Bacillati; phylum Actinomycetota; class Actinomycetes; order Kitasatosporales; family Streptomycetaceae; genus Streptomyces; species Streptomyces sp. NPDC030183. Next base: position 234,406 of record NZ_JBVIBK010000008.1, read on the forward strand.
GAGCCGTGGCCCTGCCCCTGGAGGGCCCGCGCGCACACCAGTCCGGCCGACACGGCGCCCGTGTAGTTGGTCTGGGCGACGCGCACGGCGGCCACCGGGTCGCGTTCGTCGTGCGCCTGGTCGCCGAGCACACCGAAGGCGAGGAGCACCATGTCGACGTCGCCCTCGGCGAAGACCTTGCCGAGGATCGTCTCGTGGGAGTCGGGGGCGAGGGCGTCGAAGGCGACGGTGTGCGTCTCGGCGCCGAGTCCGCGCAGATGGGCTGCGGCCCTCTCCAGGTCCGGCGAGGGGCGTCCGGCGAGCCAGACCGTGCGGGTGCGGCGGGCGATCAGCCGGCGGGCGGTGGCCAGCGCGATCTCCGACGTACCGCCGAGGATCAGCAGGGACTGGGGGGTGCCGAACGCGTCCTTCATGACAGCTCCTGAGCGACTGGGGAACGGGGGTGCGGGGCGCGGCGCGAGCGCGGGGGGTGTGGTGAGGGCGCTGGGGGTGCGGTGCGGGGCGCTCCCCGCGCCGCCCCCTACAGGCCCAGGCGGCGGGCCAGGTCCGAGACGAACACGCCGTCGGGGTCCAACTCGCGGCGCAGCGCGCGGAACTCGGGCAGGCGGGGGTACATCGCGGCCAGCAGTTCGGGGCGCAGCCGGGCGTCCTTGGCCAGGTACACGCGTCCGTCGGCCGATGCGACCTCGTCGTCCAGCCGGTCGAGGAAGGCGCCGAGGCCGGGCAGGCCCGCCGGGATGTCGAGGGCGAGCGTCCAGCCCGGCATCGGGAACGACAGCCAGCCGGGGTCGCCCTCGCCGAACCGCTTCAGCACGGCGAGGAAGGAGGGGCAGCGGCGCGCGGAGATCCGGGTCACGATCCGCCGCAGCGCCTCCTCGTGGCCGTGCCCGACGACGAACTGGTACTGCACGAACCCGGAGCGCCCGTAGAGCCGGTTCCAGTGCGGGACCCCGTCCAGGGGGTGGAAGAACGTCGAGATCCGCTGGAGCTGGTCGGCGCGGGCCCGGGGGGCCTTGCGGTACCACAGCTCGTTGAACAGGCCCACGGTCTTCCGGCCGAGCAGGCCCTCGGGGACGAAGGAGGGGGCGGCCGGGAGCCGGGAGGTCCGGAATTCCAACGGACTGCTCAGCGGGTCCCGGCGTGCGAACCGCGCTCCACGCGTGCGTGCGGACGAGGACTCCAGTGTCTCCAGAGGGGCGTGCTCACCGCGGGTCAGGACCGCGCGGCCCGTCGACGAGCCGCGGGCGAGGAGGTCGATCCAGGCCACGGAGTAGCGGTAGTAGCGGTCGGTGGCCGTGAGCCGGGCCAGCAGGTCGTCCAGGTCGCGGGCCCGTTCGGTGTCGACCGACATCCAGGACGTCTCGACGGGCAGCAGCCGTACGGTCGCCGTGAGGATCACCCCCGTCAGGCCCATGCCGCCGGCCGTGGCGTCGAAGAGAGGGGTGCCGGGGACAACCGTGCGGATCTCGCCGTCGGCGGTGAGCAGTTCGAGCGACAGCACATGGCGGGCGAACGACCCGGAGACATGGTGGTTCTTGCCGTGGATGTCGGCCGCGATCGCGCCGCCCACGGTCACCTGGCGGGTCCCCGGGGTCACCGGCACGAACCAGCCCAGCGGCAGCAGCACCTCCATCAGCCGGTGCAGTGAGACCCCCGCGTCGCACAGGACCGTGCCGCCGTCCGCGTCGATGGCGTGGACCCGGTCCAGGGCCGTCATGTCGAGCACGGCGCCGCCCGCGTTCTGCGCCGCGTCCCCGTACGCCCGCCCCAGCCCCCGGGCGATCCCGCCGCGCGCCCCGCACGCCCGCACGGCGGCCGCGGCCTCCTCGTACGTACGGGGGCGGATCAGCCGGGCGGCGGTCGGGGCGGTGCGGCCCCAGCCGGTGACGGGGGTGGTGCGGCCGGAGAGGGGGACGGCATTGGCTGGCATGCGCGCGACCGTATCGCCGCGCATGCCGAGGAATCGGGTGTGTCGGCCCGCCGTCCCAGGCGCCTCACCGAAATGGGTGATTAATGGGATGTCGTTCAAGATTGCCGGAGTTCTCGGGCGGTCGCCTAGAAGAGTGGCATCACATGGACGAAGTTGACGCTGTCGAGGGTGTGCGCGGCCTGGACCGGCGGCTGCTCTCCGTGTGCCGGGCGCACGGCGCGGACCCGCGCGTCGCGGCTGTCGCGCGCGGACTGTCCCGGGCCGGGGAGCACGGCGCGCTCTGGCTCGCGGCCGGGCTCACGGGCGCCGCCGCCGACCGGGAGCGCCGTGCCGTCTGGCTGCGCGGCACCGCCGTCACGGCCGGGGCGCACCTGCTGAGCATGGGCGTCAAACGGCTCGTACGCCGGGCCCGCCCCACCCACGTCGAACCGCTGGTCCGCACCGCCGGACGGCACTCCTTCCCCAGCTCGCACGCCACGTCGGCGGCGGCGGCGGTCGTGGCGTACGGGACGCTCGGCGTCGTCCCCCTCATGGCGCCGCTCGCCGCCGCGATGTGTCTGTCGCGGCTCGTGGTCGGCGTGCACTACCCGTCGGACGTGGCGGCCGGAGCGGCGCTGGGGGCCGTCACGGCCGCGCTGGGCGCCCGCTGGACGACCCGGCGGGGGGCGAGCGGCCATGGCTGAGCCCACGACCGTCCTGGAACGGCGGACCGCCCCCGCAGAGGCGCCGCCGAAGGGCGGGCTGGCGCTCGGTCTGCTCCGGACCGCCCGCCCCCGCCAGTGGATCAAGAACGTCCTCGTCATCGCCGCCCCCGCGGCCGCCGGCGAACTCTTCACGCCCCGCGCCCTGACCCGGCTCCCGCTGGTCTTCGTGCTCTTCACGGCCTGCGCCGCCGCCGTGTACCTGATCAACGACGCCCGCGACGCCGAGGCCGACCGCGCCCACCCGGTCAAACGCCACCGCCCGGTCGCCGCGGGCCAGGTCCCCGCGCCGGTCGCGTACACCGTCGGCGGCGCCCTCGCCGTCCTCGCGCCGGCGGCCGCCGTGTGGCTCTGCTCCCCGTACACCGCCGCACTGCTGACCGCGTACCTCGGACTCCAACTCGCCTACTGCGTCAGCCTCAAGCACGTCCTGGTCGTCGACCTCGCCGTCGTCACCACCGGGTTCCTGATGCGGGCGATGATCGGCGGACTCGCGCTGGGCATCCCCCTGTCGCGCTGGTTCCTCATCACCACCGGGTTCGGCGCGCTGTTCATGGTCGCCGCCAAGCGGTACTCGGAAGCCGTGCAGCTCGCGGACCGGGCCGGGGCGACCCGGGCGCTGCTCACCGAGTACACCGCCGGATACCTGCGCTTCGTCTGGCAACTGGCCGCCGGGCTCGCCGTCCTCGGCTACTGCCTGTGGGCCCTCGAAGAGGGCGGTGTACCCAGCACCAGTGTGCTGCCGTGGCGTCAGCTCTCCATGGTGGCCTTCGTCCTGGCCGTGCTGCGCTACGCCGTCTTCGCCGACCGGGGCACGGCCGGTGAGCCCGAGGACGTCGTCCTGCGCGACCGGGCCCTCGCCTCCATCGCGCTGATGTGGCTGGCGATGTACGGGCTGGCCGTGGCCGACTGGTGATCAGCGCCGGACTGGTGATCAGCGCCGGACCGGTGAACAGCGCAGAACTTGTGAACAGCGCAGGGCTGGTGATCAGCGCTCACGTGGGTACCCCCGGCATCGGGTGACCACGACGAGGGCAGAGTCGGATCATGGACTGGCTGAAAAGGCTTCCCGGGATCGGCCCCTTGGCCGAGCGCCTGATGACCACGCACGCGTGGCGCTCGTACGAACGGCTGGAGCGGGTGACGTGGACGCGGCTGGCGGCGGCCATGACGTTCATCAGCTTCCTCGCGCTGTTCCCGCTGCTGACCATGGGCGCGGCCATCGCTGCGGCGACGCTCGGCGAGGACCGGCGGCGGGAGCTGGAGGACCGGCTCGCCGAACAGGTTCCCGGCATCTCCGACCAGCTCGACATCGCCGGGCTCGTCGAGAACGCCGGCACCGTCGGGTTCATCGCCGGCGCGCTGCTGCTCTTCACCGGCATCGGCTGGGTCGGGGAGATGCGGGGGTGTCTGCGGGTGGTGTGGGAGAAGCCGGAGCCCGAGGAGAACCCCGTCCTCGCCAAGGCCAAGGACGCGGGCATCCTCGTCGGGCTCGGCGGCGCGGTGCTCGTCTCCCTCGCGGCGTCCATGGTGGCCTCGGCGACGATCGGGTGGACCGCGGACCGGCTCGGCGTCGACCGGGGCGGGTGGGGTGGGGTCCTCCTCCAGATCGCCGCGTTCGGCGTGGCCGTGCTGGCCGATTTCCTGCTCCTGCTGTACGTCCTGACGCTGCTGCCGGGCGTCCATCCGCCGCGGCGGCGGCTCGTGGTGGCCGCGCTCATGGGGGCGATCGGCTTCGAGCTGCTGAAGCTGCTGCTCAGCGGATACATGCAGGGGGTCGCGTCGAAGAGCATGTACGGGGCGTTCGGTGTGCCGATCGCGTTGCTGCTGTGGATCAACTTCACGTCGAAGTTGCTGCTGTACTGCGCGGCTTGGACGGCGGAGGGGCGGGGGGAGGCGGAGGGCGCCCAGTAGCTCGGGGGTGCGCGGTTCGTCGGCGGGTGCGGGTGGTGTGTGGTTTCTCGCGCGGTTCCCCGTAGCCCCTGAAAAGCGACCTGGGCTGCGCCCCGTGCTTCTCAGGATGAAGGGCGGGCCGCAAGGCCCGAGCCTTCAGGGGCGCGGGGAACCGCGCGACCAGCCACGAACCACCCGCACCCGCCGACGAACCGATCCCGTACCCCCGCGGATGCGACCCACGCCCTACTTTCCGCGCAGGGGCCACTTCCGGTTCACCAGGAACACCCCGCCCGCGACGAGGGCCAGGACCCCGCCCGTGATGCCCAGGGCGATCCCGATCCCGCTGGACTCGTCGGTCGCCGCCGAGGCCACCGCCTTGCCGCCCGCGCCCCCTGTGGCCGGCGCCGAGGCCGGTGCCGTGCCCTCCGGCCGCGTGCTGGGCCCGGGGCTGTCGGAGGTCTCCGCTCCCTTCGGCGGCACCAGTTCGCCCACCGGCCGCACCTTGCCCGCCGCCGCGAACCCCCAGTCGAAGAGCTGCGCGGTCTCCTTGTAGACCTGGTTGTGCTCGTTCTTCTCGGGGTGCATGACGGTGACGAGGAGCACCCGGCCGTCCCGCTCGGCGACCCCCGTGAACGTCGCGCCCGCGTTCGTCGTGTTGCCGTTCTTCACACCCGCGATGCCCTGGTAGGCGTCCAGACCGCTGTCGCCGGTGAGGAGCCGGTTGGTGTTCTGGATCTCGAAGGAGGACCGCTTCTTCTTGCCGTTCTTGCCCTTCTTCGTCTCCCCGGGGAACTTCGCGCGCACGGTGGAGCAGTACTCCCGGAAGTCCTTCTTCTGGAGCCCCGACCTGGCGATCAGCGTCAGGTCGTAGGCCGACGAGACCTGCCCCTTGGCGTCGTAGCCGTCCGGGCTGACCGCGTGCGTGTCGAGGGCCTGGAGCTCCTCGGCGTGGGCGTTCATGTCGGCGACGGTCTGCTTGACGCCGCCGTTCATCGCGGACAGGACATGTACCGCGTCGTTGCCGGAGCGAAGGAAGACGCCGAGCCACAGATCGTGCACGGTGTACGTCTCGTTCTCCTTTATGCCGACCATGCTGGAGCCCGCGCCGACCCCGGCGAGGTCGGTGGGGGCGACCTCGTGCTCGTCGTCCTTGTTGAACTTCGGCAGCAGCGTGTCCGCGAAGAGCATCTTCAGCGTGCTCGCCGGGGCCAGCCGCCAGTGCGCGTTGTGCGCGGCCAGCACCTCGCCCGACTCGGCGTCCGCCACGACCCACGACCTGGCGCTGATGCCCTTGGGCACCACCGGCGCGTCACCGCCCAGGTTGGCCTGCGTCCCCGGCAGGCCCAGCTGTTCGCCGCCGACGGTCGACATCGCCGCCGGGGGAGTCGCCGACGGGGAGGCGCTGCCGCTCGGGGTCGGGTCGGCGGCGTGGGCGGCCGGGGCGAGCACCGGGGAGAACAGCGACGCCGACGAGAGGGACACGGCGAGGGCGGAGGTGACCAGCAGGGAGCGCCTGACGGTCTTCTTGGAGGCGGGCACGATCGAGAAAGTACATGGCTCCGCCCGGTGAGTCCCACAGCGGTTCTCGGCCACCGCGCCGCCCGCGCCCCCGCTCGCACCCCGGCGCGAATGCCCGGCGGGCGGCGGTGATACTGAACCCATGAAGCTCAGCCGCCCCCTCTCCTGGTTCCTGCTCGCCTTCGGGGTGTGGAGCTGGGTCATCTGGGTCACTTTCATCCGGAATCTCTGGAAGGACGGCAGCGGCCTCGCGTTCGACGACGCGGGCGATCCGACCGCGTACTTCTGGGTGCATCTGACGCTCGCCGTCGTCTCCTTTGTCCTTGGGACGGCCATCGGCGTCATCGGGTTGCGCGGTCTGCGCGCACTTCGTCGGACCGCGTGACGGGGAGTACGGCGTGATGGTGATCGTCTTCGTGCTCGTGGCGCTGCTGGTCCTGGCCGCCTTCGGGGTCCTGCACTGGTACGCCTGGCGCCGGTTGGTGCGCGACACGACCCGGGGGCCGGGCCTGGCCAGACGGGTGGGCGCGGGTGTGTTCATCGCCGGGCCGGTGCTGCTGTTCGCGGCGTTCGGCGCCGAGCGCGGCGGTGCCCCTTTCTGGCTCCAGCAGACGCTGGGCTGGCCGGGCTTCCTGTGGCTCGCCCTCTCGCTGTACCTGCTGCTGGCCCTGTTGGCGGGGGAGGTCGTACGCCCCCTGCTGAACCGTCTCCTGGCGCGGCGCGCTCCGGTCCCGGCGGAGCGTCCCGAGCCGGCGGTACGCGAACCGGAGCCGGTCCCGGCGGGCGCCAGGCCCGCGGACCCGGCCGACCCGGCCGACCCGGCCGGATCGACGGAAACGGCCGGGTCCGCCGACGCGACGGCGACCGCCGACCCGGCCTCCGCCGACGGCACCCCACCCGTCGCCGGCTCTCCCGTCGAGCCCGCCGGGTCGGCCGGTCCGGCCGGGGCGTCCCCCGCGGGCGTCTCCCGGCGGCTCTTCGTCTCCCGTGTGGTCGGCGGGGCCGTCGCCGCCACCGCCGTCGGGACGGTCGGCTACGGCACGTACGGCGTCGTCCGGGGTCCCCGGGTCAAGCGGGTCACCGTGCCGCTGGCGAAGCTCCCGCGCGCGGCGCACGGCTTCCGGATCGCCGTCGTCAGCGACATCCACCTCGGGCCCATGCTGGGCCGCGGCTTCGCGCAGAAGGTCGTCGACACGATCAACGCGACCCAGCCCGACCTGATCGCGGTGGTCGGCGACCTGGTCGACGGCAGCGTGAAGGACCTGGGCCCGGCGGCGGCGCCCCTCGCGGGCCTGGAGGCACGGCACGGCAGCTACTTCGTCACCGGCAACCACGAGTACTTCTCCGGCGCCGAGCAGTGGGTGGAGGAGGTGCGACGCCTGGGGATGACCCCGCTGGAGAACGACCGCCGGGAGCTGCCGTACCTCGACCTGGCCGGGGTGAACGACATCGCGGGGGAGGACGAGGGCCACGGCCCCGACTTCGCGAGGGCGCTCGGCGACCGGGACACCTCGCGGGCCGTCGTGCTCCTCGCCCACCAGCCCGTCCAGATCCACGACGCCGTCGACCACGGCGTGGACCTCCAGCTCTCCGGGCACACCCACGGCGGTCAGCTCTGGCCCATGAACTACGTCGCCGAGGCGGCCAACCCCACCCTCGCGGGCCTGGAGCGCTACGGCGACACCCAGCTGTACGTCAGCCGGGGCGCGGGCGCGTGGGGGCCTCCGGTGCGGGTGGGGGCGCCGTCGGACATCACCGTCGTCGAACTGGCGTCGAAACAGGCGTGACACTTCGTCAGGCTTCCTGGCGAAAACCACAGTTCACGCGCTTACCAAGTTCTTTCTCAACTCAACAAAACCCCTCTTCCGTGCGTACGAACGCGTGTGGTTAGGTGATCGGCGCCACCGCGCGGCCACTGAGCGTCGCGGGCCGGGTGGAGTCATGGGGAGGGGCACCGATGCGGTCGGTTCGCATGCGGGTTCTCGCGTCGCTGCTGGTGCTGGCGATCGCGGCGATCGGCGGCCGGCAGTTGCTGCCCGCCGAGCGGGACGCGAACAGGACGATCACCGTGGGAACGACCGACTCGGTCACGTCCCTCGACCCGGCAGGCGCGTACGACGCCGGTTCCTGGGCCCTGTTCAACAACGTCTTCCAGTCGCTGCTCACCTTCGAGCCCGGCGGCGCGACGCCCGTACCCGACGCGGCGCGTGGCTGCGCGTTCGCCGGCAACGCGCTCACCGTCTACCGCTGCACCCTGCGCCCGGGGCTGAGGTTCCCCAGCGGACGCGAGGTGACCGGGGCGGACGTGAAGTACTCCTTCGACCGGGTCAAGCGGATCAACTCGGACGTCGGCCCCGCCTCGCTCCTCGGCACCCTGCGGTCGGTGAGCGTGAGCGGGCCGACCGTCACCTTCCGCCTCACCTCGCCGGACGCCACCTTCCCGTACAAGATCGCCACCGGCGCCGGATCGATCGTCGACCGCACCGAGTACCCGGCGAACCGGCTGCGCACCGACGGGGGCGTCGACGGCACGGGACCGTACGTCCTGACGTCGTACACGAAGGACCGGCAGGCCCGCCTCGGCCCCAACGAGAGCTACCGGGGCGCCGTCCAGCACACCGGCAGACGGGTCCTCATGCGCTACTACAAGGACTCGGCGGCGCTGGAGACGGCGTGGAAGGCGCGGCGGATCGATGTCGCCGCGCGCACCCTGCCGCCCGCCGTGCTCGCGGGGCTCTCCCCGAGCGACCCCGACCAGCGGGTCATGGAGTCCGACAGCACCGAGACCCGCAACCTGGTCCTCAACGTCCGCGAGGGCTCCCCCTTCCACGACCGCCGGGTGCGGCAGGCGCTGGCCGCGGTGATCAACCGGGAGAAGCTGGTCGCCGACGTGTACCAGGGCACCACCGACCCGCTGTACTCGCTGATCCCGGCCGGGGTCACGGGCCACACGACCTCGTTCTTCGACGCGTACCCGAAGCCCGATCCGCAGCGGGCCCGCAAGCTGCTCGACGCGGCCGGCGTGAGCATGCCGGTGCGCTTCACCTACGCCTATGCCGAGGGCCGTGAGTCGGCCGTCGCCGAGGCCGCCGAGCTGAAGCGGCAACTGGAGGCGACCGGGCTGTTCTACGTGACGACCAAGGCCTACCCGTGGGCCGACTTCCAGCAGCGTTACGCCGACGGCAGGCTGGACGCGTACGGCGTCGGCTGGGTGGCCGACTTCCCCGACCCCGACACCTTCGGCGGGCCGCTCGTGGGCACCGGCGGCTCCATGAAGGACGGATACGGCAGCGAGGAGGCCGACCGGCTCGTCCAGGAGGGCCGGCGCTACGAGGACCGCAGCAGGGCCGTCGACGACTTCAAGAGCCTCCAGGACGTCGTGGCGCGGGACGTCCCGCTGATCCCGCTGTGGCAGGGCAAGGAGTACGTGCTCAGCACGGAGGACGTCGGCGGGGCGCAGTACCTGTCCGACGCGACCGGGGTGTTCCGGCTGTGGCGGCTGGACTGGATCTGACGGCGGGCGGATGCCGCCGCCGGCGTCTCAGCGCGGCGGCAGGGTCACCGTCACCTCCAGACCGTCGCCCGGGGACGTGGTCACCGTGACCTCGCCGCCGTGGGCCTCCGCCACGCCCTGCACGATGGCCATCCCCAGGCCGCTGCCGGCGCCGCCGCCCGCCCGGAAGAAACGGTCGAAGATCCTGGCCGCGTCCTCCGCGCACAGCCCCGGGCCCTCGTCCGCGACGGACAGCCGCACGGCGCCGCTCTCCCGTGCCACACAGAGACGGACCGGCACGTCCGCGGGGGTGTGGGTGCGTACGTTGCTCACCAGGTTGCCCAGGATCTGCCGCAGCCCCGACTCGTCGGCGTGGACGAGGAGGGCGCCCTCCGCGGCGACCGTGACGGGGCGTTCCGGCTGCTGGGCGCGCAGATCGGCGGCGGCGTCACGGACCAGGCAGGCGAGATCCACGTTCCTGAGCCGGAGTTCGGGGTGCTGGTCGAGGCGGGCGAGGGTGAGCAGTTCGTCGACGAGGCGGCCCATGCGGTCGACCTCGCCGTTCATGCGGTCCCAGGCGCGGCGGCGTTCGGCGGGATCGGTGAGCATGCCCTTCTCGTGGAGCTGGAGGTAGCCGCGGATCGCGGACAGCGGGGTGCGCAGCTCGTGGGAGGCGTCGCCGACGAAGCGGCGCAGCTGGGCGGCGCTGCGTTCACGGGTGCGGTAGGCCGACTCGACCTGCTGGAGCATCGAGTTGAGGGCGAGGCGCAGCTGCTCGACCTCCAGCGTCGCCTCGGAACTGGACGGGACACGGCGGGTCAGATCGCCCTCGGCGATCGCGGACGACGTCTCGACCATGTCCTCCAGCGGCCGCATCCGGCGGCGCACGCCGAACAGGGTCAGACAGGCGAGGAGCGCGAGGAGCAGGGCGCCGACACCGAAGTCCAGCCGGAGCGCCTTGGCGATCACCCGGTGGAGCGACTCGGTGGAGGTGGCGAGCAGGACGGTCGTGCCGTCGTCGAGGCGGGCCGCGGTGACCCGGTGCGGGGCGCCGGACACGTCGATGTCGTGGGGTTCGTCGTCGGCGACGAGGGCGGCCGGGTCGTCGACGGCGGCGGTGAGCGCCCGCTGTCCCGCGGTGGGCGCGAAACCGGCGACGGTCAGCGGCTCGCCCCGCTCGTCGAGGGCGGCGAAGACGGCGCCCTGGACGAGGGAGTCGGCGTCCTCGGCGGCGGGCTCGGCGGAGGACTCGCGGCTGATGGCGACCAGCGCGCTCAGCGCGTCGACCTGTTCCATGCTGACCCGGGCACGGCCGATCGAGTCGCGGGTCGTCATCAGTTCCGTGTCGACGCTGTCCAGCAGGTACAGCCGCATGCCCATCGCGCTGACCGTGGTCGCCGCCGTGATCGCCACGGCCAGCAGCACCACGTTGGCGAGGGTGAGCTTGGCGCGCAGGGAGTAGTGGCCGCGCCCCTGCCGGGGCATGCCGGGGAGCCGCCGGGGCCTGCCGGGGAGCCTCCGGGGCCTGCCGGGGAGCCGTCGGGGGAGGGTCATGCCAGTCCGTATCCGACGCCCCGCCGGGTGGTGATCAGCGGCGGGCCGAGGGCGTCCAGCTTGCGGCGCAGATAGCTGATGTAGGTCTCGACGACCGTCGACTCGGCCGGCGCGTGCTCGTACTGCCAGACATGGCGCAGGAGCTGTTCCTTCGGCACGATCCGCCCGCCGTTGCGCACCAGGAACCGCAGCAGGGCGTACTCCGTCGGCGTCAGCTCCACCGTGCGGCCCGCCCGGTGCACCGAGTACGTCGTCTCGTCCAGCTCCAGGTCGCCGTAGCGCAGCGGCGGACGCTGGGGGAGGACGTCGGCCCGCCGGGTGCGGCGCAGGACGGCGGTGACGCGGGCGACCACCTCGTCGATGTGGAACGGCTTGGTGATGTAGTCGTCGCCGAAGCCGAGCGCGCCCACGATCTCCGCGGGCGAGTCCCGCGCGGTCAGGAAGACCAGCGCCAGCTCCGGCCGCCGGGCGCGCAGTTCACGGCCGAGGGCCCGGCCGTCGCCGTCCGGGAGCATCACGTCCAGCAGGGCCGCGTCGGGCCGGGTGCGGTCGGCGAGCGCGAGTGCCTCGCGGACCGTACCGGCGGTCATCACCTCGAAGCGGTGGTAGCGCAGGGCGATGGCGAGGACGTCCGCGATGCTCGGCTCGTCCTCGACGACGAGCACGGTGGCCGTCGTCTCGCGCTGCCCAACCCCGGCGTGGCCCACGGCCTCGTCGACTCCCTCGTGTCGGGTCATGTCCTCAGTATCCGCACGGGTCTTCGGCCCGGGGAGGGCTTCCTCTTTGGAGTTCCTTGAGAGTCATGGGCCTGCCATGTCGCCCCGGCCGCCCGGCCGTCGAAGGTGTTCCGAGGACCTGGGGGACCCAACGAACGCCGCAGAAGGAGAGTTGATCGTGGCGACACTGGCACGGTGGTGCTATCGGCACCGACTGGTGGTCCTGTTGCTGTGGGTGGGGACGGTGTGCGGCGTCGGCTTCGCCGGCTCGGCCGCGGGCACCGACTACGTGAACGTCTTCTCGCTCCCGGACACGGACTCCAAGCGCGCGTACGACCTGATGGACAAGGCGTTCCCGGAACGGGCGGGCGACGTCGACACGGTGGTGTGGAAAGTGGACGAGGGGTCGGTACGGGACGCGTCCGTACGGTCCCGGATCGAACCCGCGCTCGAACGGATCGGGCGGATGGACGGCGTCGGGGAGGTCACCGGCCCGTACGACGAGGCCGGCGCCGCGGGCGGCGGCGCGGGCGTCAGCCGGGACGGGACGATCGCCTACGCCCAGGTGACCTTCACCGAGCAGGCGAACTCCGTACCGAAGGCGCTGATCGACGACGTCATCGAGACGGCGCGGGACGCCGAACGGGACGGACTCCAGGTGGAGCTGGGCGGCCAGGCCATCGCCCGGGCGCAGGAGGCCACCCAGGGCACGTCCGAGGCGGTCGGCATCCTCGCGGCGGCCGTCGTCCTCTTCCTCGCCTTCGGTTCGCTCTTCGCGATGCTGCTGCCGATCGTGGTGGCGATCGCGGGCGTCGGCACCGGCATGATGGCCACGGCCCTGCTCAGCCACACCACGAACATCCCGGACGTGGCCCCGCTGCTCGGCTCGCTCATCGGTCTAGGCGTCGGCATCGACTACGCCCTCTTCATCGTCACCCGGCACCGGCGCGGCATCCTGCGCGGCATGAAACCGGAGGAGGCGGCGGTGACCGCCCTCAACACCTCCGGCCGTGCGGTGCTGTTCGCGGGCGGCACCGTGTGCATCGCGCTCGCCGGCATGCTGGTGATGAACCTCCGCTTCCTGGACGGCGTCGTCATCGCGACCTCGCTGACCGTGGTGCTGAGCGTGCTCGCCGCGGTCACCCTGCTGCCGGCCCTGCTCGGGCTGCTGGGCCCGCGGGTCCTCAGCCGCCGCCAGCGGCGCCGGCTCGCGGCCGCGGGGCCAGAACCGGAGACGACGAGCGGCCTCGCCGCCCGCTGGTCGGCGTACGTCGAGCGACGCCCGCGCTCGACCGCCGTGCTCGCGCTCGTGGTGATGCTGGTCCTCGCCGTGCCGGTCCTGTCGATCCGGCTCGGCACCTCCGACCAGGGCAACCACCGGGACACGACGACCACCCGGCAGGCGTACGACCTCCTGGCGGAGGGTTTCGGCCCGGGCTTCAACGGCCCCCTCCAGGTGGTCGTCGACGGCACGGACACGAAGGGCCTCGTCTCGCGCATCGAGTCCACCCCGGGTGTGGCCCAGGTGGCCGCCGTACCGCCCGCGAACGGGGTCACGGTGATCCAGGTGGTCCCCACGACCTCGCCGCAGGACGAGCGGACCGACCGGCTCATCGACCGGCTGCGGGACGACGTGATCCCGGCGTACGGGACGGAGGCCCATGTGGGCGGGGTGACGGCGGTGTCGAAGGACTTCGCGTCCGTGACGGGCGACCGGCTGCCCTACTTCATCGCGACGATCATCGCGCTGGGCTTCCTGCTGCTGATGATCGCCTTCCGCTCCCTGGTGGTGCCGCTGACGGCCGCGCTGATGAACCTCGTCGCGGCGGCCGCGTCCTTCGGCGTCCTGGTGGCGATCTTCCAGTGGGGCTGGGGCACGGAACTGCTCGGCGTCGGCAAGGAGGGCCCGATCGCCGCGTTCCTGCCGGTCATCATGCTCTCCCTGCTCTTCGGGCTCTCCATGGACTACCAGGTGTTCCTGGTGAGCCGGATGCACGAGGAGTGGGTCCACACCAAGGACAACGCCCGCGCCGTGCGGGTCGGCCTCGCCGAGACCAGCCGCGTCATCAACTGCGCGGCCCTCATCATGATCTGCGTGTTCAGCGCGTTCGTGCTGAGCGGCGAGCTGGAGGCCGCGATGGCCGGCATCGGCCTCGCGGCGGCCGTCGCCCTGGACGCGTTCATCCTGCGGACGGCGCTGGTGCCGGCCGCGATGCATCTGCTGGGCAAGGCCAACTGGTGGCTGCCGGCGGGGCTGGAGAAGCGGTTGCCGCATCTGGCGGTGGAGCCGAAGGAGGAGCCGGCGGCCGTCGAACCGGCGACCGGGTCGGAGAGCGGCGGGCCCGCCTCCGTGATCCACGGCTTCATCCGCACGGCGGACGGTGAGCCGGTGGGGGACGCCGAGGTGACCCTGCTGACCCGCGGCGGCCGCAGGCTGGACCGGGTGGCGTCGCTGGCGGACGGTTCGTACATCGTCGCGGTGCCGGGCCCGGGCGCGTACCTCCTGGCGGCGGCATCACCGGCGCACACGTCCCGCGCACGACAGGTGGTCGTGGGGGAGGCCCCGCTGGTGTACGACGTGGAGCTGGCGGGGGTGACGGAGGGGGAGGTGGACGCGGTCAGCTGACCTTCGTCTGCCCGGCCTTGAGGATCAGGTCGACGTCCAGGGTGACTTCGGCGCCGATCGACCTGGGCAGCGTGACGGTTTCGCCGGGGGCGTGGATACGGTGGGTCTGGTACTCGCCCCCGGTCGGCTCGGTGAGCACGTGCACGCGCTGGTGCTGGCGGTTGATGATGACGTACACCGGGATCTTCGCCTGGGCGTAGGCGCCGACCTTGCCACGAAGATCGTTCTCGTAGTTGCTGGAGGTGACCTCCAGAACGAGACGGAATGCGATCGGGTCGTAGCAGTTGTTCTCGATGAGGTGGTCGTCGATGTCGGCGTCGACGACCGCGAGATCCGGGATCGCATAGTCTTCGGCTCCGTTCGGCAGCCAGACCCCCACACCCTCGAGTACCTCGGTTTCTCCGCCGGCCAGGCCCGCGGCGATGAAGGGGGTCCGCAACCTGGACAACGCACGGGCGTGGCCGACGTCGGGGGGCGGCGTCACAACGATCGTGCCGCCGATGATCTCGACGCGGTACCCCGGGAGCCGGTCCACGATCCGGTTCGCCTCCGCGATCAGCGGACGGTGGCCGTGGGGCCGGTCGACGGATGCTGCGGACATCGCGTGCCTCCTGTGGGCTGGGGTCGAGGCCAACATCGTGGGCAGGAGCGAGGCCAGAGGACCCGTTCGACCCCATTCACCCGAAAGTGATCACCTGCTCTTCTCGGCGGCCCCCGGGTCCGGCAGGACCTTCGTCATGCCCGGCAGGAAGTCCGTGAACAGTTCGTGGACCTCGTGGACGAGGGGGCGCAGGACGCGGAAGCGGGCCAGGGAGACCCCTCTGGTCGTCAGGCGGGCCCCTCGTTCCGCGAGGCGGTAGCTGCGTTCGCGGCCCTCCGTGCGGTCGAAGACCCAGTAGAGGACGAGGCCCATCTGGGAGAGCCACATCAACTCGGGCAACACCTCGCGGAGTTCCTCCGGGACCTTCGCCTTCGAACCGGCGAGGACCTCGCGGTGGATCGCGATGGACTCCTCGCGCGCCCCCGACGACTCCGGGGAGAAGGGGCTGAGCGGGCTGTCCGGGTCGGCCGCGTTCTTGAAGAACTGCGCCGCGAACTCGTGGTACGGCTCGGCCACGTCCAGCCAGGTCGTCAGGACCCCGGCGATCCGCGCCTGGAGATCCGTCTCCCGCTCCAGCACCGGCCGCACCGCCGCACGGTGCTCCGCGCCGATCCGGTCGTAGAACCCCTGGATCAGGTGCTCCTTGCCGGCGAAGTAGTAGTACGCGTTGCCGACGGAGACCCCGGCCTCCTTGGCGATCGCCCGCATCGTCGTCTTGTCGTACCCGCGCTCCTGGAAGAGCCGCAGGGCGGTCTCCAGGATGAGCGCGCGGGTCTGCTCGGACTTGCCGGAGCCGCCCCGGGGGCCGCCGGGTGCCCCGTCGTCGGCGGCGCCCGGTGGCTGCGCCACGGCGGAGGACTCGGGGCCGGGCTCTGCGCTGGGTTCGTCGTTCACTGCGGGCACGGGCAGAGCCTAACCAGTCGGGCAGGCACCGCTGTCGCAGCCGCCGGGGAGGGCGGGGGAGGGGGCGCCGGGCGCGGTTCCGGACGGGGCGTCGGGTGCGGCCACGGACGGGGCGTCGGGTGCGGCCACGGACGGGGCGTCGGGCTGGGGCGCGGTGTACGTCCACCCCTGCCGGGGGTCGTACGTCCAGCCGTCCGCGCCGGAGTAGATGCTGCCGCCCCACTGCGGCCGGCCGGCCGCCCCGCGCGTACCGCTTCCCTGCTCGACGCCCCGCCACTTCGCGGCGGCGAGCACCGCGCCCCGGGCGAGCCGTGCCCCGGCGGGGGTGCTCAGCCGGTGGGCCAGCGGCCGGTGCTCACGCAGCGCCCACAGGCAGACGATCCAGGCGGCGGAGCCCCGGTACACCTGCCCGGCGTCCCCGACGACGGTGATCTCCGCGAGTGTCGCCCGGTGGTCGAGCGCGGGGAAGCGCCGCTGGGCCTCCTCGGACCCCGCCGCGACGAAGTCCAGCGGCACCAACTGCCGCTGCCGGCCCAGCCACCCCCGCACGAAGACGCAGAGGGTGCAGCGGGCGTCGTAGAGCACGGTGAGCCCGCGGACCGGGACGCGCTCGGCGCCCCGGCCCGTGGCGGCCTCGATCGCCGTCATCGGGGTCACGCCCCGGCCGGCGGGACCGAGGGCGCCCCGTGCGTGGTCCAGCCCTGCGGCGCGACCGGCGGTACCTGCTCCCGCTCCATGGCGCCCCGCCGCCGGAACTTGTTGAGCACGAACACGTTGCCCAGGTGCAGCGCCCCCAGCACCAGCAGCACCACGCCGAGCTTCGCCGACACCGCCTCGAACACCTCGCGGGGGCTCTCGATGGCGCCGTCCGTGTTCAGGTAGAGGGCCACGAAGCCCAGGTTCACGAGGTAGAACCCGACGACCAGCAGGTGGTTCACCGCGTCCGCGAGCTTCTCGTTCCCTCGCAGCACATCCCCGAGGAAGATCCGCCCGTTCCTGCTCAGCGTCCTCGCCACCCAGACCGTCAGACCCACGCTGACCAGCAGATAAATGACGTACGCGACGACCGTGAGGTCCATGCCCCCACCCCTTCCGGGTTCTTTGAACACGTTCAAAACGTGCTGTCGAGGAGACAGTAGACCTGTTTTTGAACATGTTCAAGCGAGGGTCGGGAGGGGGTGGGTGGGGCCCGGACGTGGGAGGGGGTGGGGCGCGGAGGGGTCAGGACGTGCGGGCCAGTTCCGGGCGCTTGGTGTAGTCGGTGAGGCCGACGACGTTCCCCCAGGGGTCGGCGAACTCCACGGTCCAGCCGGTGGCCACGGAGAACGGCGGGTCGATCGGCTGGATGCCCGCCGCGGTGAGGGCGCGGGCGGCGGACCGGGCGTCCCGCACCTCCAGCCACACCCGCGCCGCGGCCCACCCCGGCGGCCGGTGCAGCAGCTCGTCCTCCAGCCGGAGCAGCAGTCCGGGGGTCTCCTTGCCCACCTTCAGCAGGGCGATCCCGGCCTCGTCGAGCTGGAAGGCGACGTCGAAACCGGCCCGCCCGTAGAAGGCGACGGCTTCGCCGAGGTCGCCGACCGGCAGGAGGATGTTGTCGAAACCGAGCAGTTCGTACGACTCATCATCTGACATGCCGTCAGGTTAAAACGCGGCCCGGCGGAACGGCGGGAGCGACAGCGGACGGTCGCGCGAGGGTCGACGGAACGGGGGACACCGGAGCGGGGGAGGGGCGGGAGATGGGAGAAGGAAGGGCGGGGAAGAGGGGAAACCGCGAGGGCCGACCGCGGACGTCCGCGCTCGGCCCCCTTTCCTCGCGCTGAGGTCAGCCGATGGCGATGCGGGTCTTCCAGTAGCTCACGGCTGCGACGATCTCCGTTCCCGAACCCGTCAGGACGGTCTTGCCACCGGCGTAGAACCGGACCGAACCGTCGGAGCGAACGGACCAGATGTCGGGGATCCCGTCCGCGTTCGCGTCCGGGGTGCCGATGAGAAGGGGAACGTTGGCAATGGACCAGCCCGCGGAACCGTACTCGAGGTCGGTACCGCCGGAGGAGTCGGCGCCGGACGACAGGGAGTCCAGGTCGGTGCCGCCGCCGCTTGCCGCCTTGCCCTTGCGGAGCATGAGCTGGGAGTGGACGTCCGCGCGGTACACCATGTCCGTCACACCGTCGCCGGTGATGTCGAGGACGGTGACGATGTCGCGCTCGGTCCAGGCCGAGGCGGACAGACGGATCGCCTGGTCGATGGTGGCGCCGTGGTAGCCGGTGAGGGCCCAGAGTTCGTCGCCCGCGGTGGCGAAGAAGTCGGTGCGGCCGTCGCCGGTGGCGTCACCCGTGGAGACGATCTGCGTCAGTGATGCCGGGCTGGGAGCCCCCTCGGGGAGCAGGATTTCCACCCGCTTGTCGATGTTGACGGCACCGTAGCCGTCGCCGGGATACACCCACAGCTTTCCGCCGACGCGCACCACCAGGTCCTGGAGGCCGTCACCGCCGTAGATGTCTCCGTTGTGGGTGATCAGGGCGCCCTTGAAGTGACCTGAGGGCGCGGCGACGTAAGGTGGCAGGTCGTCGCCGTTCGGATCCTTGTCCGGGTTGGACCGATAGGCGCCCGCCATCGAGTAGTCCAGGTCACCGGAGCCCTTGGAGAGATCGTTCGTGGCCTGGGAGGGGTAGAGGGACAGGTTGCCGGCCTCGGTGACGACCATCAGGTCCGGAAGCTTGTCCCCGGTGAAGTCGCCGGGCGAGTCGGCCTGATCGCGCGGGGAGACGTAGAAGAAGTACTTCGAGGGTTGCGACACGTTGCCCGCGCTGTCCACGGTCCGCACGTACAGGACATTGGGGCCGGCGGTGGGCGGCTTGGCGTTCGTCAAGGTCGCGCTGACCGTGGTCGCGGAACCGGCCTTGCGGTCCAGGTGGAAGGGGTAGCTGGGCGCGTTGAATCCGTACTCGTACCGCACGACGTCCGTGTTGAGGGCACGAACGGTGAACGTGCCGGGGGTGCCGAACTTCTTGGTGCTCCACTTGGTGTCGTCGGCGCCGCTGCCGAAGCCGTTCTCGTCGCCGTCGGCGTTGGGGAAGTCGGCGGAGCTGACCTTGGGCGATTTGGGTGCGGCGGTGTCGAGGACGAAGCGGCACGGTGTTTTCGCCGGGGAGAACGAGGAGGACGATCCCGCGTCGTCCCAGGACCGTGCTCGCCATGAGTAGAGGGTGCCGTTGGTCAGTTTGCTGGTGGGGAACTCGTCGGTAGTCTCCAGCGCGGTGCCCTTGTCCTCTCCGACGCTCACTTTGCCGGTCTTGCCGAGGAGATCACCCGTGGTGGCCCACTTGCCGTGCGGCCACAGGTCGAAGTCGAGATATTCGAGGTTCTTGTCCTTGTCGGATGCCTTTGCAGTGAACGTGAGGCTTCCCGATCCCATCCGGGCGTACGGCTGAGTGGTGGTGCATTTGGCGTCCGGGCCGAGATCGAGCGAGGTGGGAGCGCTCGGCCTGCGGTTGTAGACCAGTTCGAGTACGGGCGGGTAGTTCCCGTTGGCCATGAACTTCTTCCATGCGTACTGGGAGTTCTCGTCCCTGGCGCGCATTCCGAACGTGATGCTGTCCCGGCCCTCGTCAGCCCTCTTCTGAGCGGCCGAACGAACGTTGAAGCCTTCCCAGGCGTCCCGGCAACCGGACTTAAAGCCGTGTGCGAAGCTCTTGGTGGTGATCTTGTTGCCGTCGTGCAGCTTGGGAGCGTTCTTCCAGTTGGTCCGTCCGTTGACCTTGCCGGTGAGATGCACGCTCATCGAGCGGGGGCTGCATGACCAAGAGTACGTCTCCAGCATGTACAGCTTCGCCGACTCGATCTTCGTTCCCTTGAGGTCCTTGTCGAAGTCCATGTTGAAGTACGAGCGCGAGGTGCCCCAGGTGTCCGACTCGAAGCCGACCCGGGCCTCGTGAGTACCGCCCTTGTTGAAGCCCTTGCCGTTGTAGAACGTCGCGTTGGGGTGCCGACTGTAGGCAGTGGTCCAGTTCTGGATCTGCTTCTTGACCGATGGGTCGACGAAGACCGGGTACGTGGTCGCCGGGTCGGTGAGGAAGTCCTGGTCGGGAGTGAGGAGCCAGTTCCCCCCGGAAAGGTCGGCCTTGACGAGTTCACCACGGGAATCAGGGGAGGGGCCGTCGAGCCCCGACAGGCTGAGGGTGGCTGCCGGGCCGGTCCGGGAGGGCTCGGGCGTCGGCTCGGCCGGGACGGTGGGCGGCGGAGCGTCCGACGGAGTGGGCGCGGGACCGTCGGTGGCCAAGGGGAGCTCCTCGGGGTCCGGGTCGATCTGCTCGTCCGTCTCGACGAGCTCTTCCTCGGTCGCACTTGCGTCGTCGCTCGGCGTGGGTGTGGACGTGTCGACGGGGTCCGGAGTCTCGGGCTCGGTCGGCTGGGCGGAGGCACCGACCGAGCCGTCGGTGACCGCAGGGGTACCGCTGCTGTCCCACATCAGGGGCGTCGGTGACAGCGCCACCTCTTGGCCGTCCGAGTCCTCAGCGGCAAGTACGCCCGTGATCGGGTTCAGACGGAACGACAGGTCCGCCGACGTAATGCCG
Organism: Streptomyces sp. NPDC030183; assembly: GCF_055573455.1. NCBI lineage: Bacteria > Bacillati > Actinomycetota > Actinomycetes > Kitasatosporales > Streptomycetaceae > Streptomyces > Streptomyces sp. NPDC030183. The sequence goes on from NZ_JBVIBK010000008.1 coordinate 254,918, forward strand.
TAGGTGAGCTGTTTGGTGCGTGGGTCGGCCGCGGCCTGCCGGTTCTTGAGGACCAGCAACTGCGCGAAGCCGTCGTCATCGGCCGTGAGAACCAGATCGGCACCTGGGAGGATCTCCGGGTACAGGGCGCGGGAACCGTCAATGATCGGCGCCGGAACCGCACCGGGCCAGGTGAGCTGGATGTCGTGGCCGTCGACGGTCAGGGTGACGAGGGTATTCGAGTCCGCGGCAGCGGTCTTGAGGCCCCGGAGCAGGGATATCCGGTGCGCCGCGGACCGGGAGGCACGTTGCTCGTCGCGTGTCGCCTTGGAGCCGGCCGAGAACACCATCTTGGTGTTGGTGGCTTTCGGCTCCCAGCCCTTTTCGGTGTGGTGCAGGTCGTAGTCGATGTCTTTCCAGGCACCGTCCACCTTGGCCCGGATGGGGGAGGAGTAGAGCTTTTTGGCCATCTTCCCGTCGGGGCGCGCCCAGGTGGTGGAACGCGCGGTGCGCAGAGCCGTGGCCTCGACAGACTTGCCGGTCTTCGAGGCCCGTGCGAGCGCGACGGCTTCGGTGACCGGCTTCGCCGCGCGGTCGCCGTCCGACGTGCCGCGTGAATCAGGTTCGTCCAGGCCGAGTCCGACGAAGGTGATGCCGGTCGCGGCGAGCGCCGCGGTGAGTACGACGGCGGTCGTCCGTCCCCCGGGCACGCGGCGCCGGTTGCGTTCCTTGCGCGTCATCGGCGAGTTCCCCTTCCCCCATGAAACCGGCGCGGGACATGGCTCGGCCGGGCCAGCCGATGATGGCCCAAGAGAGGGCTGCCGTCACGCTTCGCAAACCACGGGATGCGAATGAGTCGGACAGCGGCGAGGCTCGTAAGTGTGGTTGGCGGCCTGGGCGCCCAATCGGCCTGCGGCCGGGCGTTTTTGGGATATAGGTCAGCCAATCACACCGCAATCGCTCTGATTAGATGCGTATTTGCAACGGGAACCAGCGAATTGCGCACTTGATCGCAGACATGCAAAGGATGCCGGTACTTCTGGTAGACGGAGATTCGAGCATGACTTACCGTTACATTGCGCTACGTACCGTGGTGATCATCACATCCCCACAGTCGATCTAGCGGAACTCCACAGGGTCAACACAGAATCTCCGCTATCTGATACGCCATCACGCGTGGTCCGTTCCTGGTCCCGCCTCGAATGGTCCGGGGGGACCTCGCCGTGTTCGGTCGCTTTTCGTCTGTCCGCTCGCGTCGGCTGCGCCGGGTGCGCGCCGCTGTCGTGCCCACAGTCGGGGCAGCGTTGCTCCTTGGCCTTCTGCCGGCACAGGCGTTCGCGTTGCCGCCCGACCCGGCTACGGCTGAGAAGGGCCGCGAGACCCTCGGCCTGGAGCCCCTCGACTCGGAGAAGACCGTCGCCGGAACGGTCTCCGAGCCCGATCTGGAGACTCTCAAGGTCGACGTCCCGCCGGACCAGCAGCAGGCCCCGACGGGCACGGCCACCACACCGGCTGCCGGCACGGGGTCGGTCGACTTCGGTTCGGCCGGTGGCGCGACCCCCGCATCGGCCCGTACGACCGGGGAAGCCCGGCAGACCGCTCTGACCCCTGTCGGGAATCTCCCTGTCAGCCTCGGCCAGGCTCCGGACCAGACGGCCCCGACCGGTACCTGGCAGGTCCAGGTCTACGATCGCGCCGCCGCGGTGTCCCAAGGGATCGACGGCACGGTCGTGAAGGTCCAGGCTCCCGCGACCGGCTCCGTCCCGATCTCGGTCAAGCTCGACTACGCGAAGTTCAAGAACCTTTACGGCGCCGACTGGGCCTCTCGTCTGCGCTTCGTCCAGTTCCCCGAGTGCTATCTGACCACGCCCGATGTCGAGGCCTGCCAGGAGTACGAGGAACTGGAGACCACCAACGACCTCCAGGCCCAATCGATCACCGCCACCGTCGACACGGCGGCGGACGGGACCGTCACCCCTGCTTCGGCCAGGTCGACGACGTCCGATGGACCGGCGATCGCCCAAGCTGCCTACCGCGCCTCGGACAGCGGGGTCACGCCGGTTGCCGCGACCGGCGACGCGGCCGTCGTCGGCGCGGTGGACTCCGGCGGCGGCGCCGGCGGCACCTTCAAGGCCACTCCGCTGGCCTCCAGCGGCAAGTGGTCGGCGGGAGGCTCCTCGGGCGCCTTCACCTGGACGTACCCACTGACGGTTCCGGCGGCCCCCGCCGGCCCGGCTCCGAACATCGAGTTCACCTACAACTCCCAGGATGTGGACGGCCGTACCGCCGTCGCCTCCCCCCAGTCCTCCTGGATCGGCGAGGGCTGGGACTACGACGCCGGTCACATCGAGCGCCGCTACCGCGCCTGCCAGGACGACCGCAAGAAGATGAAGTCCGGCGCCGCGAACAACACGGCCAAGAAGGACAAGACGTCCGACCTGTGCTGGGTTTCGTACAACGCGGTGATGTCCCTCGGCGGCAAGACGACGGAGCTGGTGCGGGACGCCGCCTCCGGCAGCAACCCCGAGACCGACACGGAGATCTACCGGCCCGAGAGCGACGACGGCACCCGGATCGAGCACCGCGTCGGCGGCACCAACGGCGACAACAACGGTGAGTACTGGATCGTCACGACCACGGACGGCACGAAGTACTACTACGGCCTCAACCAGGTGGGCGGCGGCCACGCCGACACCGACTCCGTCTCCACCGTCCCCGTCTTCGGCAACCATCCGGGCGAGCCCTGCCACGCCACATCCTTCGCCGAATCGCGCTGCGGCGCGGGCAAGAAGCAGGCCTGGCGCTGGGGCCTGGACAAGGTCGTCGACGTGCACGGCAACACGTTGGTGGTCACCTGGAAGCAGGAGACCAACTACTACGCCGTGAAGAAGAAGTTCAAGTCGCCCGAGCAGTACGACCGCTATGCCTACCCGAAGACCATCGAGTACGGCATGCGCTCGGACCTGACCAAGCCGTCCGCGACCGTCGAGTTCGGCGTGGCGCAGCGCTGCCTGAAGTCGGCCACGGCCTGCGACGCGGCGAACTTCGCGAAGACCTCCGACCCGGGCGCCTATCGCCCCTGGTGGGACACCCCCGGCAACCTCAACTGCAAGTCGACGTCGAAGCTGTGCCCGGCCTTTCCGTCCTTCTGGACGCAGATGCGCCTCGACTCGGTGACGACGAAGGCGGCGCGCGCGGGCCAGACCGGCCTGGGCAAGGTGGACACCTACGAACTCCACCAGTCCTTCCCCGAGGACTGGTACTACACCTCTCCCGGTCTCTGGCTGAACTCGATCACCCGCCGCGGCTTCGCCCCCGGTGACACCACCGGCACCCTCCAGCACAAGGACGGCGTCAGCTTCGGCGAGTACACGGTCGGCTCCTCCTCGCCCCTGAAGGGTCGCTTGAAGGACCGCCAGCTGCCCAACCTGGTGTTGAGCGGTCCGAAGGACCAGCGCCCGCCCTTCACCCGCCCCCGCATCGGAACGGTCGCCACCGAGCACGGCGGCGACATCGAGGTCGAGTACAAGGGCGGCTGCGCGAGCGAGCCGTCCGAGGACAAGGGCAGGAACAACGGCACCTGTTATCCGGTCCGGTGGTCACCGGACGGCGACGAGAAGAAGCCCGCGAAGTCCTGGTTCAACAAGTACGTCGTGCACTCCGTGACCGAGAACGACAAGGTCACCTCACGCGGCAAGCTGATCCACACCACGTACGACTACTCGGAGCCCGCCTGGGCGAAGTCCGACGACGAGTTCACCCGGCCGTCCCTGCGCACGTACGACGTCTGGCGCGGCTACCGCCAGGTGGCGGTCACCCAGGGCAGCAAGACCGCCTCGGGAGAAGTGCCACAGGCGCAGTCGTACTCCGAGACGCGGTACTTCCAGGGCGTCGGCGGCGAGGTCAAGGACTCAACCGGGAAGTACGCGCTCGTCAGCGAGGACAAGCCGCAGTACGCGGGCATGACCGCCGAGACCCTCACTTACGTCGACTCGGACAAGGGGAAGCCGAAGCAGCGCACTCTGAACTTCCCTTGGTCGAAGCAGACCGCTTCCCGGTTCCGTGAGGCCGAGGACGGCGCGGACATGGATCCGCTCCTGGCCCACCGCAGTGGCGTGAAGCGCACGGACGAGATCCAGAAGGTAGGTGACAGCTGGCAGGCCGTTCGGACCCTGACGACCGTCGACGACACCTATGGCATTCCGACCCAGGTCGAGACGGCGGTGGTCAAGCCGGACGGCTCCGGCGAGACCCTGTCCGATCAGATCTGCACCAAGACGTCCTACGTCCACAACACGTCGGCCTGGCTGATCGGATTGCCGAAGCAGCAGCGCACCACGGGCACCACCTGCGCGGCCCACGACACCGCCGACCCGGCAACGAAGCTGATCAGTGCGACCCGCACCACCTACGACAACCAGTCGTACGGCGATGCCCCCACGAAGGGCCTGGCCACCGCCTCCGCAGGGGTGGACGGCTCAGGGACCTCGTACTCGGTCGTCACGAAGACGACGTACGACCCGCTGGGCCGGGTCCGCACCGTCGCCAAGCCCGGGGCCGGCACGACGGAGATGCAGTACACCCCCGGAGACGCGGGTGGACCCGTCACTTCCGTGAGGGCGATCAACGCCAAGGGCCACGCCGTCACCACGACCTTCGACCCCGGCCGCAGCCTCGCGTTGACGGTCACCGACGCCAACGGCCGCATCATCCGCAGCGAGTACGACGCTCTCGGCCGCTTCGTGAAGGGCTGGTCTCCGTCCCGTTCCTCAGGTGGCAAGTCGCCGAACGTCGAGATCGAGTACCAGCCGGCGATCGCGACCTCGAAGGAGTCCCGACCCGCCGCGGTCACGACCAAGTCACTCAAGGACGACGGCACCTACAGCCGTCAGGTGACGATCTACGACGGTCTGATGCGTCAGGTCCAGACCCAGTCGGAGGCGCACGGCTCCGGCCGCGTCGTCACGGACACCACCTACGACGACCACGGCCTGGCGGACGAGCAGACCAGTGCGTACCTCGCGAAGGGCGAACCGGCCGCCGAACTCTTCTCCCCGAAGTCGAAGTCGCTCGTCCCGAGCCGGGTCAAGTTCCGTTACGACGGTCTGGAACGGCCGGTGAGCGAATCGAAGTACCACGGCGAGACCGTGGTGCACACGACCAGGAAGGAGTACGGCGACACCAGCACGTACGTGGATCCGCCCGGCTCGACGTCGCCGCGGACCCGGACCTACACGGACGCCCTCGGCAGAGTCACCTCGATCGTCCACTACAAGGACGACACGACCAGCGCCGGACGCACGACCACCTACGGGTACGACGCCCGCGGTCGGCGCACCTCCGTCACCGATCCCGCGGGCAACGAGTGGACGTACAAGTACGACGCCCGGGGCCGAGTGACCTCCACCACCGACCCTGACGTAGGCAAGACCGAGACGTGGTACGACGAGGCCGACCGGCCGTACAAGGTCACGGACGCGGCGCAGCGGACCACGTACACGGAGTACGACGAGCTGGGCCGGATCAAGTTCGTCCGCGAGAACTCCGAAAGCGGCACGCCGATCAAGTCGTTCACCTACGACTCCCTGCCGGGCGCCCTCGGCCAGCCGGTCGCCTCCACCAGGCACACGACGAGCGGCGACTACATCAGCCGCGTCACGGGCTACGACACCGAGTACCGTCCGACGGGTTCGGAGACGGTGATTCCCGCCAACACCATGACGACGGGTCTGTCCGGCACCTACGCGTACGCGTACACCTACACGCCGACCGGCAAGCCGCAGACGGTCACCCTGCCCTCCGTGGGCGGCCTGGCCCGCGAGAAGGTCGTCACCCGCTACAACAGCGACGGCCTGACCGAGTCGACCTCGGGGCTCGCCTGGTACACGTCCGACATCACCTACTCGCCGTACGGCGAACCTCTTCGGACGGTATCGGGCTCCCAGCCGAACCGCGTCTGGACGACCAACTTCGTCGACCCCTACACCGGACGTCTCCAGCGCACGGTCGCGGACCGGGAGACGGCCGGCCCACACCGCATCTCGGACAGCCGCTACGCCTACGACAAGTCCGGCATCATCACGTCGAACGCCCGTCAGCTCTCGGATGCCTCGGGCGACACCTGGGACACCCAGTGCTTCACCTACGACGTGATGGGCGAGCTCGCCAACGCCTGGACGTCGAACATCGCGCCCACCGGCAACGGCACGGGCTGCAAGTCGGCGGACGGCACGACGTGGGGCCCGCGGACGGACTACGCGTCTTCGTCGGGACCCGTGGCCGACGCCCCCGACACGGCGACCGACGCGTCCGCCCCGGACTCCTCCCTGAAGTCGACGCTGGCGGCCACGGCCCCCTTCACCGCGACGGTCGCCACGGGTGCGACGGCCTACCACCAGTCCTTCACCTTCGACTGGCTGGGCAACCGGGCCACCCTCACCGAGGCCGACCCGGCGGATGCGACCAAGAACGTCATCTTCACGTACGGCTACAACCCCAAGCAGCCGCACACGATGACGTCGATCGGCTCCAGTCCTGCGGGGCAGAGCAGCACGTACACGTATGACGCGGTGGGCAACACGACGGTCCGTGACCTGGTCGCAGGGCCCCAGGACCTGAAGTGGACCTCGGAGAACAAGCTCGACACGATCACCGTGGGCGGCAAGAAGACGACCTACGTCTACGACGCCACCGGCAACCGCCTCCTGGAGAACTCCCCCTCCGGCTCGACGCTCTACCTGGGCGAGACGGAGGTGACGACGGGCAGCGGCGGTGCGGTGACCCGCGCTTCCCGGTCCTACGCCCAGCCCGGCGCCCCCGTGGTGACCCGCACGGCGACCAGCGGTGCGACGACGGGACACCAGCTCTCGGCCCTCCTCGCGGACCACTTGGGCACAGCGAACACGGCGGTGGCACTGGCGAGCGGTCAGGTGGTCACCCGTCGAGCCGCCAAGCCGTACGGCGAACTCCGCGGCCCGAAGCCGGCGTCATGGCCCAACAAGCGCGGCTACATCGGCGTCGGCATCGAGGACACCACCACCGGCCTGACGCACATCGGAGCCCGCGAGTACGACCAGAACTCGGGCCGCTTCATCTCGGCAGACCCGATCATCGACATCGCGGACCCGCTGCAGATGAACGGGTACGCGTACTCCAACGGCAGCCCTGTCTCGCGATCAGATCCGAGCGGGCTCATCCGGGAACCTGTCGGAGGCGTGAGCAACGTGCCTCCGGTAAACAAGGAGGTGAAGGTTGGAGGAAGGACTGTCATTTACGACGGACAGGGAAAGCCTCACACCGTCGGTACTCCGACCGGCAATGCCTCAGAAGAACTGGCCTTCAAATACATGAACGATGATCTCAGGTTTGCAGGAAAGTACTACGACGCGGCGACCAGGACTGGATCCAAGTATCTATGGCAGGACGACTTGGCGCCGTTGGCAAGGCGTGAGCCGCGAACTTATTATGACGAAGGTGGAAATCTTAGAATCACGGGAGCTACGGCAGACTTTATCAAGGTGACCTGGAAGAGCGGAAAGATCATTAGCGTGGAAACCTGGGATGTGAATGAGAGTTCGCGTTCCTCGGGAAATCTCGGCAATGTTGAATCAACGGTCAGGAATAAAATGGATCCAACGGGGAAGAAAACGCAAACGGATAATGTTGTGTTTGTGGCCAAGGATTTCGATCAGGCGAGCGAGATGAGGGATCGTTTTTCGGGGAATGGGAATGTTAGGATCATTCATCCTGATTCTCATTTTGATACCCATAGGCAAGCTCCGCTGGTGCGTAAAGTGAATGGGGGCACCATCCGGATAACTCCGGGTGAGCAAATCGGGCGAGGGGTGCCGGGTGTAGACACGCCCTCTTCTGGGTCGACTTCGCGAGGTGGCGCCGGAGGTAGGCTCATGAATGGGGCAGGGATTTTCGGAGAGCTGTTTACGATTTACCAGTTCGCCAGGGACTGGGATACAATTACTGATGGGGGTTGTGTTGCCGTATTGCCAGGTGACTGTCAGCCTCCGCCTACGATGTAGTCGTTCGTATTCCAGTGGGTGACGCTGTCGGGAGTTGCTTTGTCTAGAGAGGTACTGACCGTGTGTTTGCAACCGCTGTCAGAATCCGAGGATGTGCGGCAAGTTATTGCTGAGGTCATTGCTCCCTTTGATCGTAACGGTGTAGGTGATGACCTTTCTTCCGGCGAGTGGGACGCTTGGACATTGGGTTCCGCGCATCGGGAGTTCCTTATCAGGCCTGGATGTGAGCGAGATCAGCGTCTGATACGGGATTATGATCCACCGCGTCAAACCGACTACCAGCTTCCGTCGGGTTGTTGCTCCGGAGGCCCGTTGGAGTTGTTGGATATCCAGATGCAGCGATCCCGGTCGGCTGTAGCGGCTCACGCCCTATGGAATGAGTGGGAAGAACTCGCCGCTGCTTTCCCTGTGGCGCGCAGCTTGGCAGACCTGATGGCCGAAGATCCGAATGCAACGGTTCTTCATGCCGGATCTGCATGGCGTAAGTACGTGGATCAACCACTCGTGCGTGCGATTCTGGATCGACCTGAACTCCGTTCCCGTTTCGGAGACCAAGCGGTAGGGGATTTCAGCGTGGGGAGCGAGCGCTTCGTGCAGGGGAAGGTCTATGAAGCCTTGGCGCGCGACGCTTTGTTGACCCTCGACGGAGAGTGGATTTCCAGGGAATCTATGCCACACGAGCAGTACATTGAATTTTTCAACTCTTACGTGGATGGGCTGTCGCCGGATACCGTCATCGTAAACATCACCTACCACTCGTGATGGTGGGGATGCCACCTGCGCGCCTCGAGGGCTCAACGTGTGGCTCGTAGGCGCCGGAGCTTTGCTGTGGTTGAAGGCTAGCTCGGGGCTTGACGCCGTTCCGGGCCGTGCAGGTTTCGTCTCACTATCGGGCATTTGCTCTGTAACAGTGCCGACCCAGACGTAGAGTCCGTTTCCCCGTACCACGTCATGCAGACGTGCCGCCCGCTCACGACCAGGCATTGCGCCTGCCCAGGCGGCGCGGGCGCCGGGGCACCCCCAGGTCATCCGCTCGAGACGGGGAAGAAATCATGCGGAACCGGGAGGCCAGCGGTCCTCTCAGGACCGCACCGCCCCCCGACCCGCCCGCATCGCCTGCCCCGGCTCAGGACCCGCAGCCCCCCACCCGCCGCGTGCCCAGCGCGATGTCGTCCATCCGTACGTCGTACGACGACGGGCTGGGGTTGGCCTGGTACAGCTGCCAGCCCAGCTTCAGCTTGTCGAAGGTCGGGAAGACGAAGTCGTCCGCCGTGCCGCCGTGCTGCTTCGTCGAGACGGTCAGGTCAGGTTGCTCGACGCCGTTGAGGTACACGGTGACCCGGTTGTCCGTCGCGTCGAGGTGGAACTCCGCGCAGGTCCACGCCCCGTCGGCGGCCGGCGCGGACGTGCGCCAGTTGGTCCAGTCGCCCGTGGGGCCGAGGTCGGAGCCGACGCCGTAGAAGTTGCCCTTGTCCGTGGGGGCGTACTGGCCGCCGAGCGGGCGGACCAGGGTGGGGGAGTCGGAGCCGGACGCCTCCGCCAGGGTCCAGTGGGCCCAGTCGGGCGCTGTCGGGAAGCGGTCGACGCGCAGCCGTATCCGGGCCCAGAAGCTGTTGCCGGGCGGGGTCAGGTTCGGGAAGACGACGAAGGCCCGGCCGTTGCCCTCGGTGCGGACGCGCAGTTCGCGGCCGCGTCCGTCGGAGGCGCGCTCGACGGTCAGCGAACCGTTCGCGGTGTCGGTGGTCCAGCCCCGTCCGCCGGTGACCGGGCCGAGGGGGAGCCGGTTGAAGTTCTCCTTCACGAAGGTCCCGCCGTACGAGTCGTGCGGGGCGGGGGTCGCCGAGGCAGTGGGGGGTGTCGCGATCAGGATCGCGGCCGCGGCCGACAGTGCGGCGGCGGCTTTCCTCAGGGAGTTCATGGGCGAAGTCTGTAATCAACTCCCTTGCTCGTCACAGTAGTTACGCATCAATTCAGCCACCCGGCGTCCCCGCGTTCCGCGGCCGTCGTCAGTGGTCCCCCCTACTGTCCCCCCAAGGGCAACGGTGTTGTTCGTCGACGTGACGATGAGTGGGGTGCGGGCGGGAGCCGGTGGCTCGATATCGCCGAGGAGCGGCGGGACGTGGGTGAGTTGATCCGCCGACGCGTCGTCCAGGAGGTCGCGGAGTTCAACGCCCGTACCGAGCACGAGCTGTTCCAGGGCCTCGTGCAGCCCGAGGACACCGAGCGCGTGCTCAACGGCTACGCGCTGGGCGAGACCCGCCGGATCGACCCCGAGACGCAGACCGAGCCGGCGCTGCGCGCCCGACCCGGCAGGACGGCGGCCCCGGCGGCCGGTTCCGCGAGTACCGGACCTCGTACGGCTTCGGTGAGCTGGACCAAAGTGCCCAGACCCGTCGCACGCTGCTCCAGCGGCTCGCGCCCCGGCTCGCCATCGCCGACCGGTGCACCCTGGAGGGGCGGTTCCTGCACGTCAAGGGGAGCGACACACCTACAAGATCCACCTGGGGTCCGGCAGCACCTGATGTCGCCCAACGACCCAGTACTCGTGGATCGTGCCGAAATCGGCCACCCTGGGCGTCGACGGGAACCGAACCGCGCAGAGTGGCTGTCTCCCCTATGAGGGCGACCGCATGCTCGCGGTGATCCTCAGCAAGGCGATGCTGCTCGCCAAGGACAGGGAGATCACGGACCCGACGATCCTCAGCCGGCTGTGACCGCGAGGTAACAACTTCTCTCCGGGCCCCCCTCTCCTGCAATATGACGGACAGCCCATATTCAGCCGCTCAAGCAATCAACACGCAGGAGTCAGTACCGTGACCGAGCAGCCCCAGCAGCCCGCTCAGCCCCCGCAGCCGCCCCAGCCCGGCTACGGGTACCCGAACCAGGCTCCTGGCCAGGCGCCGGGCGCCAACCCCTACGGCGCCCCGCAGGGCGGCTACCCGCAGGACGCGTACCAGCAGCCGGGCGCCGCTCCGGGCTACGGCTACCCCGCGCAGGGCGCCCAGCCGGGCTACGGCTACCAGGCGCCCCCGGTCGGCGGCGCGTACACGGGCGACCCCAACGCCCCGTACGGGTACGACCCGTACGGCCGCCCGTACTCCGACAAGTCGAAGATCGTCGCCGGCATCCTGTCGCTGTTCCTCGGCTCCTTCGGTGTCGGCCGCTTCTACATCGGCCACGTCGGGCTGGGCCTCGCGCAGCTGTTCACCTGCGGCGGCCTCGGCATCTGGGCGCTGGTCGACGGCATCATCCTGCTGACGAGCAGCAACACCACGGACTCCAACGGGCGGGTCCTGCGTGGCTGAGCGCGGCCCCGCCGTCCTGCGACACCCGGCGGCGGCCCCCCTCGCGGTGGCCGCCGCCGGGCTGGCGGGCGCCGCCCATCTGTACGGCACCAATCCGCACGAGCCCGGCCATCTGCTGCCCCAGTGCCCGTTCCGCTATGTCACGGGGCTGCTCTGCCCCGCCTGCGGCGGCACCCGCATGGTGTACGACCTGATGCACGGCCAGTTCACCGCCGCCTGGCACGACAACCGGGTGCTGCTGCTCGCCGCGCCCTTCGCGCTCGCCCTGCTCGGCCGCTGGTTCGTCGAGGGGGTGCGCGGACGCCGCTGGCGTCCCCGACTGAAGCCCCGCACCCAGGCGTTGATCCTGGGCATCGCGGTGACCTGGACGGTCGTCCGCAACCTGCACTGAACGGCCGGGGCGCCTCCGCCGAATCACCGCTTCTTCCCACCGTGGGCTGTCGTAAATCCCTTACGCCCGCTTTATGTCGCGCAGTTGTCGCAACTTGGCCGGAACCGGATCACGGAATCGGAACGATCGCCTGTTTCCCCTCCCATCCGTCCCATGCGCCTCACTACGCTGCAACGGCGACAGGGGGGATGACGGGGGATAACGTCGTGCTCGATCGTCGGCCGGTGTTCGCCGTGCCCGATTGCTGCCGGTTTTCGCCGCGCCTTCCCTCCTGGACTACCCCGGAGCAATCCGCTTCGGCCTTTTCAGTCAGTACATCCAGGAGTTACTTCCATGACCGTCCCCACCCCTGACGCTCCCTTCGGCTACGACCCGCAGGGCCGTCCCTACTCCGACAAGTCGAAGATCGTCGCCGGCGTTCTGCAGCTCTTCCTCGGCACGCTCGGCATCGGCCGCTTCTACGTCGGTTCCGTGGGCGTGGGTGTCGCCCAGCTGCTCACCTGCGGTGGTCTGGGCTTCTGGTCCCTGATCGACGGCATCCTGTTCCTCACCAGCAACGACCGCACCGACGCGCAGGGCCGCGTCCTGCGCGGCTGACACCGCGCCCGGGCCCCTCGGGCCCGGTGAGGTACGGCGACGACGCTGAGGGCCCCGCTCCGATCCCGGAGCGGGGCCCTCAGCGTCGTACGGCCAGGTGAGGCCGGGCAGTCCTAGAAGCGGCGCGTGATCAGCGCCCGCTTCACCTCCTGGATCGCCTTGGTGACCTCGATACCGCGCGGGCAGGCGTCCGTGCAGTTGAAGGTCGTGCGGCAGCGCCACACGCCGTCCTTGTCGTTGAGGATCTCCAGCCGCTGCTCGCCGGCCTCGTCACGCGAGTCGAAGATGAAGCGGTGGGCGTTGACGATCGCGGCCGGACCGAAGTACTGGCCGTCGTTCCAGAACACCGGGCACGAGGACGTGCAGGCGGCGCACAGGATGCACTTCGTCGTGTCGTCGAACCGCTCGCGGTCCTCCGCCGTCTGAAGCCGCTCACGCGTGGGCTCGTTGGTGTCCTTCGTGATCAGGAAGGGCATCACGTCCCGGTACGCCTGGAAGAACGGCTCCATGTCCACGACCAGGTCCTTCAGGACCGTGAGGCCCTTGATGGGCTCGACCGTGATCGGCTTCTCGGGGTTGATGTCCTTGATCAGCGTCTTGCAGGCCAGACGGTTCTTGCCGTTGATCCGCATGGCGTCGGAACCGCAGATGCCGTGAGCGCAGGAGCGGCGGAAGGTCAGCGTCCCGTCCAGGTCCCACTTGATCTTGTGCAGACCGTCGAGGACACGCTCCTTGGGGTCGATCTCCAGCTGGAAGTCTTCCCACACCGCCTCGGCCGCGACCTCGGGGTTGAAGCGGCGGACCCGGAAGGTGACGGTGATGTACGGGGACGCGGCGGAGGCTGCCTCGGCCTTGTCCAGAACAGGGGTAGCCATCAGTACTTACGCTCCATCGGCTGGTAGCGGGTCTGGACGACCGGCTTGTAGTCGAGGCGGACGGTCTCGGAGCCGTCGTCGCCGACCTCGCGGTACGCCATGGTGTGACGCATGAAGTTGACGTCGTCGCGGTTCGGGTAGTCCTCGCGGTAGTGACCGCCGCGGGACTCCTTGCGGGCGAGCGCGGAGACCGCCATGACCTCGGCCAGGTCGAGCAGGTTGCCCAGCTCGATGGCCTCCAGCAGGTCGGTGTTGAACCGCTTGCCCTTGTCCTGGATCGCCACGTTCCGGTAGCGCTCGCGCAGCTCGGCGATCTTCTCGACGGCCGTCTTGATCGTCTGCTCGGTGCGGAACACCATGACGTTCGCGTCCATGGTCTCCTGCAGCTCACGGCGGAGGTCCGCCACGCGCTCGTTGCCCGTGGAGGAGCGCAGCCGCTCGATCTGCTCGACGACCAGGGACTCCGGGTTCTCCGGCAGCTCGACGAAGTCGGCCTTCTGCGCGTACTCGGCGGCCGCGATGCCCGCCCGGCGCCCGAACACGTTGATGTCGAGCAGCGAGTTCGTGCCGAGGCGGTTGGCGCCGTGCACGGAGACACAGGCGACCTCACCGGCGGCGTACAGACCCGGCACGACGGTGGTGTTGTCCGCCAGGACCTCACCCTCGACGTTGGTCGGGATGCCGCCCATGGCGTAGTGCGCGGTCGGCTGGATCGGGATCGGGTCCGTGTAGGGCTCGATACCGAGGTACGTCCGGGCGAACTCGGTGATGTCCGGGAGCTTGGCGTCCAGCTGCTCCGGCGGGAGGTGCGTCAGGTCCAGGTAGACGTGGTCGCCCTCGGGACCGCAGCCGCGGCCCTCGCGGATCTCCGTGTAGATGGAGCGGGAGACGACGTCACGGGACGCGAGGTCCTTCATGACCGGCGCGTACTTCTCCATGAAGCGCTCGCCGTCCTTGTTGCGGAGGATGCCGCCCTCACCGCGGGCGCCCTCCGTCAGCAGGATGCCCATGCGCCAGATGCCGGTCGGGTGGAACTGGAAGAACTCCATGTCCTCCAGCGGCAGGCCCCGGCGGTAGACGGCCGCCTGGCCGTCACCGGTGAGGGTGTGCGCGTTGGACGTCACCTTGAAGAACTTGCCGCAGCCGCCGGACGCGTAGATCACGGACTTCGCCTGGAAGACGTGGATCTCGCCGGTCGCCAGCTCGTAGGCCACGACACCGGCGGACTTCTTGACGCCGTCGACCTCGGTGATCAGCTGGTCGAGGACGTAGAACTCGTTGAAGAACTCCACGCCGTGCTTGACGCAGTTCTGGTACAGCGTCTGGAGGATCATGTGGCCGGTGCGGTCGGCCGCGTAGCAGGACCGGCGGACCGGGGCCTCGCCGTGGTTGCGGCTGTGACCGCCGAAGCGGCGCTGGTCGATGGTGCCGTTCGGGGTCCGGTTGAACGGCAGGCCCATCTTCTCCAGGTCGAGGACGGAGTCGATGGCCTCCTTCGCCAGGATCTCGGCGGCGTCCTGGTCGACCAGGTAGTCACCGCCCTTGACCGTGTCGAAGGTGTGCCACTCCCAGTTGTCCTCCTCCACGTTGGCGAGCGCGGCGGCCATGCCGCCCTGCGCGGCGCCCGTGTGGGAGCGGGTCGGGTACAGCTTGGTCAGCACGGCGGTGCGGCTGCGCTTCGTCGACTCGATCGCGGCGCGCATACCGGCGCCGCCGGCGCCGACGATGACGGTGTCGTACTTGTGGATCTTCATGATCGGTTGCCTCAGCCCCGTGCCTAGCGGATGTTCGGGTCGAAGGTGAAGATCACCAGCGTGCCCAGCAGGATGGTGAACACCGTGGCGGTGTACAGCAGGCCCTTCAGCCACAGCCGCGTGTTCGGACGCTCGGCGTAGTCGTTGATGACCGTGCGCAGGCCGTTGGCGCCGTGCAGCATCGCGAGCCACAGCATCAGCAGGTCCCAGACCTGCCAGAAGGGGGACGCCCAGCGGCCCGCGACGAACGCGAAGCCGATCTTGGAGACGCCGCCGTCCAGGACGAGCTGGATGAGGAGGTGGCCGATGACCAGGACGACCAGGACGACGCCGGACAGCCGCATGAACAGCCACGCGGCCATCTCGAAGTTGCCGCGGGTCGACTTCGGGGTCTTCTTGGTGCGCTTGCGGGGCGGCTCGATGAGCGGCGCCGGGTTCTCCGGGCTGTAGCCCGAAAGGTTGCCCGAGCCCTCGACGGGGCCGATGCCGGAGGCGGTGGTCTCAGTGGTGGACATGGCTGTCAGCTCCCCCACAGTTCACGGACGGCGTGACCGAGGACGGGGTACATGGCCCCGATCATCAGCGCGGCCCAGACGCCGAGGACGATCCACAGCATCGTCTTCTGGTGACGCGGGCCGTTCGACCAGAAGTCGACGGCGATCACTCGAAGGCCGTTGAGCGCGTGGAAGAGGATGGCGGCGACGAGGCCGTACTCCAGCAGCGCGACGATCGGCGTCTTGTACGTGGCCACGACCTTGTCGTAGGCCTCGGGGGAGACACGGACGAGAGCGGTGTCCAGCACGTGTACGAACAGGAAGAAGAAGATGAGGACGCCGGTGACTCGATGAGCCACCCAGGACCACATTCCTTCCCGGCCGCGGTACAGCGTTCCAGCCGGCACGGAAGAACCCTCCGGGAGCGGGATTGGGGCCGGCCGGCTTGTCTGTCGGTCTGACCCGGCCGGGTACGGTCCACCGGCCCTGGCCATCGTAGCGACGTGTGCGTGCGGCGCTTAAGCCGGGTATGGCGGTGTGATCAAACTGGCATCGAAGGCTGCACGTAAGGGTGAGTATCGGGCGGCATCCGGGGTGTCACGGGCCCGGGGCCCGGAGCAGGCCGATCAGGCGTTCTCTCGCCAGGCGCCGCAGTTCCTCCGCCACCACCGTCCGCTCCTCCTCCGGATCGTGCGTCAGCCGTGACCGGATGGCTTCGAGGGTGTGGCCGAGCAGCTCGGGGGCCGGGACGCCGTCGGGGCACAGGACGAAGACATGGCCGAAGCGGGCCTCGTAGGCCGCGTGGGCGGCGCTCAGCGCCGTGTGGGCCACGCCGTAGGTGTCGTCCGGCAGGACGGGCAGGGTCTCGCCCGCGAGGGCCTCGGCGAGGTCGGTCGCCGTGAGGTCGTACGCGGCCTCGTCGGAGGCGGCGAGCAGGGCGTCCACGTCCGGGTAGGGGCGGTGGTCGGTGAGCCGGTGGGCCCAGCGGAGGCTGCGCAGACAGGTGAGGAGGGACCGCCGCAGGGCGTCCTCGGGTGCGTGGTTGAACCGCTCCAGGGCAAGGGGACTCGGGGTGTGCGCCTGCTCCGGAAGGGTGACCCGGCCGGGGAGATGGGGGAGACGGTGCGGAGGCAGCGTGGTTCCTCGGCGGCGAGTAGGGGTCTGCGGGGTGGGGTGTGCGAGATGTGCCACCACGTTATCGAGGGGGGTCATGAGCTGTCCGTTCGATGCCCGAAATTCACCCGGTCGGGCAGGTTTCGGAACCTGTGGTGGACTGGTGGGAGGGTCGGACGTCGTAGGTTCGAGGGGGAGGTACGGGGAGAGGACGGCAGAGAGGTGAGGGACATGTGGCGGATGCGGACCGGGGCCGGGAGCGCGTCGTGAGCCGTGGCCGGCGTCGTGCCCCCGGCAGGAGGACGGCGATTACGTCGAAAGGGTTGCTCCTGGGGTCCGGGGTCGTCCTGGCGGGTGGCGCGGTCGCCGTGGCGGTGACCGTGTGGCCGGGCGGCGACGCCCGGACGGCGGGCGGCTCGCAGCCCTCGCAGGAGCGGTCGCCCGTGAGCGCCGCCAAGGGGTCCCCCACGCCGTCCCCCTCGCCCTCGCGCTCGTACGCCCTGTCGCAGAAGCCGCGCACCATCCCGGCGGTACGGCAGCACGAGGCGGCCCGCGGTCCGGGCTGGCGACCCGCCGAGGGCGCCCGGCTCGTCGTCCGCAACGGCGCGCTGGCCGACGAGGGGCGGCTGACCGCCGGGGAGCTGGGTCTGACGTACGCGGGGGAGGAGAAGCCCCGCGAGGGCGATGTGGAGCTGGCGCTCACCGGGTCGGGGAAGTCCGCCTCGGAGGCGTACACGCTGACCGTGAAGGACCGGCGGGTCCGGATCGCCGCGCCGGCCGAGGCCGGGGTCTTCTACGGGACCCGGACCCTGAAGCAGACGGTGCGCGGCGGCGACACGGCGCCGGAGGGTGTGATCAAGGACGAGCCGGCCAAGCCGCAGCGCGGGTTCATGCTCGACATCGCGCGCAAGCACTTCACGGCGGGCTGGATCGAGGACCGCGTCCGGGAACTGGGCGACCTCAAGTACAACCAGCTCGGCCTGCACTTCTCCGACGACCAGGGCTTCCGGATCGAGTCCTCGACCCACCCCGAGGTGGTGTCGCGGCAGCACCTCACCAAGGCGCAGGTACGGAAGATCGTGGCGCTCGCCGAGAGCCGGCACATCGAGGTCGTCCCCGAGATCGACTCGCCCGGCCACCTGGGGGCCGTGATCGCCGGGAACCCGGGATTGCAGCTGGTCAACGCCCAGGGCGTCGCCGCGCGCGGGGCCGTCGACATCTCCAAGCCGGCCGCCGCGAAGACCGTCGACGAACTCCTGAACGAGTACGCCGGTCTCTTCCCGGGCGCCCAGTGGCACCTCGGCGGCGACGAGTACCGGGCGCTGATGGCCTCGAACCCGGAGGCGTCCTACCCGCAGCTGGCGGCCGCCGCGCGGGCGAAGTACGGCGCGGGCGCGACCGTGGCGGACCTGGCGACCGGCTGGCTCAACGACCGGGCCGCGGTGATGCGCGGCCACGACCGGACGGTACGGGCGTGGAACGACGGGTTCTTCCGGGGCGGCCGCGTCCAGGCGGACAAGCGGATCCAGGTCGCCTACTGGACCGGCAAGGAGATCGGGGCACGGCAGCCGGTCGAGTACCTCAGCGCCGGGCGGCAGGTCGTCAACTACAACGACGAGTACCTCTACTACGTGCTCGGCGAGCCCAACCAGTTCTTCTACCCGACCGGGCAGCGCATCTACGAGTCGTGGACCCCGCGGGTGCTGCGCGGCACGACCGCCGTGCCCGCGCAGTACGACAAGCAGATCCTCGGCGGTGTCTTCGCCGTCTGGTGCGACCTCGCGAACCGGCAGACCGAGGCCCAGGTGGCGGCCGGGGTGCGCATGCCGCTGCGGGCGCTGTCGCAGAAGCTGTGGGACCCGGCGAAGCCGACGCTGTCCTGGACGGAGTTCCGGGCGCTGGCGGGACGGGTGAGCTGACGCGGCGGGTGGCCCGACGCGGCCGGTGCGGGTGAGCCGAAGCGGCCGGGGCGGGTGGGCCGACGGAAAGGAGTGGACGGGCGGGCCCGGTGAACCATATGTTCCGCCTGTTCTGATCGCCGAGCGTCCGGGTCTGGGGAGGACCGCGCTCGGCTCCTTCACTGGGGGGCTTGGGCATGACCTGTACACGCTGTCGGCAGTTCGAGGCGGCACCGGGGGGACAGCTCTGCCGGGCCTGTGAGGCCGAGGAGCTGCACCCGGACGTGGGCCCGGGCCTGCCGCAGGGCCTGCCGCAGGCGCCGCCGCTCCCGTACGCCGGGCAGGTGCCGCAGGCCGGGCAGGCGCCGCCGTTCGGCCCGGGGGCCCCGGCGGCCTGGCTGCGGTCGCCGGTGGGGCTCGGGCGTGCCGTGGCGATCCTGCTCGGTGTGGTCGCCCTGACGGACCTGGTCGCCGTGTGGGCGGACCTCACCATGCTCGACGTCCTGGGCCGGATGCTGGACGGCGCGTACGGCTCGTCGGTCGAGGCCGACGCCGACCGGGCCGACGCGCTGTCCGCCATGACCGGGGTGGCGCAGTCGGTCGCCTATCTCGCCACCGTGGTCGTGTTCCTCGTCTGGTTCCACCGGGTGCGCGTCAACGCCGAGGTGTTCGACCCCTTCGGTCACGAGAAGAAGCGCGGCTGGGCGATCGGCGGCTGGTTCGTGCCGATCGTGAACCTCTGGTTCCCGCGCCGGATCGCGGCCGACGTGTGGGAGGCGAGCAGCCCGTGGGCGAAGCGCCGGTCGCACGCGCTCGTCAACGCCTGGTGGACGTTCTGGCTGATCGGCAACATGGTGAGCCAGGGGGGCACCCGGCTCTACGCGAGGGCCGAGACGGCGGACGAGCTGCACTCGGCCACCCAGCTGGTGCTGTTCGCCGACGCCTTCGAGATCCCCACCGCCGTGCTCGCGATCCTCTTCGTCCTCACGCTCACCCGGATGCAGGACGACAAGGCGCGGAGCGGTCCGCCCGTGCAGGAGCCGGTCGCGGTCTGACCCTTCCCCCCTGTGCCGCCCCGAAGCCGACATCGGGTGATCGGGCGGATTGCCCGATTCCGGGGGCGGGCCGCCGTGCGGCTGTGGTGTATTCGCGGCATGGGGTACTGGGGGTACTACGTCGTGGCCCGCAGCGAACGGCCGCTCGCGGAGCTGGACGCGTTGGCCGGGGCGCGGGGCATGACGCCGCGGACGGTGGCGGCCGACGGCTGGCAGGTCTGGGCCTGCCCGAGAGGCGCCCACGGCGGCGGGGCGGCGGGCGGCGGCGGTGACGGTGACGGTGACGGTCACGTCGGGAGCATGAACACGCTGGCGCGGGAGACGGGTTCGCCCGCGCTGTTCGGCTACGTCATGGACAGCGACTGCGTGGTGGTGGAGGCCGCCGGGCCGGAGAGCGGGGGCTGGACGACCTGTCTGGCGCGGACCGCCATGGCCGACTACCTCGGGGACGGCGGCCAAGGACTCACCGTCGACGACTACTTCCTCGAACCGCGTGACGCCGCCGAGCGGGCCGTGGCCTGGGCGGCCGAGGCGGGGCGGATCGCCACCGAGGAGGACCTGGCCGACGTGCTCGCCGCGGAACCTGGACCGGCGGGCCCACTGGCTGAAAATATCCTCTTCCGGTTGCTCGACCGGCTCGGGGTCGTACCGCTGTGACAATCCCGGCCCGTTGCACGCAGTAAGGGGAAGTGCGGGTTCCGTTAGCGGGCGTTGGGGGGAACGCCGGGAAGTTCTCGGTTGCGGGGCCCTGTCGAGCGAGGACGAGCAGGATCGAGGGAGGCGTGATGAGCCTGGTGGAGCTGATCGCCCAGGCCGATGAACGCGGTCTGGCGGCAAGCGGGTTGGCTTGTTTGGACCGCTGCGTACCGCTTCTCGGCGGCGACGACGAGGTCCTGCGCCCGCTGTGGGCCGGACTGGTGGACGACGGCGACGGCTGGGGCGAACGGGTCGCGAAGATACGCGGTGAGCTGGAGGACGGCTCCGCGGCCTGCGACACCGTCGCCGAGGGGAAGGGCGTCGCCGAGGGGGAGGACGTCGTCGGGCTCGCCCGTCGGATGCTCGACGCGGTGCCCGACGAGCGGTCGGGGGAGGGTCTGCGCGAGTGGGCCGAGGTGTGCTCCGTCGCCGCGCTGCGCATCCATCAGCTGCTCGATCCGCTGGACCGCGGGGGAGCGGAGGCCGTCGACGCGTGCCGGGAGGGGCGCACCGACGGCGCGTCACATCTCGTCGCCGCCGAACTCCGGCGCCAGGTCGTCGTCCTGGAACTGATCGCCGGACACGGCGCGGGAGCCGTCCGGCAGGCGCTCGACGTCTCCACGGAGGGACGGCGGGTCCTGCGCGCCGTCGTGTCACGGCGGGCGCGCGGGGTACAGGGCTAGGCCCAGCCTGACGCCGCGGGGCCGCCCTCCGGGCGACGGCGGGAATGTGACGACAGGGCCTAGGGGCAGGGGGGACCGGGGCGGGGGCGCTGCCGCGCGGCCCGTAAACCGGGCTTTCCGAGCGGGTTCTGTGGGTGTCCTGCGGGCGGGTGTGGGGGTCCTGCACCGGTGTCGCCGAAGGGCCCCGGATCGTGTGACGCGAGGCGTGTGACGAGCGCTTGTACGGGTGTGAGCGCACAGCAGACATTCGTTTCGGTCAGGTCGGTCGGTTCGTTGGGTGAGAGCGGAGGGCCCGCACGACGGTCGGGAAGCGCGGCCAAGCCTGTGCGATGGGCGGCCGACGCGGTGGCGGTGATGCGGGAAGGGGCGCGGGTGCGCCTCGACTACTCGGCGCAGAGCCTGTGGCGGGTCGACCGGATGATCGAGGAGATACGGCAGGAGGGGGCGCCGTACGCCGCCGTGGAGCGCGTCCTGCGGGGATTCGGCGCCTACGGCGGCGAGGTCGTCGTGCGGTCGTCCGGCGGCGAGTGGGTCGAGAGCGGGGGCGGGCACTGGGTCCGCACCTGGGACGGCCGCTACTGGGACCCCTTCGACGAGGCGCGCCGCTGCTACACGGGCGAGGGGTCGCTGCGGCTGCTGTGCCGCGATGCGCTCCGCGGGAGGCCGGGCGCCCAGTAGCTCGGGGTCCACCGTTGTCGGGCGGGTGCGGGTGGTTCGTGGTTTCCTACCGCCGAGCTACTGGGCGCCCTCGCCCCTCACGGGGTCAGGCGCTGTCCGAGTCGCGCCCCCGTGGCCGTGCCCAGCTGCGCCACGCCGTAGTACGTCGACTTCGTCGTCGTCGGCGTGCCCCCGGGCGACGGCACGTACAGGACCGTGCCGTTCCCCGCGTCCTCCCCCTCCGCGCCGATCAGCAGATCGGCGTGGCCGTCACCCGTGACGTCCGTGAGGGAGACGGCGGAGCCCAGCTTGTCGTCCGTCTCCGTGGAACCGGCGACGTCGGGCGAGTCCTGGGAGAGGGCGAGGGAGCCGTTGCCCGTCGGCCCCGTGGCCGTGCCCTTCAGCAGCCACACCGACCCCGCGTTCGCGCGGTTCGTCCCGGCGCGGGTGATGTCCTCGTTGGGCGCGCCGGTGAGGATGTCCGCGTAGCCGTCCGCGTCCACGTCCCCGACGGACACCGACGCCCCGAACCCGTCGGACGCCTCCGACGCGCCCTCCACGTTCGCCGTGCCCTGGTGGACCGTCCGCGCGCCGGTCGTGGTGGGGCCCGTGGCCGAGCCCGGGACCACGGTCACCTGGCCGCCCGCGTCGCCGCCCGACTCCCCGGTGTACGGCTGGCCCACGACGAGGTCGTCGTAGCCGTTGCCGTCGACGTCGCCCGTGGCGAGCGCGCGGCCGCCCTTCACGGTCAGGGTCGCCACCTTCGTGAGCCCCAGCGACCGGGAGCCCTTGAACCAGGTCACCTTGCCGGTCCCGGACGCGTCCCGGTAGTTGAGGGCCACATCGGCGTACCCGTCCCGGTTGAAGTCACCGCTCGCGGCGTCCGCGTACGCCAACGGGCCCGTGGCCGTGGTGAGATCACCGGCGACCTCGTGCCCGTCGTTGAACCGGGCCGCCCAGTTGCCGCCCGTCCCGGTGGCGGCGGTGAACACGTCCGCCCTGCCGTCGGCGTTGAAGTCGCCGACCGCGACGGTCGCGCCGAACCGCGCGCCGTTCGGCTCGTAGTCGTCGCCGAGGGCCATCGTGTCGGCGTCGGCGGTGAAGGAGGGCCCGTACAGGATCGTCACCGCGCCGCGGTCCGCGTGCCCGGTGGTGTCGTCCTCGCCGGGCGCGCCGACCGCGAGGTCCGCGTAGCCGTCGCCGTTGATGTCGCCCCACGCGGTGGCCGAGCCCCACTGGTCGCCGGACTCGGCGGCGCCGGGCACGCCCGCGCTCGCCTGGTCCAGGCGGAGCCTGGCGGAGGAGACGGGGCCGCCGGTCCCGCCCGGCACGAGGGTGAGCACACCGCTTCCGGTCCCCGGCGTCGCGGCGACCAGGTCGCTGACACCGTCACCGGTGTAGTCGGCGGTCGGGATCGCCGAGTTGCGGGCGGGGGAGGCGGCGTAGCGGCGGATCTCGGGGAGTTCGGCGTACAGGTTCGCGCCGGGGGAAGCGGTCGACGCCGCGTCCTTGCCGCCGGAGATCACGTCCAGTTCGGCCGGCTCGCCCTGCTCGTACACGCCGCTGTCCTCGGACGCGGTCAGGGTGACCCTGCCGGTCGGATCGCCGCCGTACTGGCCGAGCTTCCAGGCCGCGAGCCGGGCCACGGACTCCACGGCGGCCCGGGTCGGCGCCGCGCCGTCGTAGTCGCCGAGGACCGCGACGCCCGTCGAGGCGCGGTCGAAGCCGGGGGTGTGCGCGCCGCGCACCGGCAGGTCGGCGCCGCCCGCGCGGCCCTCGTGGATCCGGCCGCACTTGTCGACGACGAAGTTGTACCGGAGGTCGCCGAGTCCGGCCGTCTCGGTGTCGTACGCCATGAGCGCGCGGATCAGCGCCGGGGACTCCGCGCAGCTGTAGGCGTCGGTGCCGCCCGTGTGGTGCACGAACACCGCGCTGACCCTGTCGTCGTACTGCGGCGACCCGGCCACCGTCGCCTCGTTCGCGCCCCACCGGGCCCGGCCGACGATCGGGGGCCGGGTGACGGTGGAGGTGACCGCGACCGGCGGGTCGTCGGTGACGAAGGCCGCGTTGCGCATGCCGGCGCCCGTCGTGCCCGGGTCGACGAGGTCGACCCGCAGCCCCTGGGGGAGCCCTTTCCGCGCTCCGCCGGCCGTGACGACCCGGGCCTCGACGCCATCGCTGGGGCCGACCCACAGCGGCTCGGAGGTGCCGCGGCTGCCGCCGGGGAGGGCGGCGGAGGGGCGCAGGTCGCGCCAGGCGCTCCACCGGCCGGTCACCGCGTCCCGGGTGCGCACCTGGGGCATGCCGTCCAGCCGGGCGGCGGCGTCGGTCCAGGAGACGCCGAGGAGGGAGAAGCCGGCGGTGCGGGTGCGGGCCAGTGCGGGGCGCCCGTCGGCGGCGGACGTGAGCGCCAAGTCGCGTACCTGGGCGGGGCGCTGGGCCCCCGCGGCGGACGGAACCGTCCCGTCCTGGGGGCCGGCCACGGCGTACGACACCACGCTCGCGCCGCCCGCGACGGCCGCGCCGAGTGTCAGCCACGCCCTCCGCTTCGCACTCATCGGCCGGTACGCATGGCTCCTACCGCGAATCAAATGCCCCACCCCTACCCGAACGACGCGAAGACACCACCCGGCACAAGAGTGGCCTTCTATTCGAAGCACAAGCCGCCGCGAACATCACCATCGGGCGGCAGACGTGTGACTCAAGTCATGCGAACGGCCGTTGCTCCCTCTTACGGGTGATCTCCGACGGGTCCGTCCGGTGCTCTGTGACACTTCCGCGGGGCGCGACGCAGAAACCCGTGGGGCCCGGTGACGATCCCGAGAGGGTGGGGCGGGTCCCCGGACCGCGACGTCGTACGGACTAGGACAGCTCTTGGGCCAGGCAGGCGAACCTCGCCGCGTGCAGGCGTTCGACGGGGAACTGGGCGTGGCCGTCGCGCGGGCACAGGAGGGCGACGAGGCCGCGTTCGCGGTGGCGTACCGGCTGGTGCAGCCGGGGCTGCTCGGGTACCTGCGCGGCATCGTGGGGGACGACGCGGAGGACGTCGCCTCGGACGCCTGGCTGGAGATCGCGCGGGACCTCGGGCGGTTCAAGGGCGACGGGGCCGGGTTCCGGGGCTGGACCGCCACCATCGCCCGGCACCGCGCCCTCGACCACCTGCGGCGTCAGAAGGTCAGGCCCCGGGCGACCGCCCTGGAGAACGACCTGCTGGAGCTGCCCGGCGCCCACGACACCCATGACCAGGCGCTGGAGTCGCTCTCCACCGTGCAGGCCCTCGGGCTCGTCGCCCGGCTGCCCCGCGACCAGGCCGAGGCCGTACTGCTGCGGGTGGTCGTCGGCCTCGACGGCCCCGCCGCGGCCCGTGTCCTCGGCAAACGCCCCGGCGCGGTCCGCACCGCCACCCACCGGGGGCTGAAGCGGCTGGCCCAGCTGCTCAGCGCCGAGGGTGTGACGGAAGACGGCGCCCGGACGCTGGGGGAGTCGGGATGAACGGCAGCGGCGGCGGTCGCCGTGGCCACGACAGCGATGGGCACCACGCCGGCAGCGAAGGGCGCGAGATGCCGTCGGGCAGGGCGGAGTCGGACATGGGCGAACGACGACACGGCGAGGCCGGCCAGGACGGCCGCCGTGCCCTGAACGACGCCCCGGCCCCCGGCACCGAGCGTCCCGCCGACCTCGCCGAGCCCGGTCCCTCCACCGCCGACACCCCCTGCCCCGGCTTCTCCGCCGACCTCTCGGCCGCCGACACCTCCGCCGACCTCTCGGCCGCCGACACCTCCTCCCTCGGCCTCCTGCTCGCCGTGGCCGTGCGGGGGCGGGTCGAGGTCGACAGCGCGGGGGAGGCGCGGGCCCTGGAGGCGTTCCGGGCGGCGCGGGAGCAGGGGGCGCGTA
This sequence comes from Streptomyces sp. NPDC030183, assembly GCF_055573455.1. Lineage (NCBI taxonomy): Bacteria > Bacillati > Actinomycetota > Actinomycetes > Kitasatosporales > Streptomycetaceae > Streptomyces > Streptomyces sp. NPDC030183. The sequence continues at coordinate 280,345 of NZ_JBVIBK010000008.1, forward strand.
CCGCGCGCACCCGGCGGCGGGACGACTGGCGTCCCAACCCGCGGCGACGGGTGCAGCTCTCCGTCCGCACCACCCTGGCCGTACTGCTGTCCAGCGTCACCCTCGGCGGTGTCGCCTTCGCGGCGATCGGCTCGGCCACCCGCGACGACAACGGCGCCGGGCCGGGGCACGAGGAGCGGGACGGCCGTACGGGGACGCCCCACAGCGCCCCCGCGACGCCGGGTGCCTCCGCAGCCCCGGGTGCCGCCCCCTCGACGGGTGACCGGTCCGCTCGCACGCGGGACGCCGAGGCCCACTGCCGCGCGTACGAGGAGAAGGCCGAGGGGCGGGCCGGGGCCCTGGACGCCACCGCCTGGCGGTGGCTGACGGACGCGGCCGGCGGTACGGCGAAGGTCGCGGCGTACTGCGCCGCCCGGCTCGCCGACGCCGAGGCCACCGGGGCCACCGAGGACGCCGGCGACCGGGAGCAGCGGGCCGGGGACTCCGCGGGGAAGCGGGACGGGGCGGGTCGGTCCACGGGGGCCGACGGCCGGGCCACGGGATCCGGGGCCGGGGGGAGGCCCGACGGCGCGGGCGCACCGGCCGGGGACACCACCGGGAAGCCGGACCGGTCGCAGGACCCGGCCGCGCCGGGCACCTCGGACCAGCGGGACCAGGCGGACCAGGCGGACCAGGGAGACCAAGGGGGCCAGGACGGCCAGGCGGACGGGTCGAAGGACTCGGACGGGCCCGGCCGGGCCGACGGGGCGGACGAGGCCCCGGGAACGAAGTAAGGCCGGCGTGCTCGCGAGACCCCCGTACTCGCAAGACACCCGGCCGACTCCGCCGATGGCAACGGCCGGGGCCGCCACCCCCCACAGGAGAGGCCCCGACCGTCGCGCGGCACGGGCCGCGCGGCGGCCCGTACTACCTACAGCGCCGCGCCCCCGATTTGTGTCACACCTCGCCGGATCACGAGTTAGTTGCATGTTCTACGGACATGGACGGGCAGCGGTTTCAGGCCGTAACGTGCCATTCGCGCCGGATCGCGGAGGACGACCACAGCTCTGACCACCGGTGAGGTTGAGACCGCAACCATTGATCGGGACCACGACGGAGAGAACCCGGGCCGCGAGAGCGGCGCCGGCTCAGGCGCAAGAGGGGCGCGGTGCTGGGGGACGACGCGGAGCTGACCGCCGCGGTGCTTGCCGCACAGGACGGGGACGAGACCGCGTTCCGGACTGTGTACCGGGCCGTGCATCCACGGCTGCTCGGGTACGTACGGACGCTCGTCGGTGATCCGGACGCGGAGGACGTCACCTCCGAGGCGTGGCTCCAGATCGCCCGCGACCTGGAGCGGTTCACCGGAGACGCCGACCGGTTCCGGGGCTGGGCCGCACGGATCGCCCGCAACCGCGCGCTGGACCACATACGCATGCGCGGCCGCCGCCCCGCGATAGGCGGCGACGAGACCGAGCTGACCGGCCGGGCGGCCGAGTCCGACACGGCGGGCGAGGCGATGGAGGCACTCGCCACCGGCCGCACCCTGTCCCTCATAGCCCAGCTGCCCCAGGACCAGGCCGAGGCCGTCGTGCTGCGCGTCGTGGTCGGCCTCGACGCCAAGACGGCCGCCGAGACGCTGGGCAAGCGCGCGGGCGCCGTACGGACGGCCGCGCACCGGGGCCTGAAACGGCTCGCGGAGCTGATCGGGGAGAATCCGGAGGCGGCCGCGGAGGCCGATCCGGAATCCGGCGACGCGCTGGACGCGGTGCCCCCACCGAGAGAACCGCGTACCCGCGCGGCTACGTCCGCCGGTGTGACGCATACGCGTTCGCGGACGCAGAAGGACATGTGATGGCCGACGAGCAGTACAAGTGGCTGAACCGCGATGTGGCGGAGCGGCTGCTGCGTGGCGAGCCTGTCGAAGCCGTCGACCCCGACACCCGCGCCCGGGCCGGCCGGCTCGCCGAGACGCTCGGCGCGCTGACCGCCGAAGCCGCCCCTGAGTCCGCGCCGAGCGCTGAACTGCCGGGTGAGGAAGCCGCGTTGGCCGCCTTCCGCACCGCCAGGGCCGCCCGCGCGGGGCAGCGGGACGAGACCGCCGCGCCCGCGCGGGGCAGCCGTACCCACACTCCGGCGCCGGTCGCCGACGCCGGTCTCGTCCGTCTCGGCCGGCCCGCTCCGGACGGCAGGCGGGCCCGCTGGGGCCGGCCCGCGCGGTTCGGGCTGGTCGCGTCGCTGGCCGCCGGGATGCTCGGCGGAGCCGTCTTCGCGGCGGGCAGCGGTGTCCTCGTGGGCACGATCGGGGACGACGAACCGGAACCCCCCGTCTCCGTCACCTCCCCCGCCGAGTCGCCGGACCGCCCGCTGATGTCGCCGTCGTCGCGCGAGGGCGACACCGGCGGCGGGGCGCAGGGCGACCCGACACCGCGGGGCGACGGCTCCGGCGGGAAGGGCCCCGACGGCGGGGAGTCCGGCGGGGCCGAGGACGGCACCTCGGACGACGCCGGGCGCGACCGGGGCGGCCTCACCCCGGAGTGGTGGAGCGGCGTCTTCTCCGCCTGCCGCGACGTCCGCAACGGCAAGGACCTGGACGACGGCCGCCGGCGCAGCCTGGAGGACGCCTCCGGCGGCAAGGGCGAGGGCCGGCTGAAGAAGTACTGCGACGGCGTCCTCGCGGGCGGCGGCAGGAACTCCGGTGACACGAACAACAAGGGCGGGGGCGCCGGTGGCTCGTCGGGTTCCGCCGGTTCCTCCGGCACGGGGTCGAAGAACCGCTCCGGGGCCGAGTCCGACGAGGACGACGACTCCGACCGCGGCCGGGGCAACGGGCGCGGCAACGGCAACGGCAAGAGCCACGGCCGGGGCGGCAAGGGGCAGGGCAAGGGCCACGGCCACGGCAGGAACCAGGGCGGCAAGGGCGACGGGCACCGCAAGGGCGGCTCGGGCCAGGGCGGCCACGGTTCGGGCGGGGGCGGCAAGGGCGGCCACGGTTCGGGCGGGGGCGGCAAGGGCGGCCACGGTTCGGGCGGGGGCGGCAAGGGCGGCAAGCACCACCGGGGCCAGGGCGGCGTGGTCGGGATGATCGCCGCCGGCCTCGGCGCGGGCCGGGCCCATGTGCCCTCTCACCGGGTCTGACCTGCGGTTTCTCGGACGCTCAGAATTTTTTCCCGTAACGGGTAACACTTTCGGCCGCCCCGCCGCAGTAATGAGTGAGCCGACTGGTCATCGGCCGTCGCACAGAGCCGGGGTTCCCCCCGTACCTACGGCTCGTGCACCAGGCGCGGGCGGGACACGTTCCCCCGGTCCCGCCCGCGCCCCAGATTCCCCCATGGTCTCCCCGTACTCCCAGCGACGCTTCCGGCGCCCTCCCGCTATGCGTCCTGTGACGCACATCACTTCCCGTGCGGCCCTCGTGGCCGGTGTTCCGGCCCGCCTGCTCGGCCCCTCACCAGGCGACGACCACCTTGTCGCCATTCCTGACCTGCGCGAACAGCCGCGCGATCGCCGCCTCGTCGCGGACGTTCACGCAGCCGTGCGAGGCGCCGTAGTAGCCGCGGGCCGCGAAGTCGGACGAGTAGTGGACGGCCTGCCCGCCGCTGAAGAACATCGCGTACGGCATCGCCGTGTCGTACAGCGTCGACCAGTGGTCGCGGGACTTGAAGTAGACGTGGAACACGCCCTCACGGGTGGGCGTGTACTGCGAGCCGAACCGCACCTCGACCGTCGTCAGCGTCCTGCCGTCCACCATCCAGCGCAGGGTGCGGCTCGTCTTGCTGACGCACAGCACCCGGCCCGTGAGGCAGCGCGGGTCCGGCGGCGCCGCCGGCTGGCCCCCGAACGCGTACAGGTCCCATTTGCCCGGCTCCCGCGTCATCCCCATCAGCCGCGCCCAGGTGACGGTGTCCGTCCGCCCGGTCCGCGGCAGCCCCCGCTTGCCCTGGAAACCCTTCACGGCCTGGACGGTCAGCTCGTCGTACGTCCCCGTCGGTCCGACGTGCAGCCAGGCGACCTGCCGGAGACGGGCCTGGAGTTCCCGCACCTCGAACCCCTCGTCGCCACGGGACCACAGCACCTTGGGCGGGACGGCGGGGGCCGGATCGCCACCGGGGGGCGGCGCGGTCGAGGGGGCGACCCGACCGCCGGCCCCCTCCCCGCCCGCCTCCCCGCCCTTCTCGTCGTCGCCGCCGCCATCGCCATCGCCGTCGCCGGTTCCGGCGCCGTCCGCCTCGTCGCCGCCGTCCGCAAGGGGGCCGCCGCCCGGGGTGGCCGTCGAGTCGACGCGGACCGGCTGCCCCTGGTCGCCGTCGACCCGCACCACCGGGCCCGTGCAGCCGCCCACCACCGCGATCGCCGCGAGCGCGGCCACCGATCTCCGCAGGTCCCTGGTACGCATCCGGCTCCTTGTCGTCTTCCGGCCGCGGTCGCGCGGGCGCGCGGGCCCGCCCCTCCGCCGGGCCGGGTCTGCCGAAAGGTTGCCCGGGGGTGACCCGTCGCGAACAACGGGGCATGGTTGTGAGCAAGGTCCCAACGGGTGCCACTCCACCGGGCGCACGGCCGCCGCTACAGTCCGTCGCGAGGGTCGTCTGTACTAGCGAGTAACCACCGAGTACCACACAACGCGGAGGCACACACCATGGCGCGCGAGTCGGAGTCCGGACTGCCCATCGAGCCGGTGTACGGACCGGACGCTCTCGAGGGCTGGGATCCGGCGGACAAGCTGGGTGAGCCCGGGAAGTACCCCTTCACCCGTGGTGTGTACCCGTCGATGTACACGGGCCGGCCCTGGACGATGCGGCAGTACGCCGGTTTCGGTACGGCGGTGGAGTCCAACGCCCGCTACAAGCAGCTCATCGCCAACGGCACGATGGGCCTGTCGGTCGCGTTCGACCTGCCGACCCAGATGGGCCACGACTCCGACGCCCCGATCGCGCACGGCGAGGTCGGCAAGGTCGGCGTGGCGATCGACTCGATCGACGACATGCGGGTGCTGTTCGGCGGGATCCCGCTGGACAAGGTCTCCACGTCGATGACGATCAACGCCCCCGCCTCGCTGCTGCTCCTGCTGTACCAACTCGTCGCCGAGGAGCAGGGCGTCAGCGCCGACCAGCTGACCGGCACGATCCAGAACGACGTGCTGAAGGAGTACATCGCCCGCGGCACGTACATCTTCCCGCCCAAGCCCTCGCTGCGGCTGATCGCGGACATCTTCAAGTACTGCAAGGCCGAGATCCCGAAGTGGAACACCATCTCGATCTCCGGCTACCACATGGCCGAGGCCGGTGCCTCGCCCGCGCAGGAGATCGCGTTCACCCTCGCCGACGGCATCGAGTACGTGCGCACGGCGGTCGCGGCGGGCATGGACGTCGACGACTTCGCCCCCCGCCTGTCCTTCTTCTTCGTGGCCCGCACCACGATCCTGGAGGAGGTCGCCAAGTTCCGCGCCGCGCGCCGCATCTGGGCGCGGGTGATGAAGGACGAGTTCGGGGCGAAGAACCCCAAGTCGCTGATGCTGCGCTTCCACACGCAGACCGCGGGCGTCCAGCTGACCGCCCAGCAGCCCGAGGTGAACCTCGTGCGCGTCGCCGTGCAGGGCCTCGCGGCGGTCCTCGGCGGTACGCAGTCGCTGCACACCAACTCCTTCGACGAGGCCATCGCCCTGCCCACCGACAAGTCCGCCCGCCTGGCCCTGCGCACCCAGCAGGTCCTGGCCTACGAGACGGACGTCACCGCCACGGTCGACCCCTTCGCCGGCTCCTACGTCATCGAGAAGATGACCGACGACGTGGAGGCGGCGGCGGTCGAGCTGATGCGGAAGGTCGAGGACCTCGGCGGCGCGGTCTCCGCGATCGAGCACGGCTTCCAGAAGAACGAGATCGAGCGCAGCGCCTATCGGATCGCCCAGGAGACCGACTCCGGCGAGCGCGTCGTCGTCGGCGTCAACCGCTTCCAGCTCGACGAGGAGGAGCCCTACGAGCCGCTGCGCGTCGACCCCGCCATCGAGGCCCAGCAGGCGCAGCGCCTCGCCAAGCTCCGCGCCGAACGCGACCAGACGGCCGTCGACACCGCCCTCGCCGACCTGAAGAAGGCCGCCGAGGGCACCGACAACGTCCTCTACCCGATGCGGGAGGCCCTCAAGGCCCGCGCCACCGTCGGCGAGGTCTGCAACGCCCTGCGCGAGGTGTGGGGCACGTACGTGCCGTCGGACGCCTTCTGACCGCCGGGGCGGTTTGTCGTACCTCCGTGCCAGAATGCGGCCCATGTTCGGAGTCGTCGACCTTCCCACCTATCTGGCGGGCCTCGTCCTGATCGTGCTGCTGCCCGGCCCCAACTCCCTGTATGTCCTGTCCGTCGCCGCCCGGCGGGGGATACGGACGGGGTACCGGGCCGCGGCGGGCGTGTGGTGCGGGGACACCGTGCTGATGACCCTGTCGGCGGCGGGGGTGGCCTCGCTGCTGCAGGCCAACGCCGTGCTGTTCGGGATCGTGAAGTACGCGGGCGCCGGCTATCTGACGTGGCTCGCGGTCGGCATGCTGCGGGCCGCGTGGGGCATGTGGCGCAGCCGGCGGCAGGCCGTGGCCGAGGCGGCGGGCGGGGAGGTCGTGGAAGGCGAACGGCCGTTCCGGCGGGCGCTGGTCATCAGTCTGCTCAACCCGAAGGCGATCCTGTTCTTCGTCGCCTTCTTCGTGCAGTTCGTGGACCCGGCGTACGCCTACCCCGCGCTCTCCTTCGTCGTGCTCGGCGCCTTCGCCCAGCTCGCGAGCGTGCTGTATCTGACGGCGCTGATATTCGGCGGCACCAAGCTGGCCGCCGCGTTCCGCCGCCGCAAGAGGCTGTCGGCCGGGGCGACCTCGGCGGCGGGCGCGCTGTTCCTGGGCTTCGCGGTCAAACTGTCGCTGGCCAGCGGCGCCTAGGCAGTCATGACGCTTCGGCGAGGCCCACGCGGGCCGCGTAGCGGCGCAGGTCGCTCGCCGTCCGGCCGGCCCAGCCGACGTAGCCGTCGGGGCGGACGAGGAACACGCCGGTGCCGTACGCCTCGTAGGCCGGGATGCGGACCCGTCGTACGTCCCGTGGCTCCGGGAGGTCCGCCGCCTCGGTGCCGACCGTGAGCAGCGTCCAGTGCGGGCCGCGGAAGGCGTCGAAGAGGCGTACGCCGTCGCGCCGGCCGTCGGGCGCGCGGTCCCCGGCGCGGAGGGTGTCCGGGGGCAGGTTCTCGCGGGTGTCGACACAGAGGGAGGCGCCCCGGTAGCCGAGGTCGAGCTGGCGGGTGGCGCGGCCCCGGCGCTCCTCGCCCCGGTGGACCCGCGTCGACAGGCCGAGCACGCCCGCGGCCACCGGGCGCCGCTCCTCCTCGTACGTCTCCAGCAGCGCCTCGTCCGCGCCGCCCCGCAGCACCGCGCCCAGCTTCCACCCCAGGTTGTAGGCGTCCTGCACGCTGGTGTTGAGGCCCTGGCCCCCGGCGGGCGAGTGGACGTGCGCCGCGTCCCCGGCGAGGAACACGCGGCCTTCGCGGAAGCGGTCCGCGAGCGCGGCCCGGGGCCGGAAGTCCGACGCCCAGCGCACTTCCGTCACATCCCCGGGCGCGAGATGCGAGCGGGCGGCGACCACCTTGCGGATGCCGTCGGCGGACAGGTCCACCATGGTCTCGGCGCGGGGGAAGTTGGCGACCAGCTGGAAGTCGTCGGTGCCGGGGAGCGGGCAGATCGCCAGGAAACCGCCGGTCAGGGAGTCGGACCGGGCGGGTCGTGCCGCCCCCGCAGGCGCTGTGCCGTGGGCGTCCTCCGGGTCGGCCGCGGGCGGGAACACATGCCAGTGGTCGCGGTCCAGGGCCGGGATGCGCACGTCCGCGACGAGGGTCGGGGCCGGGTCGACGCTCTCGCCGGTCATGCCGATGCCGAGGAGCCGGCGGACGGTGGACCGGCCCCCGTCGGCGGCGACGGCGTAGCGGGCGCGTACCCCTGGGCCCCGGGTGAAGGACGCCGTGACGCCGTCGGCGTCCTGGTCCAGCCCCACCAGCTCCCGGTCGAACACCACGTCGCCGCCCAGCTCCCGCAGCCGGGCCAGCAGGATCTCCTGCGTACGCCACTGGGGGATCAGCCAGGGCCCCGGATACGGCTCGGCCTCGGTCGCCTCCACCTCGTCGAACATCCGGTGCTCGCCCTGCCGGCGCCCGAGGCTCCAGATCATCCCGACGGGCGCGGGGCCGCCGGCGGCGTGGATCGCGTCCAGCACGCCGAGGTCGTCCATGACCTCCAGCGTGCGTGGCTGCATGCCCTTGCCGCGGGACCCCGGGAACAGGGCGCCGGCCCGCTCCACGAGCAGGGCGCGGACACCGCGCCGCGTGAGGTCGACGGCGAGGGCGAGACCGGTGGGGCCCGCGCCGACGATCAGGACGTCCGTGGTGTGCGTGTCTGTCCTCATACGAGAACTCTCCTTAACGGCGTTAAGTTCCGACGGGCGACAGCATGCGCTTAACGCCGTTAAGCTGTCAACGTGGTTCCCAGGAAATCCCCGAAGCTGGACAAGAAGCAGGTCGCCGAGACGGCCCTGCGGTTGCTGAACGAGGTCGGTCTGGAAGGGCTGAGCCTCCGCGCGATCGCCAAGGAACTCGATGTCCAGGCCCCCGCGCTGTACTGGCACTTCAAGAACAAGCAGGACCTGCTGGACGAGATGGCGACCGAGATGGTCCGGCGGATGGCGGCGGACTGGGGGCGGCTGTCGGCGGACGCGGGGGAGAGCGCGGCGGAGGGCGCGGCAGAGGGCGCGGCGGGAGCCGCCGGCTGGCAGGAGGTGCTGCGGGCGAGGATGCGCGGGCTGCGGGAGCACCTGCTGCGCTACCGCGACGGCGCGAAGGTGTACAGCGGGACCCGCTTCACCGACCTGTCGTACGCGGAGCCGATGGAGGCGCATCTGCGGATGCTCACGGCGGCGGGCTTCACTCCGGCGGCGGCCGCGCGGGCCTGGCTCACGGCGTACAGCTACACGATCGGCTACGTCATCGAGGAACAGGCCATGGGCCCGGACCCGGCGGCCGGCGCGGAGGGCTACGACCTGGCGGCGCGCGCCGAGCGCCTGGAGGCGTTCCCGCTGACGGCGCAGGCCGGTTGGGAGATCTTCCAGGACCACGAACGAGGTTTCGAGGAGGGCCTGAACGCGGTCCTGACGGGCATCGCAGCCACGATGAGGACGGCAGGGGGCCGGGACACGCGCTGAGGGGGCGGGTCGGCCCTGAGGGGCGCAGCCCCGAAAGGGGCGCGGGGAACTGCGCGACCAGCCACACGCGGCGCGCAGTCACCCCCACACGGAGCGGCCTCCCACCGAAGGCCCACCCACCCTCAGAGGGACGAAGAACCCGCCCGCGCCCCCCCCAACGCCCGTCCGCTCCGGCGCCCTTACTTCCCCGGGACCCTCCCCGCCCGCGCCCGCCGTATCGCTCTCGTCACCACCGGCGGCAACAGGTCCACGGCCAGTCGGCGCGCCCCGCCGCGAGGCGGCCGGGGCCGGGGTGGCGCGGCGACGGGGGCGGCCGGCGCAGCCGCCGGCTCGGGGGCCGTCCAGTGCCGGGACCTGGGGAAGGCCGGGGCCTTCATCCCCTTGGACTTGAGCCGGATGATCCGGTGCCCGGCGGCCCGCTGATTGCTGAGGTGGCAGTCGTCGCGCCCGGCCACCATCTCCAGCAGCGCGTCCTGGAACGGCTCGGGATCGTCCCAGGTGCCGTACAGCTTCTGGGTGCTCAGGCAGATCGGGTTCAGACGCCGGTTGAGCACGGCCTCCCACGCGGCGATCGACACACCGGGCGTGTGCTCGGAGCGGAAGTCGTCGAGGACGACGACGCCCCCGGGGAGGAGGATGTCGCGGGCGGCGGTGATGTCGCCCTGGACGTGCTCGTAGAGGTGGGACGCGTCGATGTGCACGAAGCGGCACGAGCGCGGCTTGACCTCGCCGGGCACGATCGAGCTGGGGCCCTGCAGGACGCGGGGCAACTCGTCGTGGAAGGCGAGGTAGTTCGCCTCGAAGGCCCGCCGGGTCAGCGTCGAGCGGTACGACTTCGTGGCCTCCGCCGCGTTGGCGTCGTCGGGTGCGTCGCTCTCGAAGAGGTCGCAGACCGTGTACGCCTCGCCCTCCTGGAGGTGCCGGCCGAGGAAGATGGCGCTCTTGCCCATGTAGACGCCGACTTCCAGGAGGTCGCCCCGCTCGCCCGCGGCCTCCTGCCGGTCGAGGAACCAGTTGAAGAGGAGCTGGTCGAGCACCGGGAACCAGCCGGGTACGTCGTCGAGTTCACGGGGTAGCCGGATCGTGCCTTGTTCAGAGGTCATGTCAGAGGTCATGAGGACAGAAGACTCTCTTGCGTCGACGAGGCGAACAGGCGAACGGGCCAGGAACCTAGGAGAAGCCCCCGACCCGGTCAAGGATGCTGCTGAGCCTCTCCGCGCAGGCCGTTTCCAACCCCTGACCAGGATGAACACTCGGCCAATTCGACGTTCAACGACGGCGTCCCTGAAGTGACGCGCGCAGCCGCGGTTGCAGCGGCCGTTCCACCCCGTGGTGCAGCAGCCACGCGAGCAGCAGCATCAGCGCCACGGTGAGCGCGAGCGTGACGGCGGAGGGCAGACCGAGCCCCTGGTGCAGCGCCTGGACCACCGGCCAGCCGAGGTGCTCGTGGACCAGGTAGAAGGGGTACGTCAGCGCCCCGGCGGTGGTCAGCCAGCGCCAGTTCACCCGGTCGAGGAGGCCCAGCGCGACCGCGCCGACGGCCACGAAGCCCAGCGTGACGGCGAGGACGATGCCCCACTGGGGCCGGTACGAGAAGAACGCGTCGTTCGGCGCGTGCCACATGTCCCGGACCGTGTGGTACTGGCTCAGCAGCAGACTGAACCCCACGATCAGCCAGGCGGCGGTGTCCCGGCGGTCCCGGTGCACCAGGTAGAGGCCGATGCCGCCGATGAACAGCGACGCGTACTCCGGCATCAGCACCAACTGCAGGAACGGTTCCCTCGATGCCTCGGCCAGGGTCGCGGCCAGCGTCCAGCCGCCGCAGAACCAGATGACCCGTCTCCGGGTCACCCCGGGCAGGACGACGCACAGCGCGAACAGGACGTAGAAGCGGACCTCCGCCCACAGCGTCCAGCACACCCCGAGGACGCGGTCCGCGCCGAGCGGCATCTGGAGCATGGTCAGATTGACCAGGAACTCGCTGGCCGACACCCGGGCGAACGCGACACCCGGCAGGGCCAGGACCGCCGCGACGAGGACGACCGCCGCCCAGTACGCCGGCAGCAGTCGGGCCGCGCGGGACGCGAGGAACGACTGGACCGAACGGCCCCAGCCGCTCGCGCAGATGACGAACCCACTGATCACGAAGAAGGCCTGGACACCCGCCCAGCCGTACGCGAACCAGCTGTGCGCGGTCGGGAACTGCACGGCGGGCGAGGCCCCCCACGCCTTCCCGATCTCCCCGTCGCGGCCTCCGTAGTGGTAGGCCGCGACCGAGAAGGCGGCGAGGAGCCGCAGTCCGTCGAGGGCGTACAGCCGGGGCGCGGGGCGGGCCCCGCCGCGCGCGGCGGAGGTCCCCGGGGTCGCGGCCAGGGTGGTGCGAGGGGCGGTGCGAGGCGTGGTGCTCGGGGTGGTGCCCGCCTCCGGTGAGAGCGTCGGAAGCGTCGTGCTCTTCGCGGTCATGCCGCGCTCACCCCAGGGTCGCTCGCTTGAGGGACCTGGCCCGGCGCGCGACTCTTCGTACGGTGGCGTTGCGCGGGATGAACGCGAGCTGGACCGGGATGCCGCCGGGCAGCCCGAGCGACGTGAGCCGGCGGCGCTTGAAGTAGCGCAGGGTGTGCGTGCTCAGGTGCTTCGCCAGATACGACTCGGCCTCCGCGCGCAGCGACGGGTAGATCTTGGACTGCATGGCGTACCCCACCGCGCGGACCAGCCGGTTGAGGTCGGCCACGCTCATGCCCGGCTTCCGCGCCTCCACCGCCGCCCGGTCGCCCAGATCCGGCAGCAGCGCGTCCACGACGGTGACCGGCACCCGGTTGCTGTTCTCGTAGGGCGCGAGCCGCTCCAGCAGGGTCCCGGTGCCCACACGGGCCACCGGCAGGTCGTACAGCGCGGAGGCGGTGAGCAGGGCCGTGGAGAAGCAGCCGACCACCAGCGCCGGACGCATCCGCTGGTAGAGCACCTCGGCGAGGACCGGCGTGTCGAGCACGGTGAGATCGGCGCCGAGCCGCTCGGCCTCCTGCTCCAGCCCGCGCGACCAGCGCGCCGGGGCGCTGGGGTGCGGCTTGAACACCACCCGCGTGTGGCCGAGGGCCACCGCGCCCTTCAGCATCCGTACGTGGAGGTCCTCCTCCTCCTCGGCGGTGAGGATGCCGAGCGCGGAGAGGTACTGGCCGAGCAGCAGCGCCGGTTCCTCGACGGCGGGCAGCGCGTCACCGGTGTCGACCAGCTCCGCGAGGACCTTCACGAAGGCGTCCGTCGGCACGATCTCCGCCGGAACGCCGAACTCGGTGAGCAGCAGCGGCTCCAGGCCCGGCACCAGGTCCAGATGGAGGACGCGGTCGATCCGGGTGCCGACCAGCGGGTCGATCTTGTTGCGGGTGGGGCCGTAGCTCATCAGGCCGTCCGCGTACACGGTGACGGGCGCGCCGGTGAAGATCTGGGTGAAGCCGAGCGCCGGGTGGACCTGGATGGACTCCACCGCCAGCTCGACGTCGTCGTCACCGAGGCCCCACAGCAGCCGCAGATGCCGTTCCCACAGGGGCACGTCGTCCATGCGGGGCGACCAGCCGCCCGGGTGGAACGGGGAGATGGTCTCGTTCCAGGAGATGACGTCGTCGAAGCGGGCGCGGAGCCGCTCGAAGCCGGGCATCTCGTCCAGGGCGGGGGCCGTCTCCGGTGTCCCCGCGTTGTTGGAGATCAGCAGAATGCGCCGGCCGGCCGGGCGGAAGCACTCGGTGTCCAGGGCCGCGGCCAGGGTGGCCGTGCCGTACAGCGTGGACGCCATGAAGATCTGCGTGGTCACGCGGCGACCCCCGTCGGGGCGGGACGGCGGCGCAGCCGGCGCAGTCGTGTGGCGCGCTGGACGTCCATGGAGTCGAGCGCCTCGTCCAGTACGTCCTGCGGCATTCGGCGCAACGCGACCGCGCTCATCGACTTGAGTTTCCGTGCCACCGCCGGCTCGAACCTTTCGATGGATCCCAAATGGTGGGAGATAATCGCGCAATATGTGCGCACGGCCTTGGGGAGGAGTTTGTCCGCGTCCCGGTCCTTCGCTGTTTCCGCGATGACCTGGTCGAATGCGCGAATGAAATCGAGTTGGCGCACGTCACCGATCTGAGTCAGCGAAGAGGCCACTCCGCGCCGGTAGAAGACACCCAGCAGCCCCACCGTCGCAAAGGATTCAGCCTCCCGGTGCAGCTTCCAGATCCAGGGCCGGTCCTCCGCCGTCCGCAGCCCGTGGGTGAAGTGCAGCAGCCCTCGATCGACCAGCCGGCGGTGGTAGACGCCCGCCCAGGCGTACGCGTAGTCGACGGAGGTGGAGCGGTCCGCCGGCAGGATCGCGTCACGCGGGTTCGTCACCACGCCCCGCCGCCCGTTGGGCACCCGGTGGACCGAACGGGCCCGCGCGGTGCACTGGACATGGTCCGTGCGGACGAAGTCGCACCCCAACTCCTCGATGGCGGAGAGAAGTTGCGGGTAGTAGCCGGGGGCGAGCCAGTCGTCCCCGTCGAGGAACGTCAGGTACTCGCCACGGGCCTTGTCGATACCCGTGTTGCGCGCGGTCGCCAGTCCTCCGTTCTGCTCGTGTCTGACATACACGGCGCCCGGCAGCTCACGCTCCGCGCGCGCGAGGATGTCCGGTGTCTCGTCGCGCGAGCAGTCGTCGACGAGAATGAATTCGAAGTCCTCACGCGCGTTGGCCCTGAGGCTCTTCAGGGTGTCGGGCGCGTATTGCTGCACGTTGTAGAACGGCACGATGACGGAGAGCTTGACCACCCCTGTGACGTTAGGCGGCCCTCCGGCATTCGTCTTGACCACCCGCTTGATGCCAGGTGAACGACGCGTGGCGGTACCGTGAACCAGGCGCATTTCCCGGTGTTCCACGGCCCGATTCGCCATTCGTCGACGCGCTGTTAACCCTTTGTTGCATTCGGGTTGGGCCGATCAACGGAATCCCTTCCTAGCGTCTTCGACGTGCCAGCAAGTGCTACGAACAGCCTGCGAGTCGCCGTCCTCGCCGATTCCGACACCCGGTGGAAGTGGGGCGCGCTCACCGCGAAGCGCCTCACCCCCGAGGGCGCGGACATCCGCCTGGACGGCTTCCTCCTGCGCGGCCGTGCCACCCCGACCGCCCGCCAGCTCCAGGAGGTCGGCGTCCGTCCCGACTCCCTGCGCGAGGTGACCGGCGTCGAGTTCCTGCGCGCCCTGGGCACGCCGGAGGCGGCCGAGTCGTACGACGTCATCGTGCTGGCCCTGGTGGGCGGCGGCGTCCAGGCGATGCTGCACGGACTGCGGCACGCCTGGGGCGCCCGGAGCAGGCGGCCCGTGGTCGTCACCGGCTATGTCGGCGTCGTCTACGAGAAGCTCGCCGACGGTCTGCTGCTGCGGCACGGCGCGGACCTCGTCCTCGCCAACTCCCGCCAGGACGCGGACCGGTTCCGGGCCGTGTACGAAGGGGTCGGCGCCGACGCCTCCTCGGTCACCGAGGTCGCCCTGCCCTTCCTCGGCGGTAAGCCGTACGAGCCCTCCGCGGAGCGGGCGGGCCGGCCCTACACGGTCGTCTTCGCCGTCCAGCCGTCCGTCCCGGACAACCGCAAGGACCGTACGTACCTGCTGAACCGGCTCATCCAGCACGCCCGGCTGCACCCGGACCGCGAGGTCCTGCTCAAGCTGCGCTCCAAGCCGGGCGAGCACACCACGCACATCGAGGAGCTGCCCTACCAGAAGCTGGCGCAGAAGACCGATCTGCCGTCCAACTTCCGCCTGGTCTACGGTCACATGGGCGAGGTCCTCGACACCACCGACCTGCTCGTCACCATCAGCTCCACGGCCGCCCTGGAGTCGCTGCACCGCCGGATCCCCACCGTGGTCCTCACCGACCTCGGGATCCGGGAGGCGCTCGGCAACCACCACTTCGTGGGCTCCGGATGCCTGGCCTCCTGGGACCAGCTGGACGCCGGGCACGAGCCGGCGCCCGACCCCGAGTGGGTGGCCCGGCAGGGCGTGGGGGCCGACGGTTCGTACGCCACCGCCTTCGACGGCGCACGCGACCGCATCGCCAAGCTGACCGCCGCCGAACTCCCGCCCCTCACGCCGTACTACACCCCCGTCACCGCGTCCGGCTATCTGCCCGGCATCCTCGCCCGCCACCACCTCGGCCCCGACGGCAGCCCGCTGCCGGGTGCGCCCGCCGCCGACCGGCAGGCAGGGCCCGTACGGCAGATCGTGCGCCGGGCGGCGCGCGGCGCCTACCGGCACGGGGTGCAGCGCGTGGCACCCGTCATCCGGCGGATGGGGGAGCTGTGAGCCGCCACCCGTCCTCCCCGCAAGGAGCTCCACTGATGTCCCACCCGGAAGCGGACCGAGCGCCCTCCGTACGCCGCGTCCTCGCCGTCATCCCCGCCCGCGGCGGCTCCAAGGGCGTCCCCGCGAAGAACCTCGCCCCCGTCGGCGGTGTGCCGCTGGTGGCCCGCGCGGTGCGTGAGTGCAAGGCAGCCCGGCTGGTGACCGATGTCGTCGTCTCCACCGACGACCACGCCATCGCCGCCGCCGCCCGCGAGTCCGGCGCCGAGGTCGTCCTGCGGCCCGCCGCCATCGCCGGTGACACCGCCACCTCCGAGGCCGCCGTCCTGCACGCCCTCGACGCCCACGAGGCGCTCCACGGCGCCGCCGTCGACGTGGTCCTCCTCGTCCAGTGCACCAGCCCGTTCATCCTCCGCGAGGACATCGACGGCGTGGCCCGCGCCGTCGCCGAGCACGGCGCCGACACGGCCCTGACGGTCGCCCCGTTCCACGGCTTCATCTGGCGCGACACGGCGGACGAGCTCGCCGCCGGCGAGGCCGCCCGCACGGACCCGACCGCGATCACGACGGACGACCTGGTGGCGAACGACGCGGACACCGTCGGCGGCTACGGCGTCAACCACGACAAGTCGTTCCGCCCCCGCCGCCAGGACCGCCCCCAGGACCTGCTGGAGACCGGCGCCGCGTACGCCATGGACGCCGCCGGACTCCGCAAGCACCAGCACCGCTTCTTCGGCCGTACGGAACTCGTCCGCACCGACCCCGCCCGGGTCCTGGAGATCGACGACCCGCACGACCTCGCCCGCGCCCAGGCCCTCGCGCCGCTCTTCGACGCGAACCGGCCCGGCGCCCTCCCCACCTACGACGACATCGACGCCGTAGTCCTCGACTTCGACGGCACCCAGACCGATGACCGGGTGCTGATCGACTCCGACGGACGGGAGTTCGTCTCCGTGCACCGCGGCGACGGACTCGGCATCGCGGCCCTCCGCAGGAGCGGCCTGAAGATGCTGATCCTGTCCACGGAACAGAACCCGGTCGTGGCCGCCCGGGCCCGGAAGCTGCAGATCCCGGTGCTCCACGGCATCGACCGGAAGGACCTCGCCCTGAAGCAGTGGTGCGAGGAACAGGGCATCGCGCCCGAGCGCGTGCTCTACGTCGGCAACGACGTCAACGACCTCCCGTGCTTCGCCCTCGTGGGCTGGCCCGTGGCGGTCGGCAGCGCCCACGACGTCGTGCGCGGCGCCGCACGCGCGGTCACCACCGTCCCCGGTGGCGAAGGCGCGATCCGAGAGATCGCCGGCTGGATCCTCGGTCCCTCTCTCGACTCTCTCGACCCCCTCGACAAGTAAGGAACACGTCGCCATGTCTGCCATCAACTCCCGCCTCCGCACCTTCGGTACCGAGCGCATCGCCGGCCCCGGCCAGCCCGTGTACATCTGCGGCGAGATCGGCATCAACCACAACGGCGAGCTGGACAACGCCTTCAAGCTGATCGACGTCGCCGCCGAGGCCGGCTGCGACGCCGTCAAGTTCCAGAAGCGCACCCCCGAGATCTGCACCCCCCGCGACCAGTGGGACATCGAGCGCGACACCCCCTGGGGCCGCATGACCTACATCGACTACCGCCACCGCGTGGAGTTCGGTGAGGACGAGTACCGCCAGATCGACGCGTACTGCAAGGAGAAGGGGATCGCCTGGTTCGCCTCCCCGTGGGACACCGAGGCCGTCGCCTTCCTGGAGAAGTTCGACGTCCCCGCCCACAAGGTGGCCTCCGCCTCCCTCACCGACGACGAGCTGCTCCGCGCGCTCCGCGCCACGGGCCGCACGATCATCCTCTCCACCGGCATGTCCACCCCGAAGCAGATCCGCCACGCGGTCGAGGTCCTCGGCTCGGACAACATCCTGCTCTGCCACGCCACCTCGACGTACCCGGCGAAGGCCGAGGAGCTGAACCTCCGCGTCATCAACACCCTCCAGGCCGAGTACCCGAACGTCCCGATCGGCTACTCCGGCCACGAGACGGGCCTGCAGACCACCCTCGCCGCGGTCGCCCTCGGCGCCACCTTCGTCGAGCGCCACATCACCCTCGACCGCGCGATGTGGGGCTCCGACCAGGCCGCCTCCGTCGAGCCGCAGGGCCTGACCCGCCTGGTCCGCGACATCCGCACCATCGAGGCGTCCCTCGGCGACGGCGTCAAGAAGGTCTACGACTCCGAGCTCGGCCCCATGAAGAAGCTGCGCCGCGTCACCGGCGTCGTCGCCGAGGCGGAGATCGCGGCGGCGGCGGGCGAGCCGGTCGGCGTCTGACACCCACCTCCCACCCACCAAGGGAAGCGACGGTCGAACGTCGATGAGCCCCCGCGCCGGAACCGCCGGCCCCCACACTCTCGCCTTCGTCGAGAGCCCGGTACAGCTCCTGAACGTGCTGGAGTGGGCCCACGCCCACGCCCTCGGCACGCGCCAGGCCCCCGGCGCGGGGCCGGCCTCCGAGCCGGGGGCGCCCTCCGGCCTCGCCGCCTCCTACGGCGTGCGACCGTCGCCCGGGGCGTCCGGCACGGGACTCGTCCTGGTCGTCCTGTCGCCCAACGACCCCATGACCCGGGGCCAGTTGCGCCGTATGACGGAGCTGGCGCGGGACGAGGGCCACGAGGTGCGCTGGGAGGAGGCGCGCGGCGGCACGGTGGCCCCGTTCCGCACCGTCGGCGGGCTCGCCCCGCTGCTGCGCGCCGCCCGCCGCGTCGTCCTGGGCGACCCCTTCTCCCGTTACGTCCAGCTCCTCCTGACGATCACCAGGGCACCGGACGTCGTCGTGGTCGACGACGGCACCGCCACCATGGAGTTCGTCTCCCAGCTGGCCCGCGGCGAACGCCTGGTCCGCTGGCACCGCAAGGGCGGCCGCCCGGGCCCCCGGGACCTGGTCTTCGCCCCGGTCTCCGCCAAGGCCCGCAGACGGCTCACCCCGACCGCCGGCCGGCGCGTCGAGGTCTTCTCCTCCATGCCGATCGACGAGGCCCCCGACGGGGTCACCGTCACCGCCAACGACTTCGCCTGGACCCGGGCCCGCTTCGGCCCGCCCCGCATCACCAAGGGCGCGGACCTCGTCGGCACGTCCCTGGTGGAGACCGGCGTCGTGGACGGCGACCGCTACCTCGAAGCCGTCCGCTCCCTCGCCAAGGCGCACGGCGCGACCCGCTACTTCGCCCACCGCCGCGAGAGCACCGACAAGCTCCACACCCTCGCGGCCGAGACGGGCCTGGAGATCGTGCGCCCCGACCTCCCCCTCGAACTGATCGCCCGCCGCGGCCCCATCGGCCGCACCATCCTCAGCTTCCCGTCGACCGTGGTCCACACCCTGCCGCTCGCCCTGGCGGGCACGGACGTACGCGTCGCCGTCTGCGACATCGACCCCAGCTGGCTCACCGAGACGGCCTCCCCCCGCGCCCAGGGCTTCCTGTCCGGAGTGACGGGCACCGCGAGGGACGTACACCGCCTGTCGTCGGTGGCACCGATCCAGGCGGTGCCGTAGGCCCTGTCGGCCTGGGGACCCCGCACCCCGTGGTGCCGGCGTATCCGGAGCACGGGCTTCCCCGGTTATCGTGCCGCGTGGACGGGGTGCGGGCGAAGTGCCGCACCCATGGGGGGAGTTGGGAACCAGTGACGACACACGGCGAACGCGTCCGGCTGACACCGACGGCGGACGGCCACAAGGTCACCCCCGCCGAACTCTTCTTCGACCTGGTCTTCGTCTACGCGATCACCCAGGTCACCGCCCTGATGGCGGACGACCCCACCGCCCTGCGCCTGCTGGGCGGCATGGTCGTCCTGGCCCTGCTGTGGTGGTGCTGGTGCTGCTTCGCCTGGCTCGGCAACGTCGTCCGCGCCGACTCCGGCGGCATGTTCGCGGTGCTGGTGTCGGTGATGGCCGTGGTCCTGATCGTCTCCCTGACGGTCCCCGAGGTCTACGGCGACGCCCCGGGCGGCCTCCCCGCCCCGCTGCTCTTCGTGCTCTGCTACGGCGCGGTCCGCGTCCTGCACCTGACGACGTACTGGATCTCCGACCCGGACGACCAGGCCCTGCGCGCCACCCTGCGCCGTACGGCCCTGCTGTCGGTCCTGCCGCCGTTCGCGCTGCTGCTGCTGGGCGCGGCCTTCGAGGGCGTGCCGCAGATCCTGATCTGGCTGTCCGCCGTCGCGATCGACTACGCGGGCATCTTCGTCACCGGCAGGTCGGGCTGGAAGGTCGCCTCCCCCGCGCACTTCTCCGAACGCCACGGCCTGATCGTGATCATCGCGCTCGGCGAGTCGATCGTCGCGATCGGCGTCGGCGTGACCGGCTACCCCGTGACGGTCCCCGTGCTCGTCGCGGCGTCCCTCGGTCTGCTGGTCGCGGCCGCGCTGTGGCGCCTGTACTTCCACGGCGTGAGCGAGCCTCCGGAGCACCGCCTGGCCGACCTGACCGGCGACGCCCGCACGGTCCTGGCCCGCGACGTCTACACGTTCCTCCACCTGCCGCTGGTGGCCGGCGTGGTGATCACCGCCCTGGGCATGAAGAAGACACTCCAGCAGGTCGCCGACACCGGCCACTACGGCCTGACCGAGCCGCTGCACGGCATGCCGGCCTGGGCCCTCGCGGGCGGAGCGGGCCTCTTCCTCCTCGGCTCGGCCGCGATCCTGCTCCGCTCGACCGGCCGCCGCTCCCCGTCCCTCGTCATCGGCGGCACGGTCTGCCTGGCGGCGGGCCCGGCGGTGACCCTGATCCCGGCGCTGGCCGCCCTGACAGCCCTGGCGGCCACCCTCACGGCCCTCCTCCTGGCGCACGGGAGGGCATCGGGAGCGGCCGGAGGCACGAGTGGGGCGGCCGGACAGGCGACGGGGCCGGACGGGGAGCAGTGAGGGACGCCGCAGCGCCACGGCAACCGCGCGGCGTCACGGCGACCCCTGCCACGCCCGGGACGGCTTCCCCGTCCGTGACGGCTTCCTCGCCGTGACGGCCTTCCTCGTCCACGCGGCGTTCCCGGTCCACCTGGGAGCACGTACGTACGTGTCCGGGACTGCCCGACCTTGCCCGTCCGAGTTCGCCCCGCCCGACGCCGCCATGGACGACTATCGGCCAACCCCCGACGCACCCCAAGGTGCCGTCCCGCCCACCTCAGCGCCCGGCGTCACCGTGGCCACCCGCGGTCACCCACCCGCCTCGGACCGCCACCACCCCCACGCCGCCCCGGCGTGACCCTGGTCACCGTCGCCCCATTCCTCCCCATCTCACGTCCGGGCCCCGTACCAGGTGAATCTCGCCCACCGTAGTCGAACAGTCACCCAACGGGGACGGATTCAGCACATCAGAGCGCCCGGAACGTGGTATCCGTGGAACGTGGGAATCGTTCGGGTACCCCCGGACGTTTGGACGAAGGGATTCGCGGGCAACCCCCGGCGTTCCCGGAGGGACGCCCCGGTCATCCCGGTGGGTCGCGCCGTCGGCGCCGCGTCGATCGCGTCCCGTCCATGAGGTCTGCCCGCTCCGAAGACGGACGGGTTTACCCATCCCTGCCCATACGTATGCGTTGGGCGGCCAGAAATCTTCCCCTTACGGGCTGATTTTTTGTTGATCGAGGGTTAGATGGTCGCCTGATCGCCCTACCCTTCAGAGGGTGAACCAACTGATGTCCCGAGAGTCCGAGGCCGATCTGCCAGGGGAAGCCGAAGCCGCCCTCCCCGGCACCCTGCCCGAAGCCCTGCGTGCCGAACTCGTCGCGTTCCGCCGCGACTTGCACATGCACCCGGAGCTCGGAAACCAGGAGTTCCGCACGACCGCCGCGATCAAGGCCCGCCTGGAGAAGGCGGGGCTCCGCCCGCGTGTGCTCGACAGCGGAACCGGACTCATCTGTGACATCGGCGACTGGGACGGTGGCCGTCCCCGCCTCGCGATGCGCGCCGACATCGACGCGCTGCCCATCCCCGACACCAAGGTGGACTGCGAGTACCGCTCCACCGTCCCGGACCGCGCCCACGCCTGCGGCCACGACGTGCACACCACCGTCGTGCTCGGCGCCGGGCTCGTCCTCGCCGACCTGCACCGCAAGGGGCAGCTGCCGCGACCCGTACGGCTGATCTTCCAGCCCGCCGAAGAGGTCCTCCCCGGCGGCGCGGGCGACGTGATCAAGAGCGGCGCCCTCGAAGGCGTCGGACGGATCATCGCCGTGCACTGCGACCCGAGGGTCGACGCCGGCCGTATCGGGCTGCGTCACGGTCCCATCACCTCGGCCTGCGACCGCCTGGAGATCGCCCTCGACGGCCCCGGCGGCCACACCGCCCGCCCCCATCTGACCACCGACCTCGTCACGGCGGCCGCCCGCGTCGTCACCGACGTGCCGGCGCTGGTCGCCCGCCGGGTCGACGCCCGCAGCGGACTCTCCGTGACCTGGGGCCGCGTCGAGTCGGGCCACGCCCCGAACGTGATCCCGCAGCACGCCGAGCTGTCCGGCACCGTGCGCTGCCTCGACATCAACGCCTGGCGGCAGGCGCCCGACCTGGTGCACGAGGCGATCGCCGAGGTCGCGACCCTGCACCGCGCCAAGTCCGAGATCAACTACGTCCGGGGCGTCCCGCCGGTCGTCAACGACCCCGTCGTCACCGAGCTGATCCACGACGCCATGGTCGCCCGCCGTGGCGCCACGGCCGTCGAGGACACCGAGCAGAGCCTCGGCGGCGAGGACTTCTCCTGGTACCTGGAGCACGTCCCGGGCGCGATGGCCCGCCTGGGTGTCCGCCGACCGGGCGACCTCACGGTCCGCGACCTCCACCAGGGCGACTTCGACGCGGACGAACACGCCATCACGGTCGGCGTGGAGCTCTTCACCGCCGCCGCCCTGCTGGACGCCCGCATGCAGGTCCTCGACGCCACCGCGTCCTAGGCCCTGTCGTCAAATTCCCGCCGTCGCCCGGAGGGCGGCCCCGCGGCGTCAGGTGCGTGCTCTCGGCGTGCCGGGCCCTGACCCGTGTAC